>DATFAZ010000108.1:0-3192 GCA_035254105.1 Noviherbaspirillum sp. | reverse complement strand
CAGGTTCACCACGTTGCCAAACACTTCCACGGTCTTGCTCCAGGCATAGCTGGCGCTGGCATTGACGATCGTGTTGCCTCCCTGCTCAAAGCGCGTCGTCGCGTTGTTGCTGGTGGTATCGAGCAGCATCGGACCAATGTAGCGCAGTTCGGCGTACGTCTGCAGCTTTTCCCGGGGCTTCCAGGTAGCGCCGAGCGAAGCCACATTCTTCGGCACGCCCGTCAGCTGCACGCCCAGGGGGTCGGTCACGACCGTTCCGCGGCGCGTCAGGTAAGTCTCGGTGCGGGTGTAGAAGCCGTTGAGCGTCAGGTTGTGGAGCACTTCCCAGTTGGCGACCAGCTCCACGCCATGCGACTGGCCATCCTGGTCGTTCGTGTAGTACTTCACCGAAGGTACGGCAGAACTGACGCAGTTAGACAAATCAAAGCCGCAAATGGTCTGAACCTGAGCTGGCGCATTGGCGGGCTTCACCGTATAGGTCGCGATCATGTTGCTGATGTTGTAGAGGAAATAGGTCGCACCGGCGGAAAACCCGCCCTTACGGTAATCGCTCCCCAGCTCCCAGCCGCGCAAGTCTTCCGGAATCAAGTCGGGATTGGCGATCGTGGTATTGCTGTCGATACCAAAGGTGCGCGTCAGGTTGTTGAAGCCCGGCGCACGGAATGCCTTGTAGGTGGCGCCGCGCAGCGAGATCCGGTCGTTCAGGTCGTAGCGTACCGCGAGGCTCGGATTGAAGGCAGACTTGGTCGATGCGGGCAGTGCGCCGCCAGTCGTGGCTCCTGACGCGAGCGTACGGGTATTGGTGCGATCGTCGATGCGATAGGCGTCATAGCGTCCACTGACGGTGATGTCGAGGGCATCGAGCGGTGCGATCTTCGCTTGCGCGAACAAGCCTTGGAAGGTTTGTGTACCTTCGCCATGGGTGCTGTTGTCGAATTTTCCTTGCGGCAGCATTGGATTGGTCGGTGTTTTGTAGAACCACTCGGTATCCTGTGCTGACAGACGCCGGTAATCCGCACCGACCTGGAAACTGTAGAGCGCCGCCCGCAGGTTCTTCGAATAGATGAGCGAGCTTCCCTGCTCGCGGTAGCCCTGGTCGCCTTGCTGCGTATAGAACTGCACCACGTTGCTGTTGACCTTGTCTAGAGTCAGTTTGGCGTTGGTGTAGATCAGGCAGTCTGTGCCGCCCTGGTAATAGCAGGTGTTCCCGTTGAATTTCTGGAAATTCACATACTGCGCCCAGGCATTCGCTTGCAGGCTGGCGCGATCGTCGAACGTCTTGGTGACGCTGGCCGCGAGGTCCGGGCTTTTCTGCAGGTTATTGCCAAACTGGTAGCTGATGTCCTGATCCTGCACGTGATAGCCCAGTCGCAGATAGCCGCTCAAGTCGGCGGAAGGCTTGAAGTAGGTTGTGAGGCGTATATTCTTGTTTTCGCTCGTCACCGGCTGCTTTTGTGGAAAGCGGTACAGGAATTCGGCCGGAGTCGTCTGGTATCCGTCGGTGTGGGAAAAATCGGCGGCAAGGTTGAAGCTGAGCGCGTCCGAGAGCGCAATGTTCTTGCTCAATGCAACATTCATGGTGCCTTGTGTGCCAATGCTTGCCGATACCTCGCCCGCATTGTCCTTGGCCCGCTTGGTGACGATATTGACGACGCCGGCCACGGCCATGTTTCCCCACAGGCTGGAGTTTCCGCCACGAATGATCTCTACGCGTTCGATATTGGAGAGCGGAATCTTGAACCATTGGGTCGTGAGGTAGAACGGGTCATGAATCGGTATGCCATCCAGCAATACCAGCACCTTGGCATTGCCCAGGCCGCGCATCTTGGTTTGATGTGCGGTGGGGTCCGACAAGGCTGCCGGCACGCCCGTGAAGTTCATGCCTGGCACGTTGCGCAGCAATTGATCAAGCGTGGTAGCAGGTGATTTCTTGATGTCTTCCTGCGAGACGATGGTCGAGTGCAGCGGCATTTCCTCGACTTTTGCCTGGCTGCGACTGGCCGAGACCACAACCGCGTCCAGCCTTCTTTCTTCCTGCGCTTGCTGTGCCAGCGCGTAGTCCGCGCTGAACAAGGCGAGCACCGCCACCAGAGGCGCATGCTTTTTGCCCATCGAATTCTTCATTTCGTTCCTTCGTTTTCTTTAAATGCGGCCGGCCGCATCGCGAATGGCGCGATCAGCGGCAACCCGGATGCACACTCGGGCTGGCCAAATAACACTGTCAGCAAGGCTGAACGTCAGCCATGCCTATGCCGGAAAATATTCAGGAAACGAAGGGCGGAGCGCGTGGCTGCGCCGATGCCCAAGCGAATAATGGGCGAGGAGAATGGAAGAAGAGGCTCGGATAAGCAGCCGACGCCATCACGAGCGGAATAACTATCTCGCCCGATGGCGGCAAGCCCCAGGCAGCCGCATGTGTAAAGCAGAACGGACAATGCTCGAAGTGCATCCCGTCTTTCGCCGGGGCGGAGTGATGGTGGGCGCTACCAGCTTTGTGCGACTTGCCGCCAGCTACCGAACAAATCTCGCTGGAAGCCAAAAAACGCCCCTTTACGGACGCATTCAGCGCATGGGAAATCGATGGCGCGAGCACAGCCACAAGGATAGCAAAGCAAGCTATCCATGCAGTAATGCACCGGTTGTATCGACTGAAAACCATGCGGAGAAGGTCTGGAGCCAGGCAATAATTTATTGATCACAAAGACAATCGATTAGGCGACACATTCGTCAAGCACCTACCGATTCTTCGTCGCAGTGCGTAATTTTTACACGTTTTGCTGCACTGCGGTGCATGATAAAACTGCTGATCGGCAACATTATCGTTGATTCCCCTCCCTCTTCCATAGGTATTTTGACGGAGCGCGCACGCACCTATTGGGGCAAGCCATAAAGCGACAGGCACGCTTTATGCTGCTATTTCTATACAGAACAGGCGATCCTGATGCCTTGGGGCAGAAACTAGAAGGGGTTAATGTTGGCCCTTCGCGCACATGCATGTTCTTGCGAAATCACTGTAACGTCGGGCCCGGCAGCACGACTAAAGAGTGGCGCTGAAGGATCAAGAATCTATTATTGCGGCCGTTGATCCTTATATAGATGTCGTATTCGGAACAACAGTTTGGAATTGGATAGTCGTATTGCACCAGACAGATGAAGCTTGCACATTATTTCCAAATCGTAACAATATTTCGT
>DATFAZ010000107.1:0-7620 GCA_035254105.1 Noviherbaspirillum sp. | reverse complement strand
TGCGCCGCTTCCCCTCTCAGCCGAACTTTTCCCTGAAATGGTCCGTGACACGGCGCTCCGGTTTTTTGGCGGCGCAAACGAAAAAGCCGACCAGATGGTCGGCTTGTTTTCGTCACCCTTGTGCAGGGAAATTCTGGTGGTTTGATAGGTGGACTTGAACAGATCGTGAAAACCAGCATGAATGAACGGTCTGCCGTTTTTGAAAATCAGAAATACCGTCACTGATACCGTCAAAAAGGTTTGCGGTCTGCCTCGGCCCTCGCGCCGATGAGTGCCGGCGCCGAGACTTCTCGCTGTCCAGAATAGCAGCCTCTCAACTTCCCCGGTAGCTTGCCTGACTAGTGCCGGCGTTGATACGAATGTCGAGTACGACCAGACGGGCTGATCGGCTACGCCGAGAAACAGGTGGCGGCATGGGAACAGGTCGGCGTTAGAGCCTGTTGGTCGGCAGAAGACATGCGAGCTAAAGCCTGCTCAGATTTTTCTTGAGGCGTTCCAGGATATCGGCCAGTGGAATTTGCCCCTTGAAGTAGAGCGCTGCGGTCTTCAGGTATTCGGCCTCAAACAAGGTCCGTGTTGCCGGATCCGATAATGCAAACGCGTCATTGCTTGCAATGTCGAGGTTATCGCCCGCACGGAAGCGTTGCATCTTGCGTTTCGCGTATTCCGGCGTGCCGATGAACTTCTGCACCGATGGATCATCAAGCAGGCAATAGACGTCGTAATAATGGCGCAGAAAATTGCGAGGGAATCCGCCATGCGCCTGCTGCAGCCGAAACTTGGTTGAGATTGTCTGCAGTTTTTCCACCAGCGTATAGGCGGGGCTGTAGCAGGGGATGTCGATGGCGCGATTGTCGATGGTCGCCACGTTGCTCGATGCCGCCGCATTCCAGGCCCAGGATGAAATCGTGCAAGGTACGTTCGGTGCCGTATCGTCAAAACCCAGTTCAAGCAGAATACCCGGCTTGACGCCCGCCAGGGATGCAAACCGTGTGGGATAAATCAGGCGAATGCCGGCACTGCGCAGCTTGGCGTCATCGAATTCGGTATCGCGCTGCACCGCCTCAATGCCTGGAATCCGGATGATCTCTGCGAGCCAGTCATAAAACCGGCCGCGCGATGCGACATGGGCCGGTTTGTCCTGGTTCTTGCCGGCTTTCACATCCAGTTCCGCCGGTGGTTCGATGCGGATGTCGATATCTTCCGAAAAGCGGTCGATGATGCGAAACCCCTTCGAAAGCGAAGTGCCGCCCTTGAGTTCGAAGTGCAAACGGGCCTCGTTGCCCATCGGCTGCTGCAATCCCCACAGGCAATGCATCAGCCAATAGTCCTTTTCAACCAGCACGGGTTCGATCGACAGCCTGTCGGCGACGACGCGCAGCAGGTCGGCGAAATCGTCGCGTTCATGCAGGAAGGGAATTTTCTTAGTCACGCAGCCAGTCTCGCGTGAGCTTGCGGGTTGCAACCGAACCGTAAGCGGCCAGGGCTTTTTTTAGGCGTTTCCGATCCATGTCGGCAAAACGGCTGCGCACCCGTCCCAGCAGAAGGTCCTTGTCTTCTGCCAGCATGTTCAGATTATTCAGCAGGTCGACCAGCAGAAATTCCGGCGTCACAGTGCGAGGGAATTTCTGCTTGCTGCGGAATTCATAGGATCGATTGCCCAACCGGAATGTGCCGTGCCGCTTGTGGTTGTACACCCACGTCGTGTTGTAGAGCTGGGTGGTGCCGACGCCGAGGGAGTTGTAGGCATTCGGGCTGAAGATCAGAAAATCGGAATCACGCAGGAAGGCGCCAACCACTTCATCATCGTCGGGGGGGAGGGCACCAAAGGTGGATTGCCTGGGAGCGTAATACAGCCCTTGCGCCAGCTTTTGCAGGAATCCGCCCCCCACCAGTTGCTGAAGATCGCGGTCAACACTGCGTGACCACGCGCTCAGCTCTTCACGCCGGTATACACGCCCGGCACGAAGGCGGCTGACCAACTCGGCGTGGGGCTTGGATTGCAGATTGGAATGGGCTACCGCAGTCATGCAGAGAATGAAATGTCGTTGAAATTTCATGCATTATAGCGCGATCTTGTCGTACTTTTACAGGTTGGAACGGGGTACGGCGGGAGTTTCAGAGGAGGCCCATGGGCAGGGCGTGAGGTCCGCATGTTAGTATTTTCTTCAGTGTAATTTCCCGTCCGAAAGTTGACGCCACCCTATTTCTCATCCGCCATTCTTGCTTGGCGTCACGCAAAGGATTCAGCAATGAACAGTCAAGGACCGAAAGGTGAAATTCTGCCCCAGGGGCTTTATGAGCGGCTTGTCTATGCTGATGAAGCGGTTCAGTTGAATACTTTGGTTGAGACACGTCAGGCGCTTATCGATGCGCCATCGGAAGTGCAGCGCCGCGAGCATTTGATTCATGAAGTCGCCTCCCGCTTACCCGAACTTCTCGATGAGGTTGCAACTGCGTCCGAAGGCAAAGCCGAGCAAGCGCGAGCCGAGTTAAAGTTGATCGCTCACTTGTTGCGTGAAGCGCGGCTACAAACCAAGGGGGCATCCGCTCCACGTATACCTGCAGAGCCGCTGCGAGTGTTGAGAGCAGTACATCCGCCGAATGCACCGCCGGTACTGCCTTTGACAGGACTGAGGCGCCCGTGGATATTCACCTCTGCACGCACTGATCCCTCTCTGTTGAGTGAGCTGCGCGCGGAGCTGGCAACAGTAGATCGTGTCGACATTCTGGTCAGCTTCATCACCTGGAGTGGTGTGCGCAAATTGATGGATGTGCTTAAGCAGGTCACAGCGCTTGATGCACAAGGATCGCCTCGTACTTGCTTTCGCATCCTGACGACGACCTATATTGGCGCGACCGAGGCGCGCGCGGTGAACGCCCTTGCCGAACTGCCGGGTGTGGACCTGCGTATATCACTGGATGGGCGACGCAGTCGTCTCCATGCTAAAGCCTGGATATTCCATCGGGATACAGGATTTGGAACTGCCTTTGTGGGTAGCGCCAATTTGTCGGAATCCGCCTTGATCGGTGGAATCGAATGGACGGTCAAGATTACGCAGGCAGCGGATGCCGACCTGTTTTCGGCTGCGGGCGCACATTTCGAGACGCTGTGGAACGACCCTGAGTTCCAGTCTTACGATCCGGGCAATGAGCTGCAACGTCAATCCCTTGAAAACGCATTGCGCGAACAAAGACGCGACCCACGAGCAAGAAGACAAGGCGAAGGTGAGCCGATTGCGATCCATACGTGGTTTGAGCTTCGTCCGAAAGCGTATCAGCTTGAGATGCTTGAACGTCTTGCCACTGAACGTCGTCATGGACGCCGTCGCAATCTGCTGGTGGCTGCCACGGGTACAGGCAAGACTGTCGTGGCGGCATTTGATTATCAGCGTCTTGCCCGTGAAGAAGGTAGTCCACCACGTTTGCTGTTCATTGCGCATCGCATACAGATTTTGAAGCAAGCGCTCGCAACATTTCGGCAAGTGCTACGCGACCCCGGTTTTGGGGAGCTGCTCGATGGTCAAAATGAGCCCACGCAATACCAGCACTTGTTTGCAACAATCAACACCGTGCATGGTCGCAAGCTGGTGGCAGATTTGGGAGCGGACCACTGGCGCGTCGTGATTATCGATGAGGCGCATCACATACCAGCAAATTCGTTTGACCAGTTTGTGCGAGGGATTCGCCCCCATCTTTTGCTTGGGTTGACGGCGACACCAGAGCGTGCGGATGGGAGAAGCCTCAATGAGTATTTCGATACCCGGCCTGACGGTTCCCCTGCCGTGTCGCTCCGGTTGTGGGATGCGCTCGATCAGCAGCTGGTTGCGCCATTTGAGTACTACGCTACCGCCGACGACTCGGATTTGTCACAGATAAGATGGAATCGTGCGGAGGAAACCGCACAACTCGATGTCCTTATATCAAGCAATGATGTCCGTAGTCGAACGATCGTCAATGCGTTACAACAGTATGTCTCGGATTTGGCGCGACTGAAAGGCATCGCATTTTGTGTCAGCGTCCGGCATGCCAAATACATGGCGAACTGGTTTGAAACCTCCGGTCTGCCGGCGCGAAGTCTTACGGGCAGTAATACGAGCGAGGAGCGTGAAAGCGCAATACGCGGTTTGCGTTCCGGCGAGATCAAACTGATTTGTACCTGCGATCTGTTCAATGAAGGCGTTGATATTCCCGAGGTCAATACATTGCTGCTTTTGCGCCCCACGCAAAGCCCGGTTATTTTTCAACAGCAAATTGGTCGTGGCTTGCGACTTTCGGATGGCAAGGATAGTTGCCTTGTACTCGATTTTGTCGGGCAATATAGTGAAGAATTCCGCTTCGATACGTTGCTAAGAACAATTACAGGCTTATCACGATCTCAGCTGAAAGACTCCGTTGAAAATGGCTTCGGGCTTTTGCCAACTGGTTGCCATATACAGTTTGATCGCGTGGCCCGCGAGCGAGTACTTTCAAGCTTACGCGCGGCACTCAATTTGAATGCTGTTCGTCTACGTAAAGAGATTGCTTCGTGGGCGGCTCTGCGCGCCGGCCGGCCGCTTCGATTGAAAGAATTCTTGCGCGAGAATCAATTGGATATTGCTGACGTTTACGCGAATCGACGTTCGTGGTCAAGCTATAAGCGTGATGTTGGCTTGTCGGTGCCGGCGGCTGGCCCGCGTGAAGAAGAACTTTCCCGCAGTCTGGGGCGGGTGTTGCATGTCAACGATCCGGATGCTCTCAGCGCATGGACTACCGTCCTCACCACCGGCGAGATCGATTCGTCTCGTGTACAGATGCTCGCGTACCAGTTGCTCGATAAGCGAGAGGATCTCATTGACCCCACTGGTTTTGTGCAGTTGATGGATGCGCATCCTGCCTTGCGCGATGAGCTAATCGAGATGATTGATTGGCTTGAAGACGAAACGTCGATCAGTTCCCATCCATTGCCTGACGCCCCCTCCAGTTGGCCGCTTACTCTCCATGCAAGATACGGACGACGAGAGATACAGGCGGCCGTCGGACACCTGACGCCTTCTAGCCGACCTATGTTTAATGAGGGATGCCTGCTCCTTATGGATCAGAAAATCGAATTGATGTTTGTCACTTTAGATAAGCGAGAAGGATTTTCTGAGCGCGTGCAGTACCATGACTACGCCATCAGTCCTGAGCGTTTTCATTGGCAAACCCAAAATCGAGCAGGCTTGGATAACGCGACTGGCCGCCGCTATCTTGATAGTCGAGAAAACGGTTGGCGCTTTCAATTGTTTGTTCGTGAGGATCAGGACAGCGCTTACGTCGCTCTGGGGCCGGTTGTGCTTATGCACTATGAAGGGGATCGACCTATTTCCATTACATGGCAGTTGAAGCAACCAATGCCAATAGAAATTTTCCGACGGTTTAGTGTGCTTCGCGGTGGATAAATTACATTGCTAGTGCACCCTCTGGCGGAGCAGTCGACCACGGATGTCGCCATGGATGTCACCGCGGATGTCGTAGCCCCGCTGCAGGTAGTGCAGGGTGATATGCACAGATCTGCCCTGCAGGCGGCGATGGGACTCAGGAATGCAGAGCCTTTTCGCAAGGCATACCTGGCGTCGGCCATTGAAGCGGACTACCTGGAAATGACCCTGCCGGACACGCCTCGCAGTACCAGGCAGCGTTATCGCCTGACCCCTCGGCCTGCAACGACAGAGTGAGCGCAAAGGCAAGCGCACCAGATAAATGTCTAAATGATGGTCAACGTGATGTCTAAAAACACCTGGCCCGGCGCAGCTGCGCGCCGGGACTGGCCTTGCAGGGACGAGGGCTTACCTCTGGTTCTGCGGTGCCATGCGGATCGCGCTGAAAACGTAAGGGATGACGTCGCAGGTACGTCACGGACTGCACGGTAAAAATGGCCGCATTTCCCGGAAAACGTGCCCGCCGGAAGTGCCGGCGCGGCCGATGGCAGGGGAGTTTTTCGTTGCCCACCAACATGGACATTGCCGCATGCGAGTTCGAGCACGATCGCGGTCTGGCTGCTTGCGCGCTTGTCGGCGGCAAAAGTTGTGGAAGACGAATGAGAAAATGGCAAGGATGAAAATCACGCCGCCTGATGTCTGCATAGCCTGGGACTACACGTTCAGCCCGCGCCCATGCCGGGTAGACGAATTCGGTCAAGCTATTAATTGCTTAACCCTAAATGCTCGCCCCTTCAATCGGGGTACTACGATTTCCCACTGTTCGCACTTGACGGACTCCCGGTAGGCTGGATCCGTATCTTCGGCATATCGAATGATAATGCTTACCGTTTGACATTCTTCTGAGGTAACCTCAAGTCTGAAAGACTTGGACGTACGTCCAAGGAGCTCACCGGAAAGACTGCGAATTACGTAGCGGTCGCCCTCCAGCGTAAAACTTAGCCTGTCTCCGGGCTCAATGCGGCGGATAGCTTCGTGAATATCGGCTCGAAGCGACTGGCGGCCGGGAAATCCGATATCGATATCCTTCAAACTCAATGTCTGGTATTGGACATCGAGATGCGGGTCTTGTCTGCCGCTGAAAGTTTTGGCTAATGCGAAGCCCCCCAATGAGCCCGTAAAGACGTTTCCTGGGCCGAATTCACAGAGAGTCAGGGTTTCCTGGGCACGGGTCATCCCCACATAATAGAGGCGTCTCGCTTCATCACGTTGGTCCTGCCGCATGCTCCAATCTCCGTCTAGCAGGGCGACATGGCGGAATTCCAGCCCTTTCGCGGAATGCACCGTTCCGAGGAATAGACCCCGCCTCGGCTGTTGTCGCATTTCTCGCGCGTAGTCGTACAGCCAGTCAATCAATGTTCCTGGTGCAATTTGGCAATCGCCGTATTCCCCGGTGAGTTGCTCGAACGCAGTACGGAAAAATGACTGCCAGAGAGGATCGGGGGCCTGCTGTTGGGCTGCTTCAAGCGTAGTGGTCAAGTCCAGTGCCGGTACTTGCAGCGTGCGGAGATGAGCGATGAAGCGAATGAAAGGACGCTGGCGAGTCAGGGGAAGACAGTTGTGCTTATCCGCTGCGAGAAAATAGGGGACGCCGTGGTGCTCGCACCATGCCTGCACCGGCCACAGGTAGCGGTGGCTGCGGACGAGGATTGCGCAGCCGTGCCAGTCGCTCCGTTCTTCCAGTGCGAGCAGACGCTGCAATTCGCTTAGCACGGCCTGCGCCTGCAGGTTGCCGCTTTCCCGGTCGGAAGTAGGGAGTCGGAGCAGCAGCACGGCGCCTTCACGTTCCGGGTCCTCGGCTTGCCAACGGCCGCCGGCGGGAAGCTGGCTTCGTTGCTTGTCGATTCTGATGGGATGTTCGGCCTTGAGGCGCCCGGTGTTCTGCTCGATCAGCTGATTAGAGGCGCTGATGATGGCACGGCTGGAGCGGTAGTTTTCCACGAGATAGCTAATCTCGGCCGCGTACTCGTTCCTAAAGCGCTCGATGTGACGATTGCTGCCACCTCGCCACTCGTAGATGTTCTGGTCGTCGTCACCTACCGCCAGGATGCACAGATCGGCATCTTTTTCGCTCTGCTCGCTGCGCCGCCGGGAAAGGGCGCTGACCAAACGGTATTGGCGATCGTCGATATCCTGATACTCATCGACCAAGATGTAGCGG
>DATFAZ010000106.1:0-5104 GCA_035254105.1 Noviherbaspirillum sp. | reverse complement strand
TGGGTCCATAGTCCTGCTGATTAACCGTCCTCCGGTAACAAGTGCGGATTCCACACTACCTCCCATAAGTGCTTGTCTGGGTCTTGAAAGTAACCGGCATAGCCGCCCCAAAAAGTGTATTGAGCCGGCTTGACTACAACTGCACCGGCCAACTCCGCTTGCTTCATCACCGCATCCACTTCCTCTTTAGTGCCAACGTTATGTCCCAAGGTCAGCCCGGTTGCGCATGGCGGGGTCGGTACAAGGCCAGTGTCATGAGCAATGCTCTTGCGCGGCCAAAGGGCTAGCTTTAATCCGGCCTGCAAATTAAAAAACGCGACTGCACCGTATTCAAATTCCTTGCTGATAATCCCTTCGGATTCAAAGCCAAGGCCATCACGGTAAAACTGCACCGCCCGCTCAAGGTCATCGACACCTAAGGTAACAACGGAGATACGTGGCTTCATTCGGTTGCCTTTAAGGTGCTTAACGTTCGCCGTAACCGGGGGTAAAAGCAGCGCGAAACAGCGCTTTGGCCCGTCCGAGCTGATGGTGTAGCTTTTTCTTTATGCGCTTAGTTGCCTGGCCAGATGAATTCCACTCGAATGCCACTCGGCTCGCAACACATCATGTGCTTTGCGGGCCCCTTTCCTAATTGCTCTGGTGCAAACTCAATTCTGGTTCCGTTGCTTACGAGGCGTTTGTGAATTGCGTCTAAGGCATCTTCATGTTCAACTCGAAAAGCCAAGTGGTGTAAGCCAACGTTTCTTTTCTTGTTGAATGCGATTGATGGTTCGTCCTTGATTGCCCAGAGAGAAAGCATGATGTTGCCATCGCTTACATAAATGGCTGGATATTCCTCATTTCTCTTCACTTCTTTCCAGCCAAGCAAGGAGGTAAAGAAATTTGCGCTCTCTTCCAGTTTTGACACGGTAAGCCCGATATGATGTGCGCCTTTTGTAATTGGTGTAGTCATGCTCTTCCTTTAAAGATATAAATAGTATTTATATGGATAGGACTGGCGGATAAGACGGTATCTACCGGGCTTACCGTGCCTGCAGGACTCGGGCATTGAACGTCATGTATATCCAGGCTCCGCCGGCATCACCTCGATAAGCGCCGGTCACGCCATCGAGCTGTGCGGCGGCGGCAGTGAAATCCCAGGCGTCATTTTCTGAACACGAGAGCGTGCGCGTGGTGAAACGATCGAAACCTTCACGCGCGCCATAAGCGCGCACATGCTGCGCAGCACGGCGCAGCGGTTCCGGAACGGAAGGGTGATCCCACCCCCAGAGAAAGGTGTCGTCCCTACGGTTGTAGGTGCCGATCACTTGCACCGGGAAGTGCAGCTCGCGACCATCGGCAAAGTTGAGTTGCAGGAGGCCAGCGTTCATGTCGAGGTGCCAGCTGCTTTCCGTGCCGAGCCCCCAGCGCTGGCTATTCTCGGCCGTGCAAGTCTGCAGACGGGCCAGTGCTGTTGCGAGGAAACGCGGTTCCGGCGTGTCCAGTGAAGCTTCGACCGTTGTTTGGATGCCGCTGTCTTCAAGTCTCTTCTGCACTTCGGCGAGCGAGATCGGGTCTTCGCTGTCGTCATAATCAGCAGGCTTATCATAGTTGTATGCGATGTCAAACCTGTTGTCCGGGTAAAGGGTAAAGGTCAGGCCCCAGATACGACGGCCAGTAGTGTGGAGAAGGTGGTCGCGGATGAAGGTACAAGGTCCGATAATGGACTTCACGTACTTTGTTTCATCAACTTCATCAGCAAAAGAGACCATGAACTCGCTACGAACCATGTTTGCAAAGATGTATGCATGAAGCTCAAGCCTATGCCAGCTCTCGCCGCCAGCAGCGATCTTCATATTTGCCGCAATTGATGAATAAGCCTCTTCAATTGAATTCATTATTCATTCCTACTGTTTAAACTCGAATGGTTTGGGTTTTCCATCAATGTAAGCTACGACGGTGAACTCACTCGGCCTCACCCAGCCTCCTGGTGGATAACTGATCTCGATTTTCATCGTTACCGATTTACCGGCATCGAGCTCCTGTTTCAGGAAACGTTCCATATCCTGCCACTCGTCCCGGTTGAGCATCGCCGCCTGCGGCACGATGTTGATCCGGTCGCCGGCACCACCCAATGCAGCGGCAATCAGGTGGCCACCTGTGGCGTGTATGCAGGAGTTCTGCCCTCCATACGGTTCAACTTATCGGGAAGAGCGCGCTGCCATTACTGTCGAATACAAGGGGACCGGATTCGGGTCGGGCGGAAACTGGAAATCCGGGGTCCGATAGACATGCCCTTCTGGATTGTCTGCCTTGAAAAATATGTTGTCGTCCAAGTGAGCTTTGACTTGCTGTCTAATTGCATCAACAGTTTCATACCGTTCGTGCATGTCGAACAGACTTTCGCTGAGCTGGATATATACCGTCTCTGGACCAAGCTGCTCGACCCTGTACGCGGGCGCACTAAGCAGTTTTTCCAAACCAAACAGCCTGACATAAGGAGGGCCAAAAACTTGGCTCCAGAGGATGTCGGGCAGGAAGGTCTGCAACTGATGCGACGGGATATGAATCGCCATTGCCCCAGGTGCTGCTTTATTTTTCAATCCAGTATCCCGATACTGGCCCACCAGAGTATCAAAATAACCGTAATGCCCGCCAAATTTAATAGAAGTGTGCTTTAGATAAGTAATAATCCTTTTCTCTAGATCCCTGCTTAAATTTACATACATACGGATATGGGCATGGCGCGCACCGCGAGCATTCCAAACTAAACGACTAAATACCCCCCAAGCTTTCGGTACTGTTTTCCGCTTCCAGAAAAAATCAAACTGGGCGCCAGGCCAGCTAGAAATGGTTTCTCTGACATTCTGTACCGTGAACGGGCGTTTGAAGGGCTCGACAATATCCCATACATCCGGCATTAGCTCAGGTAACTGTTCCACGAAATCCTCGACCAAAGGCATGAAGGTATCTGCGGAATTACATGCCCCGTCTACAAAAACCTCGAAATTTGTTTCTTTAATTGTTTTTAGCGGCTTCATAAAAATTACGCGTAACGGCGACTTATATTGCAAGACACACTGATAAGCACCTTGACTCAATCCTCCAAGAGCCGTCTCAGCAAAGGCTTACACGGAATACTGTGCATATACTCAATGATAAATAAGGGTGAAAATTACGCCTGCCGTTCGCGCCATCCAGTAACTGCAAACCAGCGTATGCTCCCACGAATGAATTGTCAGAAAAATATCATTTTCTTTCGACCAGCGCGCCATTCCATCGACTGAAAGTAACTGTAACATCATGTTACGATCTGACACGTCAGGATCAGATCAGCCCAATTCCCGAAAACGGGGAGAGCGCTTACCCGGAAGTTCGCCTGATCCGACAACTCTTCGGCCACGAAAACCATGAACCTCACCTCCGCGCAGCTCAACGGCATTCTCGGCATTGCCGACGACGCCATCATCTGCATCGATGGTGCGCAGAAAATCATCCTCTTCAATCAGGGAGCGGAGCGGGTGTTCGGCTGGTCGGCCGAGGAGGCGACGGGCCAGCATCTGCACCTGCTGCTGCCGGCGCGCTATCACCCGGGGCATGGCCGGCACATCGAGAGTTTCGACAAGTCCGGCCAGACTGCCCGCAAGATGGCGGAGCGCGGCACCATCTTCGCGGTGCGCAAGGACGGCACTGAGTTTCCGGCGGAAGCATCAATTTCCAAGCTGGAGGCGGACGGGCAGCAGATCTATACCGTCATCCTGCGTGATATTTCGACACGCAAGGCGTACGAACGTGAACTGGAGCAGGCGAAGGAAAGAGCCGAGGCAGCGATGCAGGCCAAGAGCATGTTCCTCGCCAATATGAGCCACGAGATCCGCACGCCGCTCAATGCGGTGATCGGCATGACCAGCCTGTTGTTGAACACGCATATCGACGATGAACAACGCGACTATGCGGAAACCATCCGTGCCAGCAGCGAAGTGCTGCTGACCATCATCAACGACATTCTCGACTATTCGAAGATCGAGATCGGTAAGCTGGAAATCGAGCGCCAGCCGTTTGATTTGCGCCGCTGCGTCGAGGAGTCGCTCGACCTGCTGTCTTCGGATGCCGCTGAAAAGAACATCAATCTCGCGTACTTTATCGACGATAGCGTGCCGGCGGCACTGGTCAGCGATGTCACGCGCCTGCGTCAGATTCTTGTCAACCTGCTGTCCAACTCGATCAAGTTCACGCATCGAGGCGAAGTCGTGGTGTCGGTGTCGGCGCAACCGCTGGAGGACAACCGGCATGAAGTCCGTTTTTCGGTCCGGGATACCGGCATTGGCATCCCGGCGCAGCGGCTGACGGAGTTGTTCCAGGCGTTCACGCAGGTGGATGCATCGACGACGCGCAAGTACGGCGGCACAGGCCTCGGGCTGGCGATCAGCAAGCGGCTGACGGAAATCATGGGCGGCAGGATGTGGGTCGAAAGCGAAGTCGGAAGCGGTTCGACCTTTTTTTTCACCATCGCTGCCGAAGCATCCGGCTCCCAGCTGGCACAGAGCTTTTTGCAGGAGCGATCTTCCGCGCTGGCCGGCAAGCACGTGCTGATCGTTGACGACAACAGCACCAATCGCCGCATCCTGGTCAAGCAGGCGTTGCTGTGGGGCATGGTGCCCTCTGCCGCCGCATCGGCGATCGAGGCGCTTGACCTGGTACGTCACGGTCACGCCTTCGATGTCGCGATTCTCGACATGAGCATGCCGGAAATGGATGGGCTGGGACTGGCACTGGAAATCAGGAAGTATCGCGATCCGCAGGCGCTGCCGCTGATTATGCTGACATCGGTTGCGCACAGGCCGCGCGACATGAAAATGGCGCAGGTGAAGTTCGCTGCCTATCTCAACAAGCCGATCAAGCCGACCGCATTGTTCGACGCGTTGCTGCATGCAATGCGTATCCAGCCTTTGCAAGCTGCTGCCCAGCGTCCGCGTACCGAGAGTGGCAAGCTGGCCGAATCGCTGCCCTTGAATATCCTGGTTGCGGAAGACAACACAGTTAATCAGAAAGTAGTGCAGCAGCTGCTCGCACATCTGGGCTACCGCGCCGACGTGGTAGCCAACGGTGTTGAAGTGCTGGA
>DATFAZ010000105.1:0-10107 GCA_035254105.1 Noviherbaspirillum sp. | reverse complement strand
CAGCGCACGGTTGAAGTGCTGGGTCGCTTCCGTCACTGCGCCGCGTCCGGCCGCGCTGGTGCCCGCCTTATGCCACCATTCGATTGCTTCGCATGCATCGCCCGCCTCGTAGAAGTGCTGCGCCAGCACTTCCGGCGCCCGTATCCATTGCGCTGCCTGGGCTTTGAGCGCGCGTGCGATGCTCCGGTGCGCTTCGCGCCGTGCCGACCGGGCCTGGGATTGGTAGGCGGCCTCTTGAATCAGCGCATGCCGGAACTGATACGTCGGCACATCCGATGCTGCCATCCTGTTGATCAGTCCTGATTCCTCCAGTTCATGGAGCGCGCGTGCGGTGTCGTCCTCGCTCAGCGGCGTTACCGCATGCAGCAGGTCGCTGTCGAATTCGCGTCCGATCACGGCGCAGATCTGCACCAGGCGTTTCGCTTCGGAGAGCCGGTCGAGGCGTGCGGCGAGCAGGTCGCGCAGCGTGGCTGGAATGATGGCTGCGTCGGTTGGCTGGCTCCCTTCCTTCGTCATGAACATCCGTGTTGTTTCTTCGATGAACAGGGGAACGCCATCGGTGGCCGCCACGATGCGCGCCACCATCGTGGCAGGGAAGCGCTGTTCCGTATTCACCAGGCCGATCAGAGTCGCTGCCTCCTTGCCGGAAAGTGGCGGCAAGTCGATCAGCGTGATCTTGCCCTGCCAGTCGGGCTGGAATTCCGGCCTGGCGGTCAGCAACAGGCATATCGGGGTCTTGCTGTTCTCGTCCAATATCCTTTGCAGCAGATCCAGTGTCGAAGGATCGGCCCAGTGCAGGTCTTCCGCGATTAGCAATAGCGGCGCTTCTTTGGCGGCGAGCAGGAGCATTTGCAGCATCAGGCTCAGTACGGCTTCTTTTTCCTGCTGCGGGGGCAATGCAGGTGCTGCGTAACGATGCTCGCTGGGGATGGCAAGCAGGCGCGCCAGCAAGGGAACGAGCTGCTGGACAAGGGAAGGGTAGCGGTCCGAAAGATAGCGTTCCAGCTTGTCCAGCTTGGTTTCATCGTCGTCCGCCGACGTGAAATTGCTGGCTTTCGTCAAATACTCGCACAGTGGATGGAAAGCGGAGCTTTGGTATTCCGGGCGGCAGTACACTTCCCGCACCATGGCCGGCTGGGTTCGGATCAGCTTCTTGAAATGCCGGACCAGCCGGGATTTTCCGATACCCGGGTCGCCGCGCAGCAGCACAGCACGGACTCCCGGCTGGTGCCAGATCGCTTCCAGGCGTGCCAGTTCATCCATGCGCCCGACGAGAGGCGTCAGCCGTGCCGCAGCATCGAGACGCATGACCGCGCCGGTTTCCTCCTGCAGGAGAAATGCCTTGCTGGTGCCATTGATTCTGCTGAAGGATGGCGTATCGATTGGCTGGCAGCGGAAATAGCCGGAAACCAGCGCATGCGTCGCGCCGCTCAGATGGATCTGCCCCGGTGCGGACAGCTGGCAAAGCTGGATGGCGAGGCCGGACATCTGGCCGGCGACATCCGGTACTGCGGCGTTATCTCCGGTCACGATCAGGCCGGTGTGCAGACCAAAACGCACACTGACGGGCGCACTGATTGGTTCCGTCGTGGCGCGTGAAATGGCTACGGCAGTTCGCGCTGCCAGTACGGCGGCATCTTCCATCGGGCGCGGATAGCCGAAATAGGCGAGCAGGCCCGCGCTGTGGTTTTCAACGTGATAACCGCCGTTGCGCCGAATGATCTCGATGGCGTGTTGTGTCGGCGCGCGCAGCATGGCGACGAGGTCTTCCGGGTCGCTTTCCGCCGTGCTGAGTTCGCAGTACAGCACCGTCACCTGAAGCCGTTCCGGCGAAGCCGCTGATTGTGCCGGCATGAGCGGCATAGGCGGCATAGTCGGTATAAGTGGCTTTGCTTCCTGGCACCCTGCGGCATGCAGGTGCTCGTAAAGCGCTCGGGTGGATTCGTCGGGCGTGGCGCCGAGTTCCGCATCCAGTTCCTTGCTGTAGGCCTCGAACTGCTTCAGGGCGGCAACGGTATTGCCTGCTGCGGCATAAAACTTCATCAACCGGCGTTGGCCCGACTCGTCCCACGGTTCGAGTTCGACATAGCGTCGTGCATGAATGAGTGCGGCATCAGGCGCGCCGTTGGTGGCATGCCAGTCCGCCAGTCGTCCAAGCAGGTGCAATTCATGAAGGCGGAATGTTTCTCGCTTGAGTTGAAGCCAGGCTTCGAATTCAGGACAGTCCGGCAGGGAAAAGCCTGCCATGAATTCGCCCTTGTAGCGGGCAGCCGTTTGTTCCATGTGCTCGGTGCACTTGGGGCATTGCCCGGAAGGGAGATGGCTATTGCAGGCGGGCGCTGGATCGGTAAACCCTGCTACATCCGGCAGGAACTCGCCGTTCGGCGAGAAGCGCACTGCATTGCGCTGCATCTGCAGGCAGGGATGGCTTGCACTGTCATCGTTCAATACGCCGCGCAGAACCGATAGGGCCTGGCGCAGGTTGGCGCGGGGAGAGGGGGAGTCGGGCCAAAGCAGGTCACCGAGCGTCTCGCGGTAATGCCAGCGGTTTTCGGTGGCGAGATAAGCCAGCAGGGCGCGCCCTTTCTCATGGGCCGGAAAGCTGATGACCTGGCCGTTTGCCATGGTCAACTGCCATCCCCCCAGCAGGCTAAGCGCACCTTTGTCTTGTCGCTTTATCGCAGTCACTTTCAACACCGTTGATGCTTCTTAATAGCTTCCGAATACCCAGTGTTACGTCTTTTGCGTTGCTTTGACGGTCGGTTAGTACATTAGCCGTCAATATTGATTTAAAACAAGTTTTGGCCATCTTACCCCATTACTGCAATGCAACAAAAGCAGTGATTTTGCATAGCTGTTTTTACTGCTTCCGATGGGTTTTTGCTGCAACTTTTATAACTTAAATCAAGGAAATATTTCTTCCGGTCTGCTAGCGGATAGCGTTTTTGGCGCTGAGCGAGCGCCGACTGGCTTCGACTGGTTAATACATGAAACGAGCAATAAAATGCGACTAAACCTTCCTGTTACTGACAATGAGCGCGTCCTGGATGCTGATGACATCATCGTCTCGAAGACCGACCTGAGAGGGCGAATCACCTATGTCAATCAGGCCTTCACCAGAATCAGCGGATTTGCGGAAGAAGAGCTGATTGGCGCGCCGCACAATATCGTGCGCCATCCCGACATGCCGGAAGAAGCTTTCGATGATCTCTGGAAGGATCTTAAGCAAGGAAAATCCTGGACCGGTCTGGTAAAAAACCGCTGCAAGAACGGCGACTTTTACTGGGTAGAAGCCACCGTCGCGCCGGTTTTGCACGGACTGGAGATAGTCGGCTTCACCTCCATCCGCACCAAGGCGGCTGCCGACAAAATCGAAGCCGCAGAAGCGGTGTACCGTTCGATCAAGGAAGGAAAAAGCGTCTACGCAATCCAGGGTGGCGCCGCGGTCAAGCGCGGCATTGGCAGCGGGCTTAATGCCGTGCGCCGGCTGTCGATCAAAACCAAGACGCTGGCCTCATCAGGCATCCTGGCCGGCCTGTTCTTTGTCAGCGCCGTCAGCAGTTCCGGGACCTTGGGCGCATTGCCGAAACTGGCTACAAGCGCTTCCATTCTCGGCGTTTTCCTGGCGATGGTGTTCTGCGCCATATCGTATCGGGACAGCATCCAGTCGCTGGCGCAAATCCGGCGGCATGTTGACCGCATGAGTGCGGGCGATCTGTCCGGGCATATCGCATCGCATGGAGATGACGAGCTGGGTGACCTGGTGCAGTCGCTGCGCATCCTGCAGACCAATGTAAAACTGCTGGTGGGCCAGATCCAGGAATCCGCCGAGGTGGTCAATGATGGCTCCGCCGAAATTGCCTCGGGCAACATTGATTTGTCGGTCCGCACTGAATCGGCGGCAAGCTCACTGCAACAAACCGCATCGTCAATGGAAGAGCTGACCAGCACTGTGAAGCACAACGCGGAGAACGCTCGTGAAGCCAACCGTGTGGTTGCCGACGCAACCCAGATCGCACTGACCGGCGGTGAATCAGTGCGGCGCATGGTGAGCACAATGGAATCGATCAAGACCAGTTCGCACAAGATCGTCGACATTATCAGCGTCATCGACGGCATCGCTTTCCAGACCAATATTCTCGCGCTCAACGCTGCAGTTGAGGCAGCGCGCGCAGGAGAGCAGGGTCGCAGCTTCGCCGTGGTCGCCGCCGAAGTGCGCAACCTTGCGCACCGCTCGGCAGTGGCATCCAAGGAAATCAAGGCGCTGATTACCGACTCGGTGGAGAAGGTGAATACCGGCAGCAGGATCGCCGGTGATGCAGGCCGTGCCATGGACGACATTGTCGATGCAGTCAAGCAGGCTGCCGCCATCATGGGTGAGATCAATCAGGCAAGCGTGAAACAGAGCGCCGGCATTGAACAGGTCAATGTGGTGGTGACCCAGATGGACGCGGCGACACAGCAGAACGTGGCGCTGGTGGAACGTGCTGCCAGCGCATCCGGCAGCTTGCAGGAGCAGGCGACACGGCTGGTCAGCCTTGTTGGCGGCTTCAAGCTCTTGTCGAATCAACGGACGGATTCGCATAGCGCATTAATTGTGCAAAAAAATGCGCAAAAGAATGCGCAGGAGTTACTTGACCATGACTGCTCGGATCGCGACAGCGTGCACGCATACGCTGCTTGAAAAACGCCACTAACGAAAAACCCGGATAGCCCACAATGAGGACGACAAGACATTCTTCCGTGCGACAGGCTCGCGTGCATGCGGACAAGATATTTGCGGGTCTGTTTGCCGGGTTGACTCCAGTGCTTGGCGTGGTTGCCAATATGACTGCGACGGGCGCCATTGCTCCCGCCGCCTGTGCCGCGGGAACTGTCGGCCCGGCTACCATTGCCGGTGGGTGGCCTGCTGCAATGCTGATCGCAGGCCTGACTGCAATCGGCTCAGGATTGATCTGGCGCTTTCGTCCGGGTGACGCGATAGGCAGCATCTACAATGCAGTCGCGGCGATGGCGTTCTCTGCATTGTTCATGCATTTCGGCGGCGGGCACGGCGCGGCGCATTTGCCGTTCTTTATATTCACGTCGCTTTTGCTGTATTACCGCGCAGTATGGCCAATCGCCATTGCATGCAGCGTGATTGTTTCGCACTATCTTGGTGTTTTCACAATGCAGGGGCTGGGCGTTCCGGTGGTGGCATTTTCCTGTCTCGACAAAAATACCCTGTTCATTTACATCCTGGCCGCGCTGGCGCAGTGTGCGTTGCTTTCCTATATCGCGGCGAGAATGGAAAGAGACGACCTTGCACTAGCGTGCGCGTCGACTGAGCAGCAGCTTGCAGCCAGTGTTTTCCACAATACGATCGAAGGCGTCGTGATAACTGACGCCAACGGAACCATCCTGTCCGTCAATCCGGCGTTCACGCAGATCACCGGCTATAGCGCCGAGGAAGCCATCGGAAAAAATCCACGCCTGCTGAAGTCGCATCATCATGACGATGCGTTTTATCGCGCAATGTGGCAGGCCATAGAAACGGAAGGTGAATGGAAAGGCGAAATGTGGAACCGGCGCAAGGGGGGAGAGGTCTTCCTCGAGTCGCAGTGCATCCGGCGCGTCAATGGGCAGGATGGCACGAAACATTTTGTCGCCGTGTTTGCCGACATAACAGAACAATGGCGCAAGGATCAGCGTATCGAACATCTGGCGTTTCACGACTCGCTGACCGGCCTGGCGAACCGTTCGCTGCTGGGTGACCGCCTGCAGCATGCGATTGCGCTTGCAGAACGATCGGAAGATACGCTTGCCGTGATGGTGGTTGACCTTGACCGCTTCAAGAACGTCAATGACAGCTTCGGGCATGACAAGGGCGATGAACTGCTGCGCGTAGTCGCTGCGCGCCTCCAGGTGATCGCCCGCGATACGGATACGGTGGCCCGGGTCGGCGGCGACGAGTTTGTCATCATCCTGCAAAACCCCGGACAGCCGGAAGAAATCGCATCGATTGCAACGCGCATTATCAATGCCATTGCCTGCCCGGTCGAGCTGGGTGGATTATCCCTGCGCGTGGGCACCTCGATTGGCATTGCGGTATATCCGAACGATGGTACCGATGCTAGCACCCTGCTGAAAAATTCCGATACCGCGATGTACGACGCGAAGGCAAACGGCAAGAACACCTACCGCTTTTTCAGCGCAGCGATGACGGATCGCGCCCAGGTTCGGCTGCGCCTTGAAATGGATTTGCGCCGGGCGCTGGAACATGGCGAACTCGAATTGCATTATCAACCCAAGGTCTGCCTGCATTATGGCGTGGCCTGCGGGGCCGAGGCGCTGGTGCGCTGGCGCCATCCAATACGCGGCCTCATTTCGCCGATGGAGTTTATTCCTCTTGCAGAAGAAACCGGGATCATTGAGCCGATAGGGAACTGGGTTCTCGAAGAGGCCTGTCGCCAGCTGAAAGCATGGCGCGAAAGCGGCACGATGCTTTCAAATCTTGCAGTGAATGTATCAGCCATTCAATTACGTCACAGCGCACTCGCGGCGCAAGTGCGCGAGCTGCTGGTGCGCTACGACCTGCCGGGGAGCGCGCTGGAGATCGAGCTGACCGAAAGCGGTGTGATGAATGATCCGGACCAGGCGATTGAAAGCATGAACGCCATCCGCGCGCTTGGCGTGAAAATCGCGATTGACGATTTCGGCACCGGCTATTCCAGCCTGTCGTATCTGAAGCGGCTGCCAATCGACACACTGAAAATTGATCGTTCGTTTGTCATGGAAGCGGACCGCAGCGAAGATGGCGCCGTTATCTGCAGCACGATTATGGGTCTTGCAAAAAACCTGAATTTTGATGTGGTGGCCGAAGGTATTGAAACCGAGGCGCAGCTGGCGTACCTGAAAAAACAGGGATGCAATATCGGGCAGGGTTACTACTATAGCCGCCCGCTACCTTTGAATGAACTGACAACCTGGCTGGCTGAAAACCCGCCGCGGAATTGCAGGGATTGCCTGCGGCCGTCATGGTGCGATCGGCCTTTCAAAATGATTTCATGGATGAGGACGTCAGTGCTGGAAGAGCGCAAGAACGCTTTTGCTAATCACTAATTTTTAAAACCAGAAGCATCCTGAAAATAAAGCTCCTGCATGCTTGGTATTTTGTACCAACGTATTGCTACGGATGACTGTAAGGCTTTAGAGCCTGTTTGAAAACCTACTGCGCGCCCCGTGTTTCGCCCTGTGATGCTCATCGTACTTTACGTACGATTGCGCTTCTCGGACAAAACCCGGATCGCTCGCTACGGTTTTCAAACAGGCTCTTACATCTGAAACGTACTTTTCATTCCGGGTAGAAAATTGTTACCTAATTCTTTCCCGCTTGAATGACTACCTTGTTTTTACTCAAAGGAGCATGACAAGCAGAACCTATTCTTGAGAAAAATTATTTCAGAAAGGTTCTGGATTGTGTATGAGTAAAAAACGTGTGGCTATTATCGGTGCAGGCGGGCATGCGTGTGTTGTGGCCAGCACCTTGCTGGCAGCCGGACACGAGCTTGCAGGTTTCTATGCAGATGTGCCCTCGCTCTGGGGTACTGAACTGATGGAAAGTCCTGTAATCGGCCCGATTAGTGATCTGTCATCTGCGCATTGCTCCCATGCGATCATCGGCATTGGTGATAATGAAGCACGCAAGCGCCTGTCGCAGCAGATCGATATCGAATGGATCACAGTGATCCATCCGTTTTCCTGGGTGCATCCGGATGTTTCCCTTGGTGAAGGGACCATCGTTTGTGCCGGAGCGATTATCCAACCCGAGGCCCAGCTTGGTTCACATGTGATTCTGAATACCAAGGGTAGCGTGGATCATCACTGCCGCGTAGGCAGCTACTCACATATTGCGGCAGCACATCTTGCCGGCCGTGCTTCCATTGATGAAGGTGTGTTCATGGCATTGAGCTCTACGGTGCTGCCAAAAGTCCATGTTGGCGCATGGGCTACCGTCGGTGCAGGTGCTGTGGTTACCCGGGATGTGCCGCCGAAAACTACCGTGGTCGGCATCCCGGCCCGACCATTTACAAACAAGCCGCAGCCTGAGGGTGTGCTCCAGTTCCGTAAGCCATAAGTCTTCTATTCCCGATTGATGGGAAGATTCATCGGTAGAAAATACAAGACATTCGTAAAGGATGCATGCCGGTTTCAGGTTGCAGCAACGCGCATTGTGGCTCGGGGCAGTGGAACGCCATTGGGATGTAGTGAGCCATGGCTCGGGCACTTATCTTGCAATGCGCCGGTTCAGGGTCCTGTCCTTCACATACCGCCTTGCGTAACCGAGTAGCGAACAAACAATGTTCAGCAAGCATCGCCCAAGATGGTGGATAACGGCAATCATCATTGCCGTATTTCTGATTGCCTGCTCGAAGAATGAAAAGGAAGGTAGCACACCGGCGACCGGCACAACCACACAACCAACTCCGCAACCGCAATCCCAGTCTGCGGCACCGCCCATTCAGTTGCCCAGCTTCGTTAATCTCGTGAAGCAGCAGGGACCGGCTGTGGCTAATATCAGCGCGACGCGCAGTATGCCCGAATCGCGCAGTGGCCCGCAGTTGCGGCAAGGCGATCCATTCTTCGAGTTTTTCCGCCGCTTCGGGCAGCCGCCGCAATTGGGTGAGGCGCCTGTGCGCAGTCTTGGTTCCGGATTCATCATCAGCCAGGACGGTTTCATCCTGACCAATGCGCATGTGATTGCGGATACTGACGAAGTCGTGGTCAAGCTCACCAACAAGCGCGAATATCCGGCCAAGGTGGTAGGTGCAGATACTTACACCGATGTGGCCCTCCTCAAGATCGATGCAAGCGGCTTGCCTGTTGTTACGATCGGCAATCCTGCCATGCTGGAGCCGGGCGAGTGGGTTGCTGCAATCGGTGCGCCGTTCGGTTTTGAAAACAGCGTGACGGTCGGCGTGGTGAGTGCCAAGGGGCGCATGCTGCCGGATGAAAGCTATGTGCCCTTTATACAGACCGATGTTGCCGTTAATCCTGGAAACTCCGGTGGCCCCTTGTTCAGCACGCGCGGTGAAGTCATCGGAATCAATTCCCAAATCTATAGCGAGACCGGCGGCTATATGGGGATATCGTTTGCGATTCCTATCGATATCGCGATGGGCATCGCGAAACAGTTGCGCGAGAACGGCAAGGTCACGCGCGGCCGTATCGGCGTGCAGGTACAGGAGCTGACGCTCGATCTGGCAACCGCGCTCGGGCTGAAGGAAGCGCGTGGTGCGCTGGTTGCAGCTGTCGAAAAAGGTGGCCCGGCAGACAAAGCCGGCATCCGGCCCGGCGATGTGATCCTCGCGCTTGATGGTAAGGCGATCGAGACTTCCGCCGATCTCGCGCGTTTTATCGCCAGCACAAAACCGGGCGCAACGGTCGGAGGACAGGTCTGGCGCCGAGGCGAAACGGTGCAGATCAAAGTTACGGTGGATGAGCTGAAACGTTAGCCGCGATCAGCAAAATTGCACACCCTATTTCTGTGCGCTGTTTTGGCTGGCACTCTAAAGTCAAGCGCTCTTGCGCATATATTGACGAACTCGCAATTGGTTCCCCTGTGCGTTTGTCCCATCTCAATTTTTCATCGTTTTCTTGGCAAGAAAATAACGACTGTATTGCGGCTGTAGTGCAGCTGTATTGCCTGAGGGGAGACAAATGAAAACAGCAGAATGGGAGATTGAAGGCCTTGCCGAAGAGCGAATGAGGCGGGAAGTACAGAAGAAAAACGACGCTTTTCGCCAGCGCTTAAAGGAACGCAAGGAAGCACGCTATCAAAAAATCAGGACGAAGCTGACGCTGGCGATTATCGCGGCGATTCTGGCGTGGACGTTTGCCGCGATACGTTATTTTGGCTGATGCAATCGACAGCGTTTGGATGTTCCAATAAAAAGCGGAGTATCGTGCACCCGTCATTGGCCTGAGTAAGAGTTAAGCTTATCCGGCCGACGTGACGGAGCAGGAGTGGTCCCTGATCGAACCATTGTTGCTCGGAACGGCGTGGGCACGCCATCGTCCATCTTCACATGACGCCAATTACGCGCAGTGATTAATGCGCTGCTCTCT
>DATFAZ010000104.1:0-56962 GCA_035254105.1 Noviherbaspirillum sp. | reverse complement strand
AGCAGCGCATCAATCCGGTTCGCACGATACGGGAGAGTCCATTCACTGGTCAGGAAATGTGGATAGTCCGGTCCGACGATTTTTTGGTTCGCCGTCATCAGACGCTGCGACGCCGGATTGTACTGGCGCGGTAACTCATCGAATGGAATGAAACCGCGCCAGTCGTAACGCGCATCCCACCCGGGCGCGGGCGCGAGGCCTTTCAGATCGTTATCCGGAGCACGAACCGGCACACGTGCTGGCGCAATCAGGCCGATATTGCCATCGACATCCGCATAAACGATGCTCTGCTGCGGAGCGCCAAAATCCTTTGCGGCATCGAGAAATTGCGGCCAGTTCTGTGCGCGATTGAGTTTCATGCCGGCCTGCAGCGTCAGGTCATCCGCACGCAATGCAGTCCATGCAAACGCCACCACATATCTGTTTGTATCCAGGGCGGCCTTTTCCAATATGGGCAAGGCGCCGGTAATCACCGGACCGTGCCGCGTTTCCCGAACTTCCAGCGTGACATCCTTCTGCCCTTTCACCTTGATCGTTTCATTGCGCACCTGGAAGTCGGCCCATCCTTTCGGCGTCTGGTACTGCTTGCTGTTACCGGGATTGATACGCTCGATGTACAGGTCCTGCACATCGGGGGCGGTATTGGTGAAGCCCCATGCAATCCTGTCATTTCGACCGAGCACGATTGCCGGTATTCCCGGCAGGCTTGCGCCAATCACCTCCAGTCCCGGCGCCGACAAGTGCGCGAAGTACCATAAGGCCGGGGCCGAGAGGCCAAGATGCGGATCGTTCGCCAGCAACGGCTTACCGGTTTCTGAGAGCTTTCCGCCAACGACCCAGTTATTCGATCCCATGCCGTCGATATACGAGGTCGGTGCGATCGCTGCAACTGCAGCAAGCTGCTCCGTCGTGCCGGTCAGTTCACGGTATAGGCGCGTGTAATCTTGTGTTAGCAGCACAGGATCGCCCGGATATGGTGCGAGGAATTCATTAATCTGTTTCAGGGACAACCGTTGCGCCATGCGCATGCGCAACAGTTCCTGCGTCCAGTTGGCGCCGAGATCCCAAGCCATCATGGTTTGCCAGCCAATTGAATCGACTGCCTGCCATGGTGCAGGTGCCGGGGCGCCTGTAAGGAAGAATTCTGGCGGCAATGGCCCCCGGCGATTTGCCAGATAAGCGTTCACCCCCTGCGCATAGGCATCGAGTGCCACTCGTGTATCAGCCGAGAGATTGGCAAGAATCTTTTCCGCGTTTTTGCGCACACCCAGCGTGCGCAAAAACCGATCGGTATTGAGTGCATTCGGGCCGAGGATTTCGGCCATGGTGCCGGCCGGAATACGACGATTCAGCTCCAGTTGCCACAATCTGTCCTGGGCATGCACGAAACCAAGCGCAAAATAGGCATCGTTGGCCGTTTTTGCATAGATATGCGGAATTCCCTCGGCATCGCGCACGATATCGACAGGTGCCGTTATGCCCTTCAGCTGAATCGTGCCCTCGATCTGCGGCTGGCTCGCACTGCGGTACCAGAGTGCTGCGACGGCTGTCAGGAGCAATAACAAGCCCACAGCCACTGCAACTTTTCTAAATATTCCAGTCATACTGATTTTGTCCCTCCAACAATCGCGTTGGAGGTTATCACAGGCTTATAACTAACGATTGTCAGATGGTAAGATGTCGAATCGAACGCAGCCGAACCCTACCTATCTTATGAAATTTGATGTCGCTATCGTTGGAAGCGGGCTGGCCGGCCTGTCGGTTGCCCTGCATCTTGCCCAAACGCGCAAAGTTGCCATTATTTCCAAACGCAGCCTGCTCGACGGTGCCAGCAACTGGGCACAAGGCGGCATTGCCGCCGTGCTTGACTCCCACGACAGCCATGAACAGCACATTGCCGACACACTGGTTGCAGGCGCCGGATTATGCGACGAAGGCGCCACCCGCTACATCATCGAACATGGTCGCGCAGCCATCGAATGGCTGATCGAGCAAGGCGTCCCTTTCACCCGCGACCCGACGGCGGAACTGGGCTACCACCTGACGCGCGAAGGCGGCCATAGCCAGCGCCGTATTATTCATGCCGCGGACGCGACTGGCCATGCTGTACAGGTAACGCTGGAGCAAAAGGCCCGCTCCCATCCGAACATCACGGTGCTGGAAAATCATTTCGCAATTGATGTCATCAAATCGGACAAATTGGGAAGCGATGCTGGCACACCCTACTGTGTCGGCCTGTATGTGCAGGATGTCAACACCGGCGAAGTAATGACTCTCGCAGCCGACCACACTGTTCTTGCTACTGGTGGTGCCGGCAAAGTGTATTTGTACACAACCAATCCCGACACGGCGACCGGTGACGGCATCGCGATGGCCTGGCGTGCCGGCTGCCGCGTGGCGAATATGGAGTTCATCCAGTTTCACCCGACCTGCCTGTACCATCCCTATGCCAAATCTTTCCTGATCAGCGAAGCAGTACGGGGCGAAGGCGGCGTACTCAAGCTGCCGGCAGAAGCAGGCAGTGCTGCGGGGCGGCGTTTCATGCCATCGCATGACGAACGTGCCGAACTGGCGCCACGTGACGTTGTGGCCCGCGCCATCGACTTTGAAATGAAAAAGCGCGGCCTGGACTATGTCGACCTCGATATCAGCCACCAGCCGCCGGAATTCCTGAAAGAGCACTTTCCGACAATTTATGCGCGCTGCCTTGAACTGGGCATCGACATCACCAAACAGCCTATCCCGGTCGTTCCGGCAGTGCACTTCACCTGCGGCGGTGTCGTCACCGACATGGTCGGCCGCACCGACCTGCCCGGCTTGTATTCGGTGGGTGAAACGGCGTATACCGGCTTGCACGGCGCGAACCGCCTGGCCAGCAATTCCCTGCTGGAGTGCCTGGTCGTCGGACGTGCGGCAGCGCAGCACATTGAGCAGCAGCCCAGACCGAAAGCGATTGCACTGCCCGCCTGGGATGAAAGCCGTGTCACCGATGCCGATGAAGAAGTGGTGATTGCCCATACCTGGGATGAATTGCGCCGCTTTATGTGGAACTACGTCGGCATTGTGCGGACGACAAAGCGACTGGAACGCGCCCAGCACCGCATTCGTCTTTTGCGCGAGGAAATTTATGAGTACTACTCGCATTTCCGTATTACGCGCGACCTGCTGGAACTGCGCAATCTGGTTGACGTCGCATCCATGATTATTGACAGCGCGCTGTCACGACGGGAAAGCCGGGGCTTGCATTTCAGCCTGGATTATCCGGAAACATTGCCTAAAGCCCTTCCCACTGTACTGTCCCCTTCAAAACGCTAACGGACAGCGCGCACCGGTGCCCCCGGGAGTGTGGGGTGCACCGGGCTTTACCTCTCCCATCCAAAAACATAAACGGGCACACTGCCCGTGCTAATATTTCTTTTTGGAAATAAATAAAAGTAGCCAACACTCGTTTTTCATTCGTCGAACCTCTCTGCCTATTGCGCGAGAAAAACACGGAAACGCCCTTCAATGACTGGACTGCCCCCTCCCTCCACGCTTGACGGTACCCAGATAAACGAGTTCTTTCTGGCACGGCAGCCGATTCTCAATCGTGAACAAGGCCTGTTCGCCTATGAACTATTATTCCGCCGCGCCCAGACAGTCCATGCTGGCGTAATCGACGATTTAGCGGCTACCGCATCGGTGATTGAACATGCTGCCGCATTGGGGATGGCCAATGTGATTGGCGAATCGCTCGGCTTTGTTAACATCGATACTGCAGTGCTGATGAGCGAAGTCGTCCAATTCCTGCCACACAAAAGGGTCGTTCTGGAAATCCTTGAAACCGTCAAGGTAACGGACGCAGTCATTTCTCGTGTCACCGAGTTGAGGCAGAAGGGATACGTGTTCGCACTGGATGACGTCATCAACTATTCGGAAGATGTTCATAAACTTCTTCCTTTCGTGGACATCATCAAACTGGATATTGCGGATACCGATCCAGCCGCCCTGGCGCAGCTTAGTGCGCGTTTCAAATCGGCAGGAAAAAAACTGCTGGCCGAGAAAGTGGAAACCTTGGACGAGTATCAGCGTTGCCTTGAACTCGGATTTGATTACTTCCAGGGATATTACTTTGCGAAGCCCGCCATCTTAAGCGGCAAGAAGCTGTCGCCATCGCAAATAGCATTGATACAGCTGATCGGGCAAATCAGTTCCGATGCAGAAAACGCGGATCTCGAACGCACCATCAAACATGACGCGTCGCTCGGCCTGGCTTTACTGCGAATGGTCAATTCACCGGCACTCGGCACGGGACACCGCATTACATCGCTCAGCCAGGCGCTGATGGTGCTGGGCCGAAAACAGCTGCAGCGCTGGCTCCAGATTCTTCTTTATGCGGAACCTAATCAGGCTGACGGTACGCGCTCGCCACTCCTGGCACTGGCGACCACCCGAGGCAAGCTGCTGGAACTGATAGCCGAGAAAATGCGGCCGGGGAACCGCAGCATGGCGGATACAGCGTTCACGGTTGGCATCATGTCGCTGGTGGATGCGCTGTTTGCCAGTCCCATGGAAGAAGTCCTGGGACAGATCCCGGTGGCAGACGCTGTTGAAGCGGCGCTGCTCTCCCGTTCAGGCTTGTATGGGGAAATGCTGAAGCTTGCGGAATACACGGAAACCATCGAAGCCTCCGCGCACCTCCTGAAGCCGGCATTGCAGTATCTGCAGCTGACAATCGAAGATCTGCAGGAAATGCAACTGGCTGCTTACGAGTGGTGTGAACAGGTCTCACGCCACTCGTAAGCAGCAACAGCAAGCTGCAACTTAACCGATAACGCGCAGGGAATAATCGGTCGCCTGTACGTCCTTCGTGAGGCTGCCGATCGAGATGCGATCAACGCCTGTCTCAGCGATCGCCCGTACCGATGTCATATTGACTCCACCGGATGCCTCCAGCACCGCGCGGCCATTTGTCAGGGTTACCGCGTCACGCATCATCTCCAGACTGAAGTTATCGAGCAGCACAGAGGTTGCACCCGCGGCCAGAGCCTCCTCGAGCTCGTCCAGGCTCTCAACTTCGATCTGGATCGATACGCCAGCATTAAGCGCCTGCGCAGCACGCATTGCGGCCGTGACACCACCTGCGGCGGCGATATGGTTTTCCTTGATCAGAATTCCGTCATAAAGCGCCATACGCTGATTTTTGCCACCGCCTACGCGCACTGCATATTTCTGCGCAAGCCGCATTCCGGGCAAAGTCTTGCGGGTATCGAGAATCGCTGCACGCGTACCCTGGACGACATCCACATACTGGCTCGTCGCAGTGGCCACGCCTGAAAGCAGCTGCAGAAAGTTCAAGGCAGTACGCTCTGCGGTCAGTAACGCGCGTGCCGGTGCCTCGATAGCACAGACTTCACTGCCTGCTTCCATCCTGGCGCCTTCGGCAAAGCGCCACTCGATCCGGATGCGCGCATCGAGCTGTTTCATCACGGCCTCGAACCAGGGAGCCCCGCACAGCACCGCGGTATCACGCACGATCACGCGCGCCTTTACCCACTCGTCTTCCGGCACCAGCCTGCCGGTTACATCGCCGGTGCCGACGTCTTCCGATAATGCCGCCTGAATATTCGCTTCGAATGCTGCAACCAGCGCCGTGTCGAACGGCGCAAACGGGTTTTTCAATGTGCTCATGCCGGTCCAATGCCTGCGAATAGTTTTTGTTCTTTCGCCAAATCGCTGCCAGGGCGCACATTGGCTTTTTGCTGTGCAGCGAATGCCAGCATGCGATCGATACAGAGATAAGCCTTGCGTCCTACTTCTGGATCGACATGAATCTCGTTCTTGCCAGACTCCAGCACTTCAGCAAGATTCTGCAGACCGTTCATCGCCATCCAAGGACAATGGGCGCAGCTCTTGCAGGTTGCACTGTTGCCCGCAGTCGGCGCATCAATGAAGCGTTTGCCCGGCGCTGCCATTTTCATCTTGTGCAGGATACCGTTATCGGTTGCGACGATGAATTCGTCGGCCTCCAGGGTCTTCGCTGCCGCAATCAGCTGGGAGGTGGAGCCAACCACATCTGCCTGAGCTACCACTGCCTCCGGCGATTCGGGATGGACCAGCACCTTGGCTTTCGGATGCTCCTTGCGCAGCAGTTCCAGCTCGATGCCTTTGAACTCGTCATGCACCAGGCAGGAACCCTGCCACAACAACATGTCGGCGCCGGTCTTTTTCTGGATATAACTGCCGAGGTGCTTGTCCGGCGCCCACAGGATTTTTTTGCCCTGCGCATGCAGGTGCTCAACGATCTGCAAGCCAATCGAGGAAGTCACCATCCAGTCGGCCCGGGCCTTCACTGCCGCGCTGGTATTGGCATATACGACCACGGTGCGGTCCGGATGGGCATCGCAAAATGCGGCGAATTCGTCGGCCGGACAGCCGAGATCAAGCGAACAGGTCGCATCCAGGTCCGGCATCAGTATTGTCTTTTCCGGGCTGAGGATTTTTGCCGTTTCGCCCATGAACTTGACGCCGGCAACGACCAGCGTTTTCGCCGGATGATCCCGCCCGAAGCGGGCCATTTCCAGCGAGTCGGATACGCATCCGCCCGTTTCTTCGGCAAGATCCTGCAAATCCGCGTCAACATAATAGTGCGCCACGAGCACCGCCTGCTTTTCTTTCAGCAGTTGCTTGATACGGTCTTTCAGCGCTGTTTTTTCAGTTACGGAAAGTGGTGCCGGCACGCGAGCCCAGGCGTTTGCGGTACAACTGGTGCCCGCATTCATTTGCGGGCGTTCAAATTCGACGGTCTTGATGGGTTGAGTCTGCATGATTGAACTGTCTGTCTGGCATTGAGGTGGCAGCCAAATAAAGAGTATGCCTGATAACGGATAACTAGGGGCCAAAGCACGATTTTCAAACGGATTTCGATGAAATCTCAGAACATTGCCATTGTCTTTACAAATACCCCTCAAAACTTTATGTGTATTTTCTGTTGGATTTCTCTTTTTCAGGAAAATTTCATATTTACGCAGCAGCAATAAGCTTGCATACTGGATTGATATTAATCAATAAATGCAAAAAACGCTTACCTTAATAAAAGCCTCAAATGGTTTTAGAAGAACTGTAAAGTGAGCCGTGTTGCATATCCATCGCAAGTTAATGCGGTGAAGTTATTAGAAGAGGAACAAAGCGAATGACGACTACCGTTTTCGACAAAACCGAGAAGGGTCGCGAAGAAATCACGACGCGCAAATACCAGTTGGCGCCGCGCCTACGTACCTTGCTGGTCATGATCGATGGCAAACAAAGTGCAGACGAGCTTTTACAAAAAGTCGGCGGTCTTGGATTGAACCAGGAGAGCATTGGTGAATTACTCGAGAACGGCTTTATTCATGTCATTGCTGCCCCAGCGCCTGTAGCCACCAAGGAAACGGTTGTGCCGACACCAGAGCCTATTCCGGAAGCGCCGAACACTCCTGTGTCCAACGCAAACCAGTTCCAGGCGCTCTATCAGTTTTACACTGAAACCATCAAAAGCATGATCGGCTTGCGCGGTTATTCATTACAACTCAAAGTTGAAAAGGCTTCCTCGGTGGAAGATTTTCGCGAGTTGCGTCAACCGTATCTCGATGCAGTATTAAAAGCAAAAGGCAATGAAATAGCACAGAGCCTGGCGGGGCGCCTGGACCAATTGCTCGGCTCCTGACTCCCCTCCTCAATCGAATCGTTTATTCGATACCCTGGCTTGTCAGGTACTCTTCGTAGCCGCCATGGAAGTCGATCACTTCACCTTCCTTGATTTCCAGAATACGGGTCGCCAGCGAAGACACGAACTCGCGGTCATGCGACACGAAAATCAGGGTGCCGGCATACTTGTCCAGCGCGATGTTAAGTGACTCGATCGACTCCATGTCCATATGGTTGGTCGGTTCGTCCATCAGCAGGACATTGTGACGGCCGAGCATCAGTTTGCCGTACATCATGCGTCCCTTTTCGCCGCCTGACAGAACCTTCACGGACTTCCTGACGTCGTCGCCGGAGAACAGCAGCCGACCTAGAATCGAACGCACGGCCTGATCGTCATCACCTTCCTTGGTCCACTGTCCCATCCAGTCGGTCAGGTTCTTGTCGGCCGCAAATTCTTCGGTCGGATCCTGCGGCATATAGCCGACATTCGCGTTTTCGGCCCACTTCGCGATGCCGCTATCCGGATGCAAACCGCACAGGTCACCACCGATACAACGCAGCAGCGTGGTCTTACCGGCACCGTTGGCACCGATGATCGCAATTTTTTCGCCTGCTTCGACCATGATGTTCAGATTCTTGAAAATCGTACGGTCATAAGACTTCGACAGGCCCTGCACCTCGACAGCAAGGCGATGCAGTTTCTTCTCGCCTTCGAAGCGGATAAACGGTTCCTGGCGGCTGGACGGTTTAACATCTTCAACCTTGATCTTTTCAATCTGCTTTGCGCGCGAAGTTGCCTGGCGCGCCTTGGATTTGTTAGCCGAGAAGCGGCGTACAAATTCCTGCAGTTCCGCCACCCGCTCCTTGGCCTTTGCATTGACTGCCATCAGCTGCGCGCGCGCCTGAGATGAAGCCAGCATGTAATCGTCGTAATTGCCGGGATAGACTTTCAGCGTGCCGTAATCCATGTCGGCCATGTGCGTGCACACCTGGTTCAGGAAGTGGCGATCGTGCGAGATGATAATCATGGTGGAGTTGCGCTCGTTGAGCACGTCTTCCAGCCAGCGGATAGTGTTGATGTCGAGGTTGTTGGTTGGCTCATCCAGCAGCAGGATGTCCGGATTGGAGAACAGCGCCTGCGCCAGCAGCACGCGCAGCTTCCAGCCCGGTGCGATGTTGCTCATCGGGCCATTGTGCTGTTCGGTCGGCACGCCTACGCCGAGCAGCAACTCGCCGGCGCGCGCTTCCGCGGTATAGCCGTCGTACTCGGCGAACTTTGCTTCCAGATCGGCGGCTTTCATGTAGTCGTCGTCAGTCGCATCCGGATTTGCATAAATCGCATCGCGCTCGGCCATCGCCGCCCACATCTCGGTATGGCCCATCATCACCACGTCAAGCACGCGCATCTCTTCAAATGCGAACTGATCCTGGCGCAGCTTGCCGAGGCGTTCGTTCGGATCGAGCATGACGTTGCCGGCACTTGGCTCGAGATCGCCACCCAGGATTTTCATGAAGGTCGACTTGCCGCAGCCGTTGGCGCCGATCAGGCCGTAGCGATTGCCGTCGCCAAATTTGACGGAAATGTTTTCAAACAGCGGCTTGGGGCCGAACTGCATCGTGATATTTGCGGTGGAAAGCACTGGAAGAAACCTCTTGCGGAATGAATACGAAACCCGCCATTTTATCATTCCATGCCAGGCGCGAAGCGATGACGCACGTTTGCGCCATCATTCAGGGTTCATGTTGCCGCCAAAAGATTCTTCCGTGCAGCCATGAAGGCTTCTGCCGAATGCTTGAGATCGGCCTCTGCAATCCGCGGCCGGTACAACTGGCCGCCGATGCCAAAGCCAGTTGCGCCGGCGGCGTAATAGGCAGTCATGTTGTGCGGATGGATGCTGCCGACCGGAAAAAGCGGCGTCCCTGTCGGCAGAATCGAGCGCATTGCCTTTACGGCTGCCGGCGAAATCATTTCAGCAGGAAACAGTTTTAATCCCTGCGCTCCCGCCTGCAGCGCATTAAAGGCCTCGGTCGGCGTGGCCACGCCGGGCAAAGCGATCATCCCGTGTTGCGCCGCATGTGCAATCACCTCTAGTGCGCAATGCGGCGAAACAATCAGGCGGCCGCCTGCTTCCTTGACTGCCTCGACATCTGCCACTGTCAGCACGGTTCCTGCACCGATCAGCGCATCGTCCGGCGCAATGCGTAACAGCGCTTGCATCGCATCAATCGCGCCCGGCCTGTTGAGTGGCACTTCCAGCATGCGATAACCGGAATCGAAAAGAATTCGCCCGACAGTTGGGGCCTCGGCTGGCGTCAGGCCGCGCAAAATTGCCACCAGAGGGCAAGGTGAAGGATGAAACAAGTCCATGATGAATTTACCTTTTTATGCTGCTTTTATATTGAATAACGCCTTCAGCGCCGCGACGTAGACGCTATCTGGCTGCCACGCGCATGCCTGAATGCCTACCAGTTCGAGTGCGCTGAGATAACGCGCTGCTAATGACGGACTGCCAATCACCTGGACTGGCGAGCGGATATCGTCGCCAGCCTTTCTTAGAATCTCGTGCAGTTCAGTTCCGATGAGAAGTCCAGAAAGGAAGGATGACGTATGCTCCGCCGGCATTTTGTCTGTCACCACCAGCGCCCGGCAGCAAAAAGCGGTATGCGTAAATCCGCCATGACGCGACGCGCGCACACCTGCGGCGAAAGCGTTCGGAACGGATCGATCCTCGCTCATGACACGCGCCAGTGTGCCGTGTTGCGACATCAGCGAAAACAACTCGCCGGTCATGAAGGTCACCAGGTCCGCAATCTTTCCGCTTTCAATCAGCACCCATTTGCTGTGCGTCCCCGGCAACAGAAACCAGCCATCGACGGCACTCAGCTGCAGCGCGCCCAGAACTTGTGTTTCCTCGCCACGCATCACGTCCGGCATGCCATGCGTATCGATGAACCGGTAGCCGGGCACGATACGGCAGCGCACACCGGGAAGTGTCATATCGATTTCGACCAGCGCGTCGTGCAAACCGGATATCGGCTGGTCGACCGGGAGATATGGGACTTCTTGCCATCCGTTGCGGCTGCCGACCATGCCTGACATCACCACATCGGCACGATCGACCTTCAGCGATTGCAGCAGGCGCTGGAGTGATCCTTCGAAGTCGCGTTCCACATGGAGGATGCCGGCCTCGTCAGTGTGCTGAGCCACCAGCGCACCATGGGCATTCAACACATACGCGCGCCGGTTGCTGGTTCCCCAGTCAATGCCTATGCAGGTAGCGCCAGATTCATTCATATCCTGTCCGGTGAATAGCCGTACCTTGAAACCCGATGAAGCATGCTCGCAATCATTTTGAGTAGACAGGCTGCCGCCATATTTGTTCTGTGTTTATCGTTAGCATCAGGCCCATCCTCCGTCCACGATGAACTCCTGCGCGGTGCACATTGCGGCATCGTCGGAAGCCAGGAACAACACCATGCGCGCAATGTGCCAGGGCATCACCCGGCCCTTCAGGCATTGGCTGTGCTCAATCGTCTTTTCTGCCTCTTCATCCACCCATAACTTAAGCTGCCGTTCAGTCATGACCCATCCGGGCGTAACGGTATTGACACGGATGTTGTAAGGGCCGAGATCGCGTGCCAGTCCGCGGGTAAGGCCACTGACTGCTGCCTTTGTGGTGGTGTAGACGGAATAGCCGCCATTGGCCAGATGCCAGCTGATGGAGCCGAGATTGATGATGGCGCCGCCGCCCTTTTTCTTCATGCCTTCGATAACTGCCTGGCAGGTGAAGAACATCGGGCGCTGATTGATGGCGATACGATCGTTCCAGAACTCGAGCGTCACCTCCTCCGGTGTGTGCCGCTGGTCGTTTCCGGCATTATTGACCAGCACATCGAAGTCCCCAATATCTGCCGCCAGGGAATGCATGACATCTTGCAGCGCCGGAATATCGCGTATGTCGCACTGGCGAAAAACCGGTTTTTGATAGCCGGCCACTGCCAGTTTCTCGCAGAGCGCCAGACTGGGGTCCACCGCGATGTCGACAAATGCAACTGTCGCCCCCTGCTCTGCGAATGCGCTGACGATGCTCTCGCCGATACCGGAACCGCCACCGGTAACAAACACCCGCTTGCCTCTCAGACTGCCGAAGCGTGCCAACTCGCTTTCTTCCGCCATGACTTTCTCCTGAACTTTCGATCCAACACTCACTCAATACGGATGCCAGGTTGAAACCTCTTTTCTGCCCCTCTCGTCGTTCAAATATCCCCGCGAGAATCTTATGACCGTAAAAATTTCAAAACGTCGCAGCCAGGCATGGTTCGAAAAACAGGATCGTGATGGTTTTGTGCATCGCAGCTGGACCCAGAAGCCCGGCTATCCCCCCGACTCCTTCGACGGGCGGCCCATCATTGGCATCTGCAATACCTGGTCTGAATTAACGCCTTGCAACAGCCATTTCCGTGAACTGGCGGAATTCGTCAAACGTGGTGTTCTTGAGGCAGGCGGTTTCCCTCTTGAGTTCCCTGTCATGTCGCTCGGGGAAACGCAATTGCGCCCGACCGCGATGCTGTTTCGCAATCTCGCCAGCATGGATGTGGAAGAGTCGATTCGCGGCAATCCGATCGATGGCGTGGTATTGCTGATGGGATGCGATAAAACGACGCCCGCCTTGCTGATGGGTGCAGCCAGTTGCGGTCTGCCGACGATCGGCATCTCCGGCGGCCCCATGCTTAATGGAAAATTCCGTGGGAAGGATATTGGTTCCGGAACCGGCGTCTGGATGATGTCGGAAATGGTGCGTGCCGGGGTGATGACGCAGGAGGAGTTTTCTGATGCGGAAGCTTGCATGAACCGCTCCGCCGGCCATTGCATGACAATGGGCACCGCTTCGACGATGGCAAGCATGGTGGAAGCGCTCGGCATGTCCCTGCCCGGAAATGCGGCGATACCTGCGCCGGATTCACGGCGCAATCGCCTCGCGCAAATGAGCGGACGGCGCATCGTGCAGATGGTGGAAGAAGATCTCGGCATGGACAAGATACTTACGCGGGAAGCATTCGAAAATGCAATCCGCGTCAATGCCGCCATCGGCGGCTCTACCAACTCAGTCGTGCATCTGCTTGCCATCGCCGGCCGCGTGGATATCGATCTCAAACTGGAAGACTGGGACAGCATCGGCAGCGAACTGCCTTGCCTGGTGAATTTGCAGCCGTCCGGTCATTACCTGATGGAAGATTTTTATTATGCCGGCGGCGTGCCTGCCGTCATGCGCGAAATCCAGCACCTGCTGCACGGAAATGCGCTCACCGTCAACGGCAGGACGCTCGCGCAAAACATCGAGGGTGCGCCCTGTTACAACCGTGAAGTCATCAAATCAATAGACCAGCCATTCAAGGAAAAGGCCGGCATTGCCATCCTCAAGGGTAATCTCGCTCCGGACGGTGCGGTGATCAAGCCGTCCGCGGCATCGCCGCAGCTGCTTAAGCACCGCGGCCGCGCAGTGGTATTCGAGTCGATCGAGGACCTCCGCGCGCGGATTGACGATCCCGCACTCGATATCGACGAGCACTGCGTGATGGTGCTGAAGAACTGCGGCCCCTGCGGCTATCCCGGCATGGCAGAAGTCGGCAATATGCCTTTGCCGCGCAAGGTCCTGCAGAAAGGGATTACCGACATGGTGCGCATCTCCGACGCGCGCATGAGCGGCACCGCCTATGGCACAGTAGTCCTGCATACCTCTCCGGAAGCGGCAGTAGGTGGGCCGCTCGCCTTGGTCCGGACTGGCGACATGATAGCTCTCGATGTCGGCGAGCGCAGCCTGCATCTGGAGGTCAGCGATGAGGAACTGAAAAATCGCAAGGCGCAATGGACAGCTCCGGGCATGCCAGAGCGCGGCTATGCGCGGTTGTATGTCGATCATGTGCAGCAAGCCCATCTGGGAGCCGATCTCGATTTCCTTGTCGGCAAAAGCGGCGCACCAGTGCCGCGCGAGTCGCATTAACGGAGGCCGGACGCATGGACACTCCCATCTGCGTATGGAATGCGCATGCTGCGCTGGGCGAAGGCCCGCTCTGGTCGGTGAAGGAGCAGGCGCTGTACTGGGTCGATATCCTGAATCACCAGCTGCACCGCTATACAGCCGAAGAACAACGCAGCTGGCAATTCGATCAGGAGATTTCCGCCGTGTCCGAACGCGCCAATGCCGACGGACTGATCATCACGCAACGGCATGGATTTGCAAGCTTCAATCCGGAGAACGAAGAATTAACGCCGCTGGTGCAGGTGGAGCCCGATATACCGGGCAACCGTTTCAACGATGGCACTTGCGACCGCGAAGGCCGCTTCTGGGCCGGCACCATGGACTTCGACGGCAAGCAAGCGACCGGCTCCCTGTACCGGCTTTCACCGGGCCTTGCATGTAGCCGGATCGATACCGGCTACGTCGTGAGCAACGGACCGGCATGGTCATCCGACTACCGCACCATGTACCACAACGACAGCGTCAATGGCCGTGTATTTGCGTTCGACTTTGATCCGGAATCCGGCACGGTTGGCAACAAGCGCCTCTTTCTGCAATTTACGGAAGAAGAAGGCTCGCCGGATGGCATGTGTACCGATGCAGAGGGCGGTTTATGGATTGCGCATTGGGGCGCGAGCCGAGTGACGCGGCATGATGCGCAGGGCAATGTGCTGCGCACAATCAGCCTGCCATGCAGCCAAGTTACCAGCTGTACCTTCGGCGGTCCCGACTTCACTACCCTGTACATCACCACTGCGGCCACCGGCCTGTCGGAGAGGCAACTGGAACGCGAGCCGCAAGCCGGCGGTCTATTTGCGCTGGATATTGAGATTGCCGGCGTTCCGGCCAACCTGTTCCGAGGATGACGCGATAGCCATGACAGACCAAATCATTTTGCTTGAGTCTGATAAGCAACGCCTTCAAGTGTCGCCTCATATGGGGGGCAGCATTACATCGTGGGACTGGAAAACCGGCAATGGACAGATACCGTTGTTCCGCCCGTGGAACGGCTTATCCGGAGATCGTTATACCCTCTCCTGCTTTCCTCTGGTGCCCTGGTCCAATCGCATCACGCACGGAGGCTTTGAACACGAAGGCGCGTTTTACCAGATCCATGCCAACCGTACCGAAGAGCATTATCCGATTCATGGTGACGGCTGGCTGCAATCATGGAAACTGGAAGAACAAGCGACAGACCGCATCAAGCTCGCTCTCGAATCGCGCCGTTTCGATGGTAGTCCCTACCACTATCGCAGCACACAAACTTTCCTGTTGCTAAACGACGGACTGCAAATCGATCTCACAGTCACGCACATGGGACAGAAATCGCTGCCATACGGCTTGGGCCTGCATCCCTACTTTGTGCGCAACGCGCAGACGCGACTGCAGTTCAAGGCGGAAGGCGTCTGGCTATCGGGAGTCGATCCCATACCGACCGAGCACACGGCCAATTTTCCGCGAACCTGGGATTACAACTCACCGTTGTCACTGGATGGCCCGCTCATCGACAACTGCTATAGCGGCTGGAATGGCAAGGCAAACATCGAATATCCTGACCAGGGACTTACCCTCACGATGGTGATGCCCGACTGCAATGGTTACACCCTGCTGTACAGGCCGCCGGGCCTGGACTATTTCTGCCTGGAGCCGATTACCCATCCGATCAATGCCTTCCATATGCCTGAACAGCCGGGGCTGGCATATCTATCACATGGCGACAGTCTGGCCTTGCGAGCGAAATTCCTCGTCGCGCCCTTACCGGCCAAGTGAAAGGTGGGGATATCCGCTCATGATCAGGCTGCATGTTCTGCCGTCTGATTGAAGCTGTGCGTCACAGCCCACCGCGAGGGTAACTTTGTCACGCGTGTGGCCGAACGGCAGGCCGGTCAGGATCGGCACTCCCAGTTTCTGCCTCAGGTATTCGAGCATGGAATCGAAGTCATAGCCGTTGTCGTACTCAGTCAGCCTGTAGCTGGAAAAATCGCCAAGCACGATTGCCTTTTGCCTGAGCAGGCCCGCATGCGACATCTGCATCAGCATGCGTTCTATCCTGTATGGATGCTCGTTTACGTCCTCCACGAACAGAATGCCGTCCTCCACCTCCGGGAGATACGGTGTTCCGATCAGATGGGTGAGCATTGTCAGATTGCCGCCCCAGAGCTGGCCCGACACGTCAATCGCCGGATTGCCTTGCGCCTCGAATTGCACAGTATGGCTTGGTGTCGTCAGGCATTGCCAGAAGTGGCGAAGCGTGAATTCGCTTGGCTCTTCACGGGAAAAATCGATACAAACCATCGGCCCAGAGAAGCTCACAGCATCTGCTCGCGCCAACAGCCCCATGTTCAGGACGGTGAAATCACTATGCCCGACAAAGAGCTTGCCGCTTGTCGCCAGAACATCGAAATCGAGGGCCGGCAACAAACGCGAAATCCCATAGCCTCCGCGGAGTGCCAGCACTACCTGTACCTCGGGATCAGCGGCTGCAGCATGTAATTGCGCCACGCGCGCAGCGTCGCTGCCGCCAAAACGCTGATATTTTTCTGCGGCATCGTAGAAATTGCGAACCCTGCATCCCCACGCCTCAAGGCGTGCGATCGCACGCTCCACGTCGAGGTCATTAGGGGCATAGCCGCTGGGCGCGACGATTGCCACGGTAATGCCATCAAGTTCTTTCTCCCTTAGCTTCCAGCTCGTCATGCAAATTATTCCATCTCTTTAAAATCAAAAATGCCCACGGAATGCCTTAGGCGCAGTTCATGCGCTGCGCGCTTCCGAGCCCAGTTCTCCCTTGCAGTGGGCTGCAAGCACGCCGGACAGTATTTCATCCAGCACCGGGGGAAGGTCGTGGCCCATGCCTTCCACTTCATGCATGATCGCCCCCTGTATCAGTCGCGCCGTATCGCGCCCGCATGCAATTGGCACGAGTGGATCATCGGTTCCATGAATCACCAGCGCCGGCAAACGGATTGTGCGTAATTGCGCTACCAGATCGCCGGAGGAAGCAACCGCCATCATTTGCCGTGCGGTGCCGCGTGCACACACATTCCGGCGCACGCTTTCGACCACGCGGCGCCGCAATAAGGGCTCAGGTGTCGGATATGCGGGGCTGCCAATGACATGAAACAGGTGCACGAAGTGATCTATCACGCTGTTCAAATCGCGTGGGTTTTCCGGACGTGAAAACAATGCTTGTTGCGCCGCCAGTGACGGCCCCGGCAAGCCGGGACGGCCGCTCGTGGACATCATGGATGTCAGTGTCAATACGCGATGCGGGTAACGCGCCGCCATGATCTGCGCGATCATGCCGCCCATCGAAGCGCCTGCGATATGCGCCTTCTCGATGCCCAGCGCATCCAACAGGCCAATTGCGTCCCTGGCCATGTCGTACAGGGTATAACCACTAAGCAGAGGCATATGAAACATCGATTTGAAGAACGCCAGATGCAGGTTAGGTTTGCCGAAATGGTCGATTTTGCTCGACAAACCACTATCCCGATTATCAAAGCGAATCACGCGAAAGCCCTGATCTGTTAGCCCTTTGCAGAAAGCCTCTGGCCACGATATAAGCTGCAGCCCCAGTCCGGCGATAAGCAAAATCGGCTCGCCCTGCGGATCGCCTTGCTCGTCATACGCCAGCTGAATGCCATTGGTTTCGATTATGGGCACTGATGATTCCTTTTATAAGAGTTCGTATCACGCTATCGCGCACCACGGTACAGCAGTTTCTTCAATCCCGACAAACCATCGCGATCGAATCGCTGCCAGCTTCCGTGCGGCTGAGCCAAGCGATCGGCAACTGCATATAATGCGGCCGGGTTCATCCCCAGCCCAATGTGGCTTGAATGGATCTCGATATTTTCAGAGCGCTCGGACTCCTGCTCTACACTGCAGCGCCAGGCCACCACGCCGTCTGTACGGCTGTAGATCGAGGTGGTAGGAACCGGGGGTGTTTTACGCAACTGCGCCACCCGTACGTCATCCGCAATACGTTGTCCGCTGGTGAATTCATAAAGCTGCCATGCATTGGTTGCTTTGGGACTATGAGCAAAGGGTGTGCCCAGCGTAATTACCTGTCGCACGTCCGCTGGCATCAGTTTCGCGATTTCACGCGCGTAAATACCACCCAGGCTCCAGCCAACCAGGCTCACCGGCTGCCCATGCTTTTCACGCAAAAGCTGCACGCGTTCGAGGCACCCCTCGACAACACCGGGACGCGGCCCGAAATTTATGCCTTGTTCCCACGCATAAGAGGCATAGCCGCGTTGAGCAATGTAATTCCGCAATATCAAAGTGGAAAAATCTCCAGTCACAAGACCGGGGAATACCAGAACCGGGTGCCCGTCTCCTCGCGGTGCATTTCGAAGAACAGGTGCCGCAAGCACCGTCGCCCCCAGTTCCCATGGAGCCCGTCCTTCGAGAGCCAGCAACAGCCAGCCAGGAGGTTTTAGATCGGAGGAATTCTTTTCCGGGCCATAAGCCAATGCGTCGAAGAGTTCTTCGCCGCGGAATTGCTGCATGTGCACTTTTCTTTTTTGCATCGCCATCAACTACCCGCAAAATGCAGGATGCATGACGATTACTGTACACGAGCCAAGAATTCTGCGCTGAACGCAAATTCAGCCGGGGTCCGACTCCAGCGCCGGACTGACCGTTCGTTGCGACACGCGCCGGCGCTCAGCGAAAAATGCCTTCAGCAAGGCGCTGCATTCGTCTGCCATCACACCACCGACGACTTCGGCATGGTGATTGAGCTTTTCCTGTTCAAACAGGTTCACAATGGAACCGCAGGCACCGGTCTTGGGATCATGCGCCCCAAAGACCACCCGTGCCAGGCGCGCATGCATCATCGCGCCCGCACACATCACGCACGGCTCCAGGGTCACATACAGCTCGCAACCCGGCAGACGGTAATTTCCCAGAATAGCCGAGGCGGCACGTAGCGCCATGATTTCCGCATGTGCTGTAGGATCGTGCGTGCCGATCGGCTGATTGAAGCCCGTGGCAATCACTTCCCCGTCTTTCACGACAACCGCGCCTACCGGCACCTCGCCCAGCGCCCAGGCGTTGTGCGCTTGGGATAGCGCCTGCTGCATGTATACGGAGTCCTGCATATGCATTTAGTCGTCTGCAGTCACTTCAGCCCAGCAATTCGGGGTTTCATGCAGCACCAGTTTTTGAAGATGCAATCCGGTGCCGTAACGGTCGTGATATGCGGCCTTCAGGATATTGAATGCGGTTTGAGCGAGATTTTCGACAGTAGGAATGCTGTCGATAATGACTGTCTTGTGACCCGGAAGACTGTCCAGGAATTCACGTACCGCGGTGTCCTTCTCGTAGGCGATGAATGCATGATCCCACACGTCGACCAGATGCTGCTTTGCCAGCGTCTTCACGTCGGAAAAGTCCATGATCATGCCGTTATCGGAACTGCCCTCTTCCTGGATCACCGCGCCGGTCAGCGTGATTTCGAGCGTGTAGCGATGCCCGTGAAGGTTGCGGCACTGGCTCTTATGGTCGGGAATACGATGGCCGGCATCGAACTCCAGTTTGCGTGTAATCGTTATCATCTTTATGGTATTTGCAGCAGCTTGTGAGTCTGCAGGCTGAGTTTCCATTTCGGATTCTTCCTGCAGATATCTATCGCAAGCCGGGTATTGCTGTCGGCAAGGGGGCCATCCATCGGTTGAACATAAAAGTAATCGAACGCCAGTGACTCGTACGCAGACAAGGACTGCCCTTCCTGGGGAACCACCACTTTCAATTCATTGCCTTTACGTACCTGCAGCTCCGAACCCATCTTCGGGCTCACACAGACCCAGTCAATTCCGGGCGGCACCGGCAATGTGCCATTGGTTTCAATTGCGATCTCAAAGCCACAACGGTGCATGCTATCGATCAAAGAGGCATCCAGTTGCAACAGCGGCTCTCCGCCTGTGAACACGACGAACTTACTGGCTGCATAAGTTGGCGGCCATAGCGAATCGATGACTCGTGCCAGACTGTCGCTGTCAGTATATTTACCGCCGAGTTCTCCGTCGGTGCCGACAAAGTCGGTATCGCAAAACCTGCATACTGCGCTGGCACGATCAGCCTCCCTGCCGCTCCACAGATTGCAGCCGGAGAAGCGGCAGAACACTGCAGGGCGACCAGCATGCGTGCCTTCGCCCTGCAGGGTATAGAAAACTTCCTTAACGCTGTAAGTCAATTATTCCCACTCGATCGTCGCCGGCGGCTTGCCGGAAATGTCATACACCACGCGATTGAGACCGCGCACCTCGTTGATGATGCGATTCGATACTTTGCCCAGCAGATCATGCGGGAGATGCGCCCAATGCGCCGTCATGAAGTCCTGCGTCTGCACTGCGCGCAACGCGACCACATAGTCATAAGTGCGCCCGTCGCCCATTACGCCCACCGATTTGACCGGCAGAAAAACCGCAAATGCCTGGCTGGTCTTGTCATACCAAGAGCGGCCTTCTTCATCGGTTGTGCCGCGCAGTTCTTCGATAAAAATCGCATCAGCGCGGCGCAGCAGATCCGCGTACTCCTTCTTCACCTCACCCAGAATGCGCACGCCCAAACCTGGGCCCGGGAACGGGTGGCGATACACCATGTCGTGCGGCAGGCCAAGTGCCACACCCAACTCACGGACTTCGTCCTTGAACAGTTCGCGCAGCGGCTCCAGCAGCTTCAGATTCAGGGTTTCCGGCAAGCCGCCAACGTTGTGATGGCTCTTGATCGTATGCGCGGTCTTCTTGCCCTTGCCCGCACTTTCGATCACATCCGGATAGATCGTGCCCTGCGCCAGCCATTTCGCATTCTTGAGCTTGCTGGCCTCGACCTGGAACACTTCAACGAATTCGCGCCCGATAATCTTGCGCTTGGCTTCCGGATCGGTAACACCCGCCAGCTTGCCCATGAACTGCTCGGTTGCATCGACATGGATCACCTTGACGCCGAGGTTCTTGGCGAACATGTTCATCACCATCTCGCCTTCATTCAGGCGCAGCAGGCCATGGTCGACAAACACGCAAGTCAGCTGATCGCCTATGGCGCGATGAATCAACGCCGCCGCAACACTGCTGTCCACGCCACCGGAGAGCCCCAGAATAACTTCCTGGTCGCCGACCTGCTTGCGAATCAACTCGACCGCTTCGGCAATATAGTCAGGCATGTTCCAGTCGGACTTGCAACCGCAGATCTCGTGCACGAAGCGTCCCAGGATCGCCTTGCCCTGCAGCGTATGCGTGACTTCAGGATGGAACTGCACCGCGTACAGCTTACGCTCTTCATTTGCCATCGCAGCGATCGGGCAATTGTCGGTCGATGCCATCAGCTTGAACCCGGGCGGCATTTCGATGATCTTGTCGCCGTGGCTCATCCAGACCTTCAGCATGCCATGGCCTTCTGCAGTGACGAAGTCACTGATGCCATTCAGCAGCGCGGTATGGCCACGCGCACGCACTTCCGCATAACCGAACTCGCGCACCTTGCCGCTTTCGACCTTGCCGCCCAGTTGCTCTGCCATCGTTTGCATGCCATAGCAGATACCGAGCACCGGTACGCCGGCCTCAAACACCGCTTGCGGTGCGCGCGGCGTATCACCTTCGGTAACCGAGTTCGGCCCACCGGAGAGGATGATGCCCGCAGCACCATAGTTGCGTACGAATTCGTCGCTGACATCGTGAGGAAAAACCTCCGAAAAAACACCGGCTTCACGTACACGACGTGCAATCAGCTGCGTAACCTGGGAGCCAAAATCGAGAATGAGGATTTTTGAATGCATGGAAATTGATTGATAAATAATCAGGATAAATCGGGGATTGCTTTTTCTACGCGGTTGCGACCGCCATCTTTCGCGACATACAAGGCGACATCGGCACGACTGATCAATTCTTCCGTTGTTGCGTTCGGAAATAAGTCCGTTGATGCAACACCGGCGCTAATGGTCAGATTCAAGTTCGCGCTGCCAATTGCTTCGGGCTGCGAAGCAATTGCAAGTCGCATACGCTCGGCAACCGCCATCGCGGTTGTATGCGAAGAACCCGGCAATACAATCAAAAACTCTTCGCCACCATATCGCCCCAATGCCTCCTGTGGGCGGATACAGGAGCGCAAGCGGCTTGCCACTTTGACGAGCACCGCATCACCAGCCGGATGACCGTAGGTGTCGTTAATCTTCTTGAAGAAATCCAGGTCCGCCACTATCAGCGACAACGGCACTCCAGCCTTGTCACAACGAATTGCTTCAATGGTCAGGATGCGCATGATTGCGCCCCGGTTCCAGGTCCCAATCAACGGATCGATCAACGACTTGCGGCGCAGGTTCTTATTTTTCTTCTGCAATTCAACCTGAAGTGCATTCACCGACCGAAGTTCCAGTTCGCGCTCGACCAAGCCAGCCAGATCGGCCAGCATCTGTCGCTCATTGTCACCGAACACTTGCCGCGGCACATAATCGATCAAACTGATATTGGCGGCCAATTGTCCGTCCGGCTTGTAGACCGGATGCGAAGCATAAAACCGGACAGGAGGCGTGCCGTTGACCAAGTACTGCCGCGCAAGGGACGGATGATTTTGAACGTCTGTTATGACGACCGGAACTTCCGACAGCGGCATGCCAGCAAAAATTGCCGTTTCGGCAGACGCCGTTTCTCCCGCGCCACCGGAAAAACTTGGTGGCGGTGGTCCGAAGAAAATAAAGCAGTTCGCCGCATCAAACAGGCTTTTCCCAATCCGCCGGATGCGCTGCAACTGTGGATCGGTATCACCCCATGTGTGGCCTGTCCGCTCCGGGAGCAGCGGTAGCGATTCGGTATGCTTGGCGCTGTCCGGATTCGTCATAGGGCTTCAGCCAATGGGCGCTTCAGTTAATCGGCGCGGTAGTTAGGCGCTTCCTTCGTTATCTGGACGTCGTGGACATGCGATTCGCGCATACCGGCAGACGTGATTTCGACGAATTCCGCTTTTTCGCGTAACTGGTCGATAGTCGCGCAGCCGCAGTAACCCATCGATGAACGTACTCCGCCGACCAACTGATACAGGATCGCCAGCACACTGCCTTTGTACGGCACGCGACCTTCGATACCTTCCGGGACCAGCTTGTCAGCATTGTTGGCCGCATCCTGGAAATAGCGATCGGCCGACCCCTCCGACATTGCGCCCAGACTGCCCATGCCGCGATACGACTTGTAGCTTCGGCCTTGGAACAGAATGACTTCACCGGGGGCTTCTTCGGTACCGGCAAACATACTGCCCATCATCACACTCGACGCACCGGCAGCCAGCGCCTTGGAAATATCGCCAGAGAAGCGAATGCCGCCGTCAGCAATACACGGAATACCAATATCCTTCAGTGCATCGGCAACATTCGAAATAGCTGTAATTTGGGGCACACCCACACCGGCAACAATACGTGTCGTACAAATGGAGCCTGGGCCGATTCCAACCTTCACTCCATCGGCACCATGCTCGGCAAGCGCAACCGCTGCTGCGGCCGTGGCGATATTGCCACCTATGACGTCTACCTGCGGATAGTGGGTTTTCACCCATCTGACGCGGTCCAGCACACCTTTCGAATGACCATGCGCCGTATCGACGACGATCACATCCACACCGGCCTTGACCAGCAAGTCGATGCGCTCATCATTATCCGGGCCGACACCAACGGCTGCGCCTACGCGCAACTTGCCGTGCTCATCCTTGCATGCGTTCGGATGCTCGGTCGCCTTCTGAATATCCTTGACGGTGATCAGTCCGCGCAACTCGAACGCATCATTCACCACAATGACGCGCTCCAAGCGATGCTTGTTCATCAGCCGTTTCGCTTCGGAGAGATCTGCACCTTCCTTCACATAAACCAGTTTTTCGCGGGGCGTCATCTTGGAGCGGGCTTCCGCATCCAGTTCTTCTTCGAAGCGCAAGTCACGGTTGGTGATGATGCCGACCACCGACTTGCCCTCCACTACCGGGAAACCGCTAATACCGTGCTGAGCCGACAAGGCAATCACATCACGGATACGCATTGTTGGTGGAATTGTGATCGGGTCGCGGACCACGCCCGACTCGAAACGTTTGACCTTTGAAACTTCGCGCGCCTGCTCTTTCGGCGTCAGGTTCTTGTGAACGATGCCAATACCGCCTTCCTGTGCCATCGCAATCGCAAGACGCGCTTCGGTAACGGTATCCATCGCTGCTGACAGCAACGGAATATTCAGCGTGATATTGCGCGTCAGCCGCGTTTTCAGGGAGGTGTCTTTGGGGAGGATGTCCGAATGGGCCGGAACAAGCAGCACGTCATCGAATGTGAGTGCTTTCTGGAGTAGACGCATAGTGATTCCTATAGGCGCAAAAGCGAATTATACAGAAATCCTTCATATGCGTCGTTTTTGGATGCGTTTCCGATATAAAGGAACCGTGCTTTGATTGACATCCCCGATAAAGCATGGCGAAATCCGTAATACGTTCCGCCCTCAAGGATTTCAATGAAACGCATTCATTTCCGGCATCTGGCCATTGTTGCTATTGCATTAACAACTCTAAACGTGACAGAAGCTGCCTTTGCGCAGTATGCATGGATCGACGAGAGAGGAATAAAGCAGTATTCCGATATGCCACCGCCGCCATCAGTGCCGGATAGTCGCATCCTTAAAAAACGCGGCAGTAGCACGACTTCATCAGCAGCATCAAACACACCGAACACCACAACGCCCACCACTGAACTTTCATTGGCGGAGAAGGATGCTGACTTCCGCAAACGCAAGATGGAACAGGTCGAGAAAGAGAAAAAGGCAAACGAAGAAGCAACACGCGCAGCGGATAAAGCGAAGCATTGCGAACGCGCCCGCGAGTACAACAGAGTACTGGAATCAGGTGAACGCATTGCGCGTACAGACAAGAATGGAGAACGCTCGTTTTTGACAGATGAGCAACGTGCGCAAGAAATACGTGAATCGCGCCGCACACTTAATGACTGCAAATAAAGAAACGGGATGATAAAAAAGCCCGATTTTCATCGGGCTTTTTTATTGTCGCTTTTTACCGCCCGCCGACGTCGCGACTCTTTCGGATCCGCTACCAGCGAGCGGTATATTTCGATCCGATCATGCTCCCGCAATTCGGTATCGAGGCCTTTGAGCTTGCCAAACACGCCCACGCGAAAGACCGACAAATCGATCTCCGGCGCATCCTGCAATACTCCGCTTTGCTCGATCGCAGCCCTCAGGGTGGCTCCAGTGGGTACAGTCACCTCGCGCAAAATTTGTGCGCCCGGTCGCGCATAACAGACCTGTACTCGAATTTCAGCCATAGACTGTTTCCGCGCGCTTGCAGAAGGAATCGACAAAGCTATTGGCAATCATGCTGAATACCGGGCCGATGACTTGCTCCAGCACTTTGCTGGAAAATTCGTAACGCAAATCGAATTCGATTTTGCAGGCATCGGATCGCAAGGAAATGAAATTCCATGTTCCGTTCAAATGCTTGAATGGGCCTTCGATTAGCTGCATGTTTATGGAAGCAGGCGGCGTATTTGTATTTTCGGTGGAGAAGGTTTGCTTGACACCTCGATAATTAATCGTCAGTGTCGCAACAACTTCATTACCCTCCCGCTTCTTTACTTCCGCTCCACCGCACCATGGCAGGAACTTCGGATAGTCTTCGATACCATCCACCAGCGCAAACATCTGTTCCGCGCTATAAGCAAGCAATACCGATTTATGAACGACTGCCATCGAGAATGAACCGTTTGATAAAATAGAACATTAGAATTTTAACCGAGCAGACTCGTTTCCCGCACTCATGAGCATTGTCGATAACAAGAAAGCCTTCCATGACTACTTCATCGAAGAGCGGTACGAGGCGGGCATGGTGCTGGACGGCTGGGAAGTCAAGGCTATCCGAGCCGGCCGCGTGCAACTGAAAGAAGCGTATGTCATCGTGCGCCAGGGAGAGGTATTCCTGTTCGGCGCGCACATTAGCCCATTACCAACCGCCTCTACCCATGTCAATCCTGACCCGGTGCGCACCCGTAAGCTTCTACTCAACGCGGAAGAAATAAGCAAGCTGATCGGCAAGGTCGAGCGAGCCGGCTACACCCTGGTGCCTCTCAATCTGCACTTCACCAAGGGCAGGATCAAATGCGAAATCGGCCTCGCAAAAGGCAAGAAGCAGCACGACAAGCGCGAAAGTGAAAAGCAGCGCGACTGGCAGCGCGAGCAGCAAAATATCCTCAAGCAGAATCGGCGCTAAAGTCCGACTGACGTCAGTCAGTCGGACCACTACCTTAAACTTTCTCCTGCGATTTCACTACCTGCATAGCACCGGCGATTAAGCCGCTGATGTTGCTCATGTCAGCCGGTACGATAAGTGAATTGTTGGTTTTTGCCAGTTGAGAGAAGGCATTGACGTACTGCTCCGCCACTTTCAAATTCACTGCATCAGAGCCACCGGGCTCGCGAATCGCTGCCGCGGTCTTGCGCAATGCTTCCGCGCTCGCTTCAGCAATCGACAGGATTGCCGCTGCCTGACCCTGAGCGCGATTGATCGCCGCCTGCTTGTCGCCTTCTGACTTGGCAATTGCCGCTTCACGCTCGCCACTGGCAATGTTGATCTGCTCCTGCTTGCGTCCTTCGGAAGCAGCAATCAGCGCACGCTTTTCCCGCTCAGCCGTAATCTGTGCCTGCATCGCATGCAGGATTTCTTTCGGCGGTGTCAGATCCTTGATTTCATAACGCAGAACCTTCACCCCCCAGTTCGCAGCGGATTCATCGATGGCGCTGACAATCGCCTTGTTGATATGCTCCCGCTCCTCAAATGTCTTGTCGAGTTCCATGCGGCCGATAACCGAGCGCAATGTAGTCTGCGCAAGTTGTGTAATAGCGGCGATAAAATTTGAAGAGCCATAGGATGCGCGCATCGCATCGGTAACCTGAAAATACAGAATGCCGTCTACCTGTAACTGGGTATTGTCCTTGGTGATACAAACCTGACTAGGAACATCGAGCGGGATTTCCTTCAACGAATGCTTGTAGGCGATACGGTCGATAAATGGCAGCACAATATTAAGTCCAGGACCAAGCGTCGCGTTGTATTTCCCAAGTCGCTCTACTACCCATGCATGCTGTTGCGGTACAACGTTGATAGTCTTGACGACGAATACGATCGCAACGATAAACAGCACAAGGCTGAGATTGCCAAAACCGATTTCCATCATGCTTCCTTTCTTGTCATTTATTTTGAACCACTATTTGCCACGATCAGCCGGCTACCGCGCACTTCCCGTATAACAAAGGAACCGGGGCAAGCGACAGCACCGTGCTCCAGTTCCACATCCCATAGCGCACCACGGTACATGACGCGCGCCGTTCTGGTGCCGCCTTCATTACCACTCCAGGTGTCGACGGCAAGTTCCTGCCCAATATCAAGATTCACATTTGGATCGCTAGCGGCGTTGCGTTGCGTCGTCTTTCCCCATTTACTGCGCCGTAACCCGAACACAGAAATAATCCCTACAGTTGCAGCAACAATAAGCTGAAATTCTCTACCCAGACCGGCCAAGGCAGCAAGGCCGCCTGCAGCAAAGCCGAAACCAATCGTCAGCAGGTAAAACGTACCGGTAAACATCTCGCAAATCACAAGAATGCCGGCCAAGCCGAACCATGCCATCCAATTCGTCATTTCTTCTCCTTTATGCCGTCAATTAACACTTCCCCGCTCTTTAAAAGCGAAGGATCTGTCGCCGTCACGAGTTATCTTCTCCTTGCGCGACAGTGTGCCTCTGTTGCAATAATGGCGCTTGTCCCTCAAAAGTCTGCCCGACCCGGAAATAAAAAGCCCCCGCGACCCAAAGGGCGACGGGGGCGCAATACACCAAGTACTGCTGTTTTTCTTGGTTGTTGTTCCTTAACAAGCTGGCTCAAGTCTAATCCAAAGCCTACTGCTTGAAAATGGCTTTAGTACCACTTTTGCCCACATACAACAGCTTTTGCGGACCACAAAAGCGCAGGCAAATGCCTACCCTTTTGTGTGCTTGGCATTTGCAGCGAGATGGCTCAGCTTGCCGAGGCAAGGCTTTGCCAGGTGTCGATGACTGTATCTGGATTCAGCGAAATCGAGGCAATGCCTTCTTTCATCAGCCACTCAGCAAAATCCGGGTGATCCGAGGGCCCTTGCCCGCAAATGCCGATGTACTTACCCTGCGCCCGGCAGGCAGCAATTGCCTTGGACAGCAAAGCCCGCACTGCTGCGTCGCGCTCATCGAAATCCGCCGCCAGCAATTCCATGCCGGAATCGCGGTCGAGTCCAAGCGTAAGTTGGGTCAGATCGTTGGAACCGATTGAGAAACCGTCGAAATACTCCAGGAACTGCTCTGCCAGAATTGCATTGGAAGGCACTTCACACATCATGATCACACGCAGGCCGTTTTCCCCGCGCTTCAAGCCATTCTTCCCGAGCAGGTCCACGACCTTGCTTGCCTGGCCCAACGTACGCACGAATGGCACCATGATTTCGACGTTGGTCAAACCCATGTCATTGCGCACCCGCTTCATTGCCTGGCATTCCATTTCGAAGGCTTCGGCAAAATCTTCTGCCAGGTAACGCGCCGCGCCACGGAAGCCCAGCATCGGATTTTCCTCATCCGGCTCGTAACGCGATCCGCCAATCAGTTTCTTGTACTCGTTCGACTTGAAGTCGGACAAGCGCACAATCACCGGCTTCGGCCAGAATGCCGCAGCAATGGTCGCAATGCCTTCGGCCAGCTTGTCCACGTAAAACGCCTTCGGCGATGCATGACCACGCGCCACCGACTCGACTGCCTTCTTCAGATCAGCATCGATGCCGGGATATTCGAGAATTGCCTTCGGATGTACACCGATGTTGTTGTTGATGATGAATTCGAGGCGAGCCAGGCCAACCCCACCATTGGGAATCGACTGGAAGTCGAAGGCCAATTGCGGATTACCGACGTTCATCATGATTTTCAGAGGCAGCGGCGGCAATTCACCACGCGAGACTTCAGTCACTTCAGTCTCCAGCAGTCCGTCGTAGATCCTGCCTTCATCACCTTCGGCGCACGACACCGTCACCAGCGTGCCGTCTTTCAGCATATCGGTCGCATTCCCGCAACCGACTACCGCCGGCACACCCAACTCACGCGCAATAATCGCGGCGTGGCAGGTACGGCCACCGCGGTTGGTGACGATTGCTGACGCACGCTTCATTACCGGCTCCCAGTTGGGATCGGTCATGTCAGCCACCAGCACGTCACCGGGCTGCACGCGTTCCATCTCGGACGGATCGTGAATTACACGCACCGGCCCGGCACCGATCTTTTGACCGATCGCGCGGCCGGAGGCCAGAACCGTACCGCTGCTCTTGAGCCTGAAGCGTTGCTGCGCATCGGTCGACTTCTGCTGCGACTTTACCGTTTCCGGGCGCGCCTGCAGGATATAGAGCTTGCCGTCACGACCATCCTTGCCCCATTCGATGTCCATCGGACGGTCATAATGCTTCTCGATAATGACCGCATACTTCGCAAGTTCAACGATTTCGTTATCGTTCAGCGAGTAACGGTTACGCAGCTCGATGGGCACATCGACCGTCTTCACAGAGCGGCCAGCCTTCGCTTCGCCGGTAAACTCCATCTTGATCAGCTTGGAACCGATATTGCGGCGAATGATCGGGAGCTTGCCCTGCTCCAGCATCGGCTTGTGCACATAGAACTCGTCCGGATTGACGGCGCCCTGCACCACGGTTTCGCCCAAGCCATAGCTGGAAGTAATGAAAACAACGTCCTTGAAGCCGGATTCGGTATCGAGCGTAAACATCACGCCAGCCGCGCCCACGTCGGATCGAACCATGCGCTGCACGCCGGCCGACAAGGCCACTTCCGCATGTGTAAAGCCCTTGTGCACGCGATAGGAAATTGCACGATCGTTATACAGCGACGCAAAGACGTGCTTGATTGCTTCCAGAACGTTATCAATACCGACCACGTTCAGGAAGGTTTCCTGCTGGCCTGCGAATGATGCATCCGGCAGATCTTCCGCTGTCGCGGACGAGCGCACGGCAAACGACATTTCAGCAGACGATTCAGCAACCAGGCGCTGGTAAAACTCGCGAATTTCCTGTTCCAGACGCGGCTGGAACGGTGTCTCGATGATCCATTGACGAATCTCCGCACCTGCCGTTGCCAATGCCCTGACATCATCGATGTCGAGCGCCGCAAGGCGATCGGCAATACGCTGCGCAAGTGTGATTCCGCCATTCGCGCTATAAGCCAGAAAATCGCGGAAGGCTTGCGCCGTGGTGGCAAATCCACCTGGCACACGCACACCGGCACCAGCCAACTGGCTGATCATCTCGCCAAGCGAAGCGTTCTTGCCGCCGACGGACTCGACGTCCGTCATTCTCAAATTTTCAAACGAAGCTACGTACGTAGCCTCCTGGGTTGCCCCGGTCGATGCTGCATTGGACATAACTACCTCTATTTTGATGATGGGAAATCTGCATATCCATTCACGCGGCCTCTGATGTTTTTGTTATTCTTCGCGAGTGCGATGTAATGTTAGTGAACAATTGGGTGTATTTTACAGCGTGCAACAGCATCTTGCTGGACGCAATTCAGAAGCTTTATTGATTAACACTTAAACAACATTATGCCGGACTCTCCCCTTTTTCCCGCTGCTGATCGTACCGTCTTCTTTGTGTCTGATGGAACCGGCATTACTGCCGAAACGTTTGGCCACTCGGTTTTGACACAGTTCGAACTGCGCTTCAAGCAGGTACGCCTGCCCTTTATTGACACGCTCGATAAAGCCCATGAAGCAGTGCGAGAGATCAACGAAGCATTCAAACTGGACGGGAAGCGCCCGATCGTATTTTCGACCTTGGTCAAGGCCGAGCTTTCTTCCGTAGTCCGCGGCTCCCAAGGCATGCATATGGACCTGATCCAGACCTTCGTTGAGCCGCTGGAGCAGGAATTAGGAGTGAAATCCACGCACACGATCGGCCGCAGCCATAACATCTCCGATTCCGACGATTACAAGAATCGTATCGAAGCCATTAATTTCTCTCTCGCCCATGATGATGGCCAATCCAATCAGAATCTTGCGGCAGCCGATGTCATATTGGTTGGCGTATCACGTTCCGGAAAAACTCCCACCAGTTTGTATCTTGCGATGCAATTCGGCATCAAGGCCGCGAATTACCCATTGATTCCAGAGGATTTCGAACGCGGCAAATTGCCAAGCGGATTACTGCCGTACAAGAAAAAAGTTTTTGGACTTTCCATCGCGCCGGATCGTTTGTCGGAGGTTCGTAACGAACGGCGCCCCGGCAGCAAATATGCCGCCTTGGAAAATTGTCGTTATGAAGTCAATGAAGCAGAAAAAATGATGAAGCGAGAAGGAATTCGCTGGATGTCCTCCACCGCCAAGTCGATTGAAGAAATTGCGACTATGATCCTCCAGGAAATCAAGTCGGATAAACGGGCGTTCTAATTTACGTTTGGTTTTTCCTTCTCCGCGTTTATCCTCTTTAAGAACGCCGCCATGCAAGAGCATGCCGGCGTTTTTGTTTCTTGGTGCGAGTGAAATCAATGTCGCCCAAAGAAATACTTACATAAAGCTTACAAGTTGATTATAAAGAGGATAAGAATCACGGAGGGGATAGAGATGGATCTCATTCTGATAGAAATCCTGCTTTGGATTGGCTTGCTGTTTTTCTTCTGGGCACTGAAAGAAGGCTTGGGAAATGTTGAATCTGATATTGAATCTTTCGGGCTCCTGCAAAATGCTCGTAATTCGATGCTACGCGGAGAAAAACTGCGCACCTATCGTCCCGAGCGAGTAGTGGAACCGATTGGCAGTTACCGCGAAACCCAGATATACCGTTATGCGGTCATTCAAGGGCGGGTATATCAATTTGACCGAATCTGTCCTCCCGGCAGCGACATGAGCTTAGACGAGGAAGAATGTTATCTGGAACCCGGCTTGATTTATCAGGCCTGCCCGTCACAGCGCCTGCCGACATGAGGAGTCGAACCCGATTATCCTCGCTCTTGCTGGCGCAGTTGTTCAAAAAAACAAACGGCAGCGCATGCCGCTACATTAAGCGACTCGATTCTTCCCCGATGCGGAATCGCAACCGGATGCGTAGCTGTCTGCAACAACGTCGCAGATACGCCTTGCCCTTCATGACCAAATAACCAGGCAAGCGGCTGATTCAGGTCCATATCGTAGATTCTCTGCTTCGCGTGGGAGCTGGTTGCAAGGATGGGGATACGAGAAGTCTGCATCAATGCAGCCAAATCCACATTCTCGTAAATCTTAAGTAGAAAATGTGCCCCCATTCCGGCACGAAGTACTTTGGGCGACCAGGCAACCGCGGTTCCCTTGCCACAAAAAATATGCTCGATGCCAGCAGCCGCAGCGCTGCGCAATATGGAACCAAGATTTCCCGGATCTTGGAGGCCGTCCAGCAATACTGCTGACTGGTCAAGCTTTGGTGGCAGTTTTAATTGCGGGGTATCCACCACAAAAAGCAGGCCAACACCGTTTTCCACCTGGCTAAGCGCCTGATAAAGAGGCTCAGGCAGACTGATGCACTGGACATGCGCAGAATCGCATTGCCCGATGATTGTGGCAACTTCAGGATGACCCATTGAATCTTCGCTGACGATGCACAGAGGCGGCATGCCGACATGCGTCAGATATGCCTCGCACAAATGCACACCGTCCAGCAAGGTACGTCCGGCTTTCCGCCGCGCCTGGGAACTGGACGCAAGGAGCTTCAGTTCCTTGAACAACGGATTGTCACGCGATGAAATCTTTTTCATCAGGCCGCCGGATCCGAGCCAGTGACCAGCAATTTCCGCACTGGCGCATACGATTTACGATGCACCGGCGAAACACCATGCTGGCGTAGGCGTTCAAGATGTAATGCGGTCGGATATCCCTTGTGCTGATCAAATGCGTAATGGGGATATTTCTCGTGCAGCACGAGGAGAGAGGCATCGCGTGCAGTTTTGGCAAGGATCGAGGCAGCAGAGATTGCCGGCACCTTGTCATCGCCCTTAATGATTGCTTCCGAGCGGATTTGCATGACCGGGCACCGATTACCGTCGATCAGAGCAAGCGTTGGCACGACCGCCAGGCTTTCAACGGCTCGCCGCATCGCCAGCATGGAGGCCTGCAAGATATTGATTTCATCGATCTCGCTTTCCGAACATTGGGCGATCGACCAAGCCAGCGCATGGGATTTGATCTGCGCCGCAAGTGCATCACGCCTTGCCTCGTTAAGCTTCTTGGAATCGCGCAGCCCCTCAATCGGCCTTGCGGGATCGAGAATAACGGCAGCGGCGAATACAGCGCCAGCGAGTGGACCGCGCCCGGCTTCGTCAACGCCGCAAATTATCTCACCCGCATAATCGAACAAAGGCAGAGTTGAAGTAGTCACCTTCATGCGCTCGCCGGACATCCAATAAGCCGCAATACCGCCTGTGCACTTTCTTTGGCAGTATCGCGCAACAGGGACTGGTGCATTTCAGTAAAGCGCTGATGCAGGCGTTCACGATGGGCAGTGTCGCTCAATTGCTTCCAAAGGGCGTCAGCCAGCGCTTGCGGAGTCGCAGCATCCTGCAACAATTCCGGGACAAGAAAATCCTGCGCAAGAATGTTTGGCAATCCGATCCATGGTTGATAACCCATATGCCGCAGGATTTGCCAGGACGCGCGCATCATCTTGTAGGCAATCACCATCGGCTTCTTGAACAGTGCAACCTCCAGTGTGGCCGTGCCGGAAGCAACCAGCACCGCATCGGCGGCGGCAATCGCTACATGCGAACGTCCGGTTACTACTTGAATCGGTACGTCAGCCAGGCCCGCCTTCGCCACCAGATCGGCAAAGTATGCTTGCTGCTTCTCGCCAGCCATCGGCACCAGGAAGCGAATGGATGGATCGCGTTGGCGCAAGGCCTTGGCCGCTCCGATGAACGCCACGGTATTGTATTTCAACTCCGACATGCGACTGCCGGGCAGAATGGCAACCACGGGCCCTTCCGGCGACAGGCCAAGCGCCGTGCGCGCCCCTATCACATCAGGTTGCAGCGGAATGACTTCGGCCAGCGGATAACCAACATACGTAACAGGTATGCCAGCTTTGCGATAAATCTCTTCCTCGAACGGGAATACCACCAGCATGTGCGATACGGCGCGTGCAATCTTGTTGATGCGCCCACCACGCCATGCCCAGATCGAAGGGCTAATGAAGTGCATGGTCGGAATTCCCGCCTGCTTCAGCTGCGCTTCCAGACCAAAGTTGAAATCAGGAGCATCCACGCCGATGAATGCAGCCGGCCTTTCGGTTAGCAACTGGTCGCGCAGCGCATTCTGGATCCCCTTGATTTCCCGGTAATGCGCCAGCACCTCGAATAATCCGCGTACCGACAGCTTCTCCATCGGCCAGTCGCTGCGGAACCCATGTTCGGCCATCTTCGGGCCACCGATACCATGAATGACCGCACCGGGAAGTGAGGGGCGCAACCCGGAAAGTAAGCGGCTCGCGAGCAGATCGCCGGAACTTTCTCCGGCCACCATCGCGATAGATAAATCAGCGGATGATGCCACGAGCGGTGTTTTCCAAGAACTCACGCAGCAGGCGGATATATGCAGACGAAACAGGCGTGCTGGCTTCTTCCTGCGCAAGCGCAGACTTCGCATCTTCGAGCGACAGTCCGGACCGATAGATAAGTTTGTAGGCGCGCTTGATCGCCATAATTTGCTCGGATGTGAAACCGCGCCGCTTCAAGCCCTCGGCGTTTATCCCGGCTGGCACTGCGCGATTACCGGCAGCAGTCACGAATGGAGGCACATCCTGGCTTACCGCAGCTGTAAAAGCGGTCATTGCGTGCGCGCCGATGTGGCAAAACTGATGCACCGTCGTAAAGCCGCCGAGGAATACCCAGTCAGCCAGGTACACATGGCCGGCCAGCGTGACATTGTTGGCCAAGATGATATTGCTGCCAAGCTGGCAATCATGGGCGACATGGACATATGCCATGATCCAGTTGTCATTGGCCATCCGCGTTGCACCGGCATCCTGCACCGTACCGAGATTGAAAGTGCAGAATTCCCGGATCGTGTTACGGTCGCCAATTTCCAGCAGGGTCGGCTCACCTTTGTATTTTTTGTCTTGCGGTGCCGCACCAATCGACGAAAACTGGAAAAACTGGTTATCGCATCCGATCGTCGTATGACCTTCGATCACAACATGGGGCCCCACCTTGGTGCGGGCACCGATCTTTACATTCGCCCCGATAACCGAATAGGCACCAACCTCGACCGAATCATCAAGTTCCGCCTTGGAATCGACAATTGCGGTTGGATGGATGGTTGTCATTACTGCCCCACTGGCAGGCTGGGATCGGCAGCGCTGCGCATGGTGCACAGGAGTTCGGCTTCCACCGCAAGCTGGCCATCAACCGTTGCCTGTGCCTTGTATTTCCATATCCCGCGCGCATTACGCAGAATCTCTACCTGCATCTTTAACTGGTCGCCCGGCTCCACCGGACGCTTGAAACGGGCACCATCGATACCGACGAAATAGACAACGCTATTCTCGTCAGGTTTCACCCCCATAGTCAGGAAGGATAGTAACGCGGCTGTCTGGGCCATTGCCTCGATCATCAGCACACCGGGCATTACCGGTTTATGAGGAAAGTGCCCGTTGAAAAACTCCTCGTTGACGGTCACATTTTTAATTGCAGTAATCGACTTACCGGACTCCCATTCCAGTACGCGATCCACCAGCAGCAGTGGATAACGGTGTGGCAGGTATTGTTTAATTTGATGTATGTCGAGGGTTTTCATTACGATTTTCCGATAAGCGATTTAATTGTTTTTTCAAGATCGCGGATTTTCTCACGCATCGTTCCCAAATTGCGCACAATTGCGGCCGATTTCTCCCATTCCGCATTCTTTGCCAGTGGGTAAAACCCTGTGTACTGGCCCGCCTCCAAAATCGACCGGGAGACCATGCTACCCGACGAGATATGAACGTTATCAACGATGGTCAGATGGCCAAGCACCATCGCGGCACCACCAAAGGTGCAATATTTGCCAATCTTCGCACTGCCTGCGACGCCGACACAACCCGCCATTGCTGTATGTGCTCCGATGTGGCAGTTGTGGCCGATCTGAATCTGATTGTCGAGCTTCACTCCATCCTCAATCACGGTATCGGCAAGCGCACCGCGATCGATGGTCGTGTTGGCGCCGATTTCGACGTCGTTTCCGATTACCACCCGACCGGTTTGAGGAATTTTGATCCAGGCGCCGTTTTCCTTGGCAAAGCCGAAACCATCAGCGCCAATCACCGCCCCGGAATGGATGATGCCGCGCTGGCCGATTTCACACCCTGCATGGAAGGTCACGTTTGCAAAAAAATGGGTGCTCGCACCCACTTGCGCACCACGTCCAATAAAGCAGCCCGCATCAATAACTGCCTGATCTGCAATTGTCGCGTGCGCATCGACCACAGCATGTGCGCCGATAAAAGCACTTACCGCAATTTTCGCATCGGGATGCACGCTGGCGCTTGGATGAATGCCAGGGACAACAGGAACAGCATTCTGCGCGGCGAATAATTGCGCAACCCGCGCAAAATAGGCATAAGGGTTGTTAGTAACGATGCGCGCGCCTTTGTAGGTAAGGCCCACAACCGCATCATCCACCGGCGACAGAATGAGTGCCGCAGCTTTTGTCTGCGCTGCTTGCGCGCGCAACTTGGGATTCGAAAGAAACGTGATATGCGACGCATCGGCCGCATCCAGTGGCGCGATCCCAGACACTTCAATGTCGGCATCGCCTGTCAGTTGACCTCCCAAGCGTTCGACCAATTTTCCCAGCCGATTGCTCATCATGGTCCTTTTAAATCTTACTTATTGAGCGCCTTGAGCACTTTTTCTGTAATGTCGATCCGCGGGCTGGCATAGACTGCCTCCTGGAAGACGATGTCGTACTTTTCCGTTTCAGCTATCTGCTTGATAACCTTATTGGTGCGTTCCAGCACGATCGCGAGTTCTTCATTACGGCGCTGATTCAGATCTTCACGGAATTCGCGCTGTTTGCGCTGAAAATCCTTATCGAGATCCGCCAGATCACGCTGACGCTTGACCCGATCCGACTCGGATAGGACAGCGGCATCCTTGTCGAGTTTTTCCGACATGGATTTCAGCCTGCCCGCCATCTCCTGCAATTCTTTATCGCGCCGGGAAAATTCCTGCTCGATTTTTGCTTGCGCAGCCTTGGCCGGGGCCGCCTCACGGAATATCCGCTCGGTGCTTACAAAACCAACTCTTGATTCCTGCGCCTGCACATGCGCCAGCGGAAGCAGCGACGCAGCGACAAGAGCCAGGCACTTGAACAGGTTCGATGTTGTAGTTAAAGACTTCAAGGTCGTTCTCCGCAATCAAATTACTATTATGTCACTACATTAAAAGCCGGTACCAAGCTGGAACTGGAAGGTCTGCTTCCGGTCCTCCGCCGTAGCATTCAGCGCTTTGCCGTAGCTCAGTTTCAAAGGGCCGATCGGCGAGATCCAACTAATACCAACGCCTGCCGAATAACGCAGGTCCGATATCCGCATCTTCGCCGCTTCTCCAAATACGTTACCCGCATCGAAGAAAGTAAACCAGCGCAGCGTACGATCATTACCAGATCCAGGGAAAGGAAACTGCAATTCAGCATTCGCAATAATACGCGACGTTCCACCAACCGGATCCCCATTGTCGAGACTCTTCGGACCAAGCGATGACCCTTCATATCCGCGCACGGAACCGATACCGCCGGCATAAAACCGCTTGAATACCGGATAAGGCTTGCCTCCCAAACCACGTCCATAATCAATTTCGCCGTTCAACGCCAAGGTAATGGCTCGGAACAGCGGTCGAAAATATTGATGTTGATAGATAGCGCGGTAATACTTTACTGTACCTGCAGGTGCAACTTCAAAGTTAACGCGCTGATAGCGTCCAACGGACGGCACCAAGGCGCTGTCCCGGTTATCGCGTTGCCAAGCAGCAGTCAACGGGAAGCTAGTGGTACTCGCGTTATAGGTGCCCACGGCATCCGGATTGCCATTAGCATTGCCAAAAGCTGCAACATATTCCCGATAGAGGTCAGGGCTATTATTTTTACCGCCCACACCAAAATATGTTTCAACATCTGTCCGTTCAACACCCGCTCCAAAGAAGACGGTATCGAACTCGGAGAATGGCACCCCGAACCGGACATTAGCTCCCTTTGTCTCCACGAGATAATCGCCATTATTTACGTCCGGCGGACGGGTGGTCCGGAGGAAAACTTCGTAACTGCGGCTGACGCCTTCATCAGTGAAATAAGGTGTTGTCTGGGAAAGAGCAATTGTGCGATTCCGTTTGCTGGTATTAACATCCAAGCCCAGCGTATTGCCACTACCAAATGCATTCGCCTGCTGAATCGAACCGGTCAACATGAGTTTTTCACTACTTGAAAACCCTGCACCTAGCATGATATTCCCGGTAGGCTTTTCCTCGACCGCCATGTTGATATCAACCTGATCGGTGCTGCCCGGCACTTCCGGGGTCTCGATGTTGACTTCTTTAAAATAGCCTAGACGGTCAACACGATCGCGCGATAGCCGGATTTTTTCGCCGTCGTACCAGGAATCTTCAAACTGCCGGAATTCGCGTCGAATCACTTCGTCACGGGTTTTGGTATTACCTGCGACATTAATTCGCCGCACATAAACCCGCTTGCCCGGATCAATCAATACCGAAAAGCTGACTTCTTTTTTCTCGCGGTTAATTTCCGGATTGGCGTTGACATTCGCGAATGCATACCCAAAGTTACCCATTCTCTCGGAGATTTTCTTGATGCTCTCAGCCAGCTTTTCACCCGAATAGACATCCCCGCGCTTCAGTTGAACCAGCGATTTCAGTTCATCTTCACGACCAAACATTTCGCCTTCAAACTTGATGTCGGCAACCGTGAACTTATCCCCTTCGTTGATGTTAATCGTGATGTAGATATCTTTTTTGTCCGGCGTAATAGATACCTGCGTGGACTCCACCTGCATTTCCAGATATCCGCGATTCAGGTAGTAAGAGCGAAGCGTTTCAATGTCGCCGCTAAGCTTTTGCTTGGAATACTGATCCGCCTTGGTATACCAAGTAAACCATCCAGGTGTGCTCAGGTTAAGCAACCCGCGCAACTCGCTGTCCGAAAAAACCTTGTTGCCAACAATATTGATCTGCTTGATGCGAGCAACGTCACCTTCATCCACGGCAAAACTGACGATGACACGATTTCGTTCTATCGGAGTGACTGTCGTCGTGATCTGCACGCCGTACAGGCCGCGCGACAGATACTGCCGCTTCAACTCCTGTTCTGCACGATCGACCAGCGCCCGGTCGAAAATGCGGGATTCACCAAGCCCGATATCCTTCAATGCCTTGGTTAGCTGTTCTTTGTCGAACTCTTTGGTGCCGGAGAAATCAACGCTGGCGATTGCCGGCCGCTCCTCCAACAGTACGACCAGAACGTCTCCCTCGACTTCTATGCGTACGTCTTTGAAAAAGCCGGTTGCATACAGGGCCTTAATGGCAGCAGTGCCTTTTTCATCGGTGTAGGTATCTCCGACGCGAACCGGCAAATAGCTGAAAACCGTTCCTGCTTCAGTACGCTGAATACCTTCAACCCGGATATCTTTAACGGTGAATGGGTCAACAGCCAGCGCATGACCGGTGCAGAGAGCAAAGGCAGCTATGGCAATAAGGCGACGTGAAAAGAAGGGCTGGGAAATACGTTCGGAATGTAATTTCATCTGTTATTTATTATCAATGCTCTTGCCTGGCGATGATCTAAGCTTCGTCGGCAAAAACTCAGGACATGAGCCGAACAATGTCATTAAAGACGGCTACTGCCATCAATGTCATCAAGATGCCCACTCCCGCACGCTGGGCTATCTCTCCGAACCGCTCGGGAAGCGCCCGTCCGGTCAAAAGTTCCAGCGAATAATACAGTAAAAGCCCCCCATCTAACACGGGAATGGGTAGCAGGTTCATAACACCGAGGCTGATGCTAATGAACGCGATGAAGGTCAGGTAACTGATAATTCCGATGCGCGCCGTTTGCCCAGCATAGTCGGCAATGGTGATGGGCCCGGTAATATTCTTCCAGGAAACTTCACCGACGAGCATTTTACCAAGCATTTTGAGCGTGAGGACGCTGGTGTCCCATGTCTTCTGGATCGCCTTGCTCATTGCTGCAAGCGGCGTATGGGATGCAATGATCATCTCCGGCATTAATGGAACTTCAGCCATGATGCGTCCGATAGACTGCCCGCCCCTCATATGGGATTCTGGCGTTACCGTGACACTGAACTCCTGTCCATCACGCTGACCGCTTATCTGAAGTTGGACACCTGGAGAGGAGCGAACCTGTTCAACGAAACTGAGACCATCGGTGACATGCCTTCCGTTGATTGCCTGAATGAAGTCTCCCTCCCGCAAACCAGCCACCATTGCCGGTCCTCCAGGCGAGATTTTTCCCAATACGGGCCGAGGACGAGCGATATCCAATCCCAGTTTTCCCAGAAAATCCCCCTCCAAGTCCTCGGGAGCTAAACCATCCAATCTCAGGATTTTGGTGTCCAACAGGTTTCCGCCAGGGATCGCCGGATTCGGACGTTGCACATCAAGTCGTGCTGAAGTTCCCTCCAGGGCAAGCTGCATGACTTTCCAGCGCAGATCAGACCATGCATTGACTGGTTCCCCATTAACCCCGGTAATGAGTTCACCGCCACGCAACCCCGCTTGATACGCAGCAGTATTTTCGGCAACGACACGCAACCGTGTCGTCGGCTCAGGAATACCGTAGCTATACAGGCCAGCAAATACGGCAATGGCGAGTATGAAATTGGCGAGCGGCCCGGCAGCTACGATGGCAATCCGTTTCCAGACTGACTGACGGGTAAACTCCCGCTTTAAATCCTCGGGTGGCAAGCCGCTCAGATCCTGTTCACGCCCGTCCAGCATCTTGACATAGCCACCCAGCGGCAAAACTGAAAGTGCCCATTCAGTTTGATCAGGCCCGAAACGACGGGAGTAGACAATCTTGCCCATCCCGACTGAGAAGCGAAGGACCTTTACGCCACACCAGCGCGCCACCCAATAATGTCCCAGCTCATGCACCACTACCAGCACGGCAAGCGCCACCACAAAGGCAATCAGGGTTTGCAGCAGAGTCATATGTCGACCTTACTGAATAAGGGAATGTGTAACCTCACGTGTACGAAGATCTTGCTCGAGCAGTGTGGCGATGTCAGTCACGGGACCAATAGGTAGTTTATCCATCACCCGTGAAATTAACCTGTCGATATCACGAAAACCTATTTTCCGGTCCAGAAATGCTTGGACAGCAACTTCATTTGCGGCGTTCAGTGTTGCCGGCGCCATGCCGCCGACAGACAAGGCATCGTAAGCAAGTTTCAGACACGGGAAACGCTCAAAATCAGGCCGTTGAAAGACCAACTGTCCGATTTGCGCAAGGTCCAAAGCCCCCACTCCCGAGGCTATCCTCTCGGGATAAGCCAATGCATGTGCGATTGGCGTGCGCATATCCGGATTGCCCAACTGCGCAAGTACTGATCCATCCACATAAGAAACCATTGAATGAATTACGCTTTGAGGATGAATGACAACCTCAATCTGGCTGGGTTCGACAGCGAATAGCCAGTGCGCCTCAATCACTTCCAGCCCTTTATTCATCATCGTGGCAGAGTCGACCGAGATTTTGCGCCCCATCACCCAATTTGGATGCGCAACCGCTTCTTCTGGCGTGACGTTTTCCAGTGTATCGACAGCACGGGCAAGAAATGGCCCTCCTGAGGCTGTTAACAAAACCTTGGCGACGCCATGCTGCGATGGAGCGCGCTGAAAAGCATGCGGCAAACACTGAAAAATTGCGTTGTGTTCGCTATCTATCGGCAATAATGCGGCGTTGCTTTCGGCGATCGCTTCCATAAAGAGGCGACCGGACATTACCAGCGCTTCTTTATTTGCAAGCAATATCTTTTTTCCTGCTTTTGCTGCCGCAAGAGTAGGAGCAAGTCCTGCCGCTCCTACAATAGCCGCCATCACGGTACTGCAGCCAGGTGCACTGGCAACTGCACATAGCGCATCCTCGCCATGCGCTACTTCCGTAGGTATCCCTTTTTGTACCAGCAAGTGGTTCAACTGCTGCGCGGCAGCAGCTGAACCAACAACGGCTACTTGTGGGCGGAATCTTTCACATTGCGCAGCAAGCTCATCGACGCGGCTGTGCGCGGTCAACGCATACACGCTATAGCGCTCAGGATGTCTCGCCACTACATCGAGTGTGGAAACCCCGATCGAACCGGTGGCACCAAGAATTGTGAGATATTGCATCCGACTTCGACCTTAAAGCCTGGAACCAATCAAAACCGCAAGCGGCAAGCTCGGAATCAAAGCATCTATTCGATCCAGAACCCCGCCGTGGCCCGGCAACAGATTACTGCTGTCCTTCATGTCTGCACGGCGTTTGAGCTGAGATTCAAACAGATCGCCCGCAATACTTGCCGCAACCAGCAGGGTCAAGGCAAAAAATAATCCCGACCATCCCCATTCCGCCAGCACTCGAGGGGCGAATGTATCGTTCAAGAGAGGATGTGTAGTTGACACACCGGCCACAAACAGAACTGCAAGCCATCCCCCTATCGCACCTTCCCAGGATTTACCCGGCGATATAGAGGGTGCGAGCTTGTGCTTGCCAAAAGCCTTACCGGCAAAATAGGCACCAATATCCGCGACCCAGACGATCGCCATAACCGATATCAGGTAAAGCGGCGAATGCTCAAACAATGCGATGATGGCAACGAAACAACCGAGGATGCCTATGCCGTAAACACCATTAAGAAGACGGTTTCCAAATCCATCAAACGATGGCAAACCAATGGCTAGCGAAGGCACAAGGCGTATCACCCATATGGCAACACATAATCCGAACAATAGAATCGCGTCGGCGGCATTCCCTTGTAGCACAACGAACAGGAAGGCACCGCTCCAAATAGCAGCACCCAGCACGGGTCGTTGATTATGAAACAACCGAAAGCCTTCCCAGGCTGCAGCGCCAAAGAATGCTGTCGTCACCAGCACGAACAGAATGAAAGACCGGGAGTAAATAACCAAAAGCAAAACCGCAAGAAGGGCCAACGCCGTGATCACGCGCGTCTTTAACATCACGAAGCCTTTTTCTGTTCGATCAACTGCTCGCTCGTGCGACCAAATCGGCGCTCGCGTTCCTGATAGGAAGCAATGGCCTTATCCAGCTCTGCGGCATCGAAGTCCGGCCAATAAGTCTCGGTAAAATAGAACTCGGTATACGCAAGCTGCCAAAGCAGAAAATTGGAGATGCGCTCTTCTCCCCCCGTCCGAATGAACAGATCCGGCTCCGGCGCATATGCCATTGCGAGATGCGGCGCGAGGTCTTCCTCGGAAAAGTCCGTATCGCTTTTAGTGGTAGCAACCATTTTTTTCACGGCCTGCATGATGTCCCAGCGCCCACCATAATTTGCACAAATGGTCACTGTCAGCCGGGTGTTGTTGGCCGTACGCCTCTGTGCACCGGCGATCAATTCCTGCAACTTTGCATCGAACCGGCTCAAATCACCAACAACTTTAAGGCGGATGTCATTGGCGTGCATTTTTGCTACTTCGCGCTCCAGCGCGGTGACAAACAAGCGCATCAATAGGGAGACTTCATCGGCCGGGCGACGCCAGTTTTCCGAACTAAACGCGAATAGTGTCAGATATTCCACCCCGCGATGGATACAGGCTTCAACAATGGTTCGCACCGCCTCAACACCTTTGCCGTGTCCCGCAACGCGCGGCATAAAACGCTTTGTTGCCCAGCGGCCGTTCCCATCCATGATGATGGCGATATGGCGCGGTATAGATGAAACGTTCGGTACCGCTTGCGTTGAGCTTGAATGCGTCATGTGAGAGCTAGATTGAAAAATAGGTTGTTGCCTGATGCTTGTCGATCTGCAAGCTAAGCATAACGTATCCGGCGGCAACGCGCCCCGAATGCTCGGAATGCGCGTATTGGCGGCACACGAAAAGCATGCTGAGCCCACCCATTAATGCGTGTGCTCAGCGTGCAAATTGTCTTCAAACCGTCAAAAGCTCTTTTTCTTTTTCGGCAATCAGTTTGTCAATTTCAGCGACAAATTTGTCGGTAAGTTTTTGCACGTCGTCTTGCGCGCGGCGCTCATCATCTTCCGAACAGGTTTTGTCTTTTACCAATTTTTTCAGCGCCTCGTTGGCATCACGCCGGATGTTGCGAACCGCAACTTTGGTGTCTTCACCCTCACCTTTTACCACCTTCACGATTTCTTTACGGCGCTCTTCAGTTAGCGGCGGTGTCGGTACGCGAATCAAATCGCCTTGTGTTGATGGATTCAAGCCAAGGTCCGATTCACGGATGGCTTTTTCGACAACGGCCACCATTTTCTTTTCCCATGGTTGAACTCCAATGGTGCGCGCATCAATCAAGGTGACATTGGCCACTTGATTGATGTGGGTCGGCGTGCCGTAATAATCGACCTGAACATGATCCAGAATACCGACATGCGCACGGCCGGTACGCACCTTCGCCAGATCAGCCTTCAGCGTCTCGATCGACTTATGCATTTTCTGCTCGGTATTTTTCTTAACGTCAACTACAGCCATTTTGCTCTCCTCTTATACAACGAGTAAGTCTCAATTCACTTTACACGTGGACCAATGTTCCCTCATCTTCACCCATGATGACATTTTTCAGTGCACCAGGTTTGATGATGGAAAAAACCTTGATTGGCAGCTTTTGGTCGCGGCACAATGCAAACGCAGTGGCATCCATGACCTGTAAATGTTTGGATATCGCCTCGTCAAAGGTAATCGTCGAATATCTGGTCGCATTGCGATCCTTATTCGGATCTGCACTATATACGCCATCGACTTTGGTCGCCTTCAGTACGACCTCGGCACCAATTTCAGAGCCGCGCAGTGCTGCCGCAGTGTCGGTAGTAAAAAACGGATTTCCTGTGCCGGCGGCGAACACTACAATTTTGCCTTCTTCAAGATACTGCAACGCCTTCGGCCGAACATAAGGTTCGACTACCTGTTCAATACTGATGGCCGACATGACACGTGCCGTAATCCCAATTTGGCGCATTGCATCGGCCAATGCCAGCGAGTTCATCACCGTAGCAAGCATGCCCATGTAGTCGGCAGTTGCTCGATCCATGCCTTGCGCGCCCGGCGCTACGCCACGAAAAATATTGCCGCCACCAATAACGATTGCCAGTTCGACTCCCAGCTTTGCCACCTCAGCCACATCCGCCACCATGCGCTCTATGGTTGCCCGATTGATGCCATATGCATCATCTCCCATTAACGCTTCACCGGAAAGTTTGAGAAGGACGCGCTTATACGCTGGTTTTGTCATGGGACTGGACTCCTAATAATTGTCCGATTAGAGATAAACATTCGCCATTATTCATCTTGCAACATGCTGTCTACACAAAACCATGTGGGAGATGAAATGGCATTTTTGGAAGAGACTCGCTATTAATGCTATGAACTTCTGACTGAACAATGCATTTGAGCAAGATTTTTTAAACTCTTCACACCACCTTACATATATTTACTCAGCGCTGATTCATTTACTTAGCGCCGAGTGCGCTCAGTCCATATGAAGGTAGTTAATCTTGGGCGTCCTACAGGTCAAATGCAGATACCGAACAGCAATATTGCATTCGTTATAAAAACGGGCCTTTCGGCCCGCTCTTTTTGCTTATGCCTGCTTGGCCGCAGCCACCTGTGCTGCAACTTCTGCAGCAAAGTCATCCTGTTTCTTCTCAATGCCTTCACCAACAACGTACATGGTGAACGATTTCACCGTGGTATTTGCCGCTTTCAGCATTTGCTCAACTGTTTGCTTGTCATTCTTAACAAACGGCTGATTGAACAGTGAAACTTCTTTCAAATATTTTTGAACCGTGCCTTCGACCATCTTAGCGACGATGTCGGCCGGCTTCCCAGACTCGGCAGCCTTTTGTGCGGCAATCGAACGTTCCTTTTCGATCAAGTCTGCGGGCACGTCGCTAGACGACAATGCAACCGGCTTCATCGCCGCGACGTGCATCGCGACATCCTTACCGACTTGCTCGTCTGCACCGTCAAATTCGACCATGACACCGATACGCGTGCCATGCAGGTAGGCCGTCAGCTTCGAGCCGGTTTCATAACGCTTGAAGCGGCGAATCGACATGTTTTCACCGATCTTGCCAACCAGTGCGGCGCGCACCTCATCCAGTGTTTTGCCTTCAAACGGCAAAGCAGACAGCGCTGCGACATCTGCCGGATTTTTTTCTGCAACCAGCTTGGCACAGGCATTTGCCAGCGCAATAAAATCATCATTTTTAGTGACGAAATCGGTCTCGCAGTTCACTTCCACGATTGCGCCTACACCACCGGAAATATAAGTTGCAACGACTCCTTCTGCCGTAATGCGGGAAGCTGCCTTGGAAGCCTTGCTGCCCAGTTTCACCCGAAGAATTTCTTCGGCGCGCACCATGTCGCCATCGGCTTCGGTCAACGCTTTTTTGCATTCCATCATCGGTGCGTCAGTCTTTGCGCGCAGTTCGCCTACCATCGCTGCGGTAATTGCCGCCATGTTTCTCTCCTAATTTCAGTGAGCGTCCGTCGGACGCATTCAATCAAAATACGTAATGACTAGTTAAAAAAAAGGGGCGAACTGCTGTTGCCCCTTTTTTGAAGCCCGACACATCAGGGCGCAGGGCATCAAGCCTGTTCGCTGACCTCGACGAACTCGTCCGCACCGCCTTTGACAGCTTCGAGCACTTCATTCGTTGCATTCGCACGACCTTCCAGAATCGCATCCGCCACGCCGCGTGCGTACAGAGTAATTGCCTTGGAGGAATCATCATTGCCAGGGATAACGTAGGTGACGCCTTCCGGAGAATGGTTGGTATCAACCACGCCAATAACCGGAATACCCAATTTAGCAGCTTCGGTAATTGCGCCTTTGTGGAAGCCGACATCGATTACGAAAATCGCATCAGGGATGCCGCCCATGTCTTTGATGCCGCCGATGGATTTTTGCAGCTTTTCCATCTCGCGCTGGAACATCAGCGCTTCTTTCTTGCTCAATTTTTCGACGGAGCCGTCTTCAATCGCTGCTTCCATGTCCTTCAGGCGCTTGATCGAAGTCTTGATGGTTTTGAAGTTGGTCAACATGCCGCCCAACCAGCGCTGATCAACGTAAGGCATGCCGGCACGCTGTGCTTCGGCAGCGATGATTTCGCGCGACTGGCGCTTGGTGCCGACGAGCAAAATAGTGCCACGATTGGAAGCCAGTTGACGGATGTACTTCATCGCCTCCTGGTACATTCCCAGGGTTTTTTCCAGATTGACGATATGAATTTTATTGCGATGACCGAAAATGAAGGGGGCCATCTTGGGGTTCCAGAAGCGGGTCTGGTGACCGAAATGGACACCTGCTTCCAGCATTTCGCGCATAGTAACGGACATAATTTCTCCAGGGTTAGGTCTGGAATCCGGTCAGTCACCCTTGCAGCTTTTGCCAAGGCACCCTTTGCGACCGGATTCGCGTTTTTACCGATTTCACTTGAAACCATTCCAAGCTAACCCAAAATTCTACCCTAAATCATCAGACTTGTTCAATAGCGGGAAGACTCTTCTTTAGGCGAACATTCGGTGCGTCGTCTATAATTTTGAATTAACTCTTATTTACGCCATCGCGTAATTTTGGCTTGCTATGGGCTCCATCACAATTAAGACTGAAGAAGATATCAAAGGCATGCGCATTGCCGGGCGACTGGCGGCCGAAGTGCTCGATTTCATTGAGCCATATGTCAAACCCGGTGTCACGACCGGCGAGCTTGACCGCCTGTGTCACGAGTATATGGTTAATGTTCAGGGGACTATTCCTGCGCCTTTGAACTATTGCCCTCCGGGCTATACCCCCTACCCTAAAGCGACCTGCACATCAGTCAATGATGTCGTGTGCCATGGAATTCCGGGTGATAAAGCTCTGAAAAACGGGGATGTACTCAATATCGATATCACGATCATCAAGGATGGCTATCACGGCGATACCAGCCGGATGTTCTTCGTGGGAGAGCCGTCTATCCTTGCGCGTCGTTTGACAGAAGTGACGTTCGAATGCATGTGGCTGGGCATTTCCAAAATCAAGCCTGGAGCGCATTTGGGCGACATTGGCTTTGCTATCCAGCAGCACGCAGAAAAAGCAGGATATAGCGTTGTTCGCGAGTTTTGCGGTCATGGGATCGGCAAGGTATTCCATGAAGAACCGCAGGTATTGCATTACGGTCGCCCCGGCACTCTCGAGAAACTGGCTCCTAGCATGATCTTCACCGTAGAACCGATGATTAATGCCGGACGTCGGGAGATTCGTGAAATGAACGATGGCTGGACCATCAAAACCAAGGATCGCAGCCTTTCAGCACAGTGGGAGCATATGATTCTGGTCACCGAGACCGGCTACGAGGTCTTGACAGTATCGCCCGGCATGCCCCCACCGCCCGCTTTCATACAACAACCGACAAAGTCTCAAACCACAGAAGTCTAGCGATGGTGGCTTTAGCATTGGCGCTTAAGGAGCAGCTGAAGTCGGAGCGCCAAACCTCCATTGCAGCATTCCAGACCGACGGTAAACCGGAGAAGCTCCTCACCAAGCTAAGCCAGAGCGTTGACAATGCGCTAACGCAGGCCTGGGAAACGTTGAAACTTCCTCCAGGTGCAGCTTTAGTGGCTGTCGGGGGCTATGGTCGTGGAGAATTATTCCCTCACTCGGATGTCGATGTACTGGTTCTTCTGGACTCGGCAGTAGATGCTGACTTGCAACGCAAGCTGGAACAATTAGTGCAGCTATTCTGGGATATCGGCCTGGACTTGGGTCATGCCATTCGGACTGTTGACGAATGCATGAGCGAATCCGCAGCCGATATAACGGTACAAACAAGCCTGCTGGAAGCACGCTTGGTAACCGGCAACCGCAAGCTATTCAGGTTTATGCAGGACCGATGCAAGGCGGCTATCAATCCACAAGCATTTTTTCAGGCAAAGACCCTGGAAATGCGCCAGAGGCATGCCAAGTACGAAGACACTCCATATGCACTGGAGCCGAATTGCAAGGAAAGTCCGGGAGGGCTACGCGACCTGCAAGTGATCCTGTGGGTCGCGAAGGCAGCAGGACTTGGCGATTCATGGCGCAAGCTGGCCGAACGTGGGTTGATTACTGCCACCGAAGCGCGGCAACTTCTGCAGAAGGAACGCGCGTTCAAGGACATTCGGATTCGCCTTCACATACATGCAGGTCGGCGCGAAGACCGATTGGTCTTCGACGTGCAAACGCCAATTGCAGAATCGCTCGGATTTAAGACAAACGATACTCGCCGGGCAAGCGAGTACCTGATGCAGCATTATTATTGGGCAGCGAAGGCGGTGACGCAGCTCAACACCATCCTGCTGCAGAATATCGAAGCGCAGTTGTTTCCTCAGCACGGTTTGCCGCAGCCGATCAATGAACGCTTCAATGAAATTAACGGCCTGATCGACATTGCGTGCGATGACACGTTTGAGGCAACGCCATCGGCCATGCTGGAGGTATTTCTGTTGATCGCACAGCATTCCGAGCTGAAAGGCATGACGGCGCGGACCTTGCGCGCCCTGTGGCATGCGCGACTGAAAATTGACAGCAAATTCAGACGCGACCCGGCCAATCGAGCGCTGTTCCTGCAAATTCTGCAGGCGCCGCAAGGTATCACGCACGCCTTGCGCGGAATGAACCAGACCAGCATTCTGGGGCGTTACCTGCCCAATTTCCGGCGCATCATCGGCCAGATGCAGCATGACTTGTTTCATGTTTATACGGTCGATCAGCATATCCTGATGGTGGTGCGAAACGTGCGCCGGTTCACGATGACTGAACACGCGCACGAATATCCATTCTGCAGCCAGCTGATGGCCAATTTCGCGCAGCCATGGCTGTTGTATATTGCGGCGCTGTTTCACGATATCGCCAAAGGCCGCGGTGGTGATCATTCTCTGCTGGGCAAGGCCGATGCGCGCAGGTTTTGCAAGGAACACAGCCTGACCCGGGAAGATACGGAGCTGGTGGTGTTCCTCGTCGAGCACCATCTGTCAATGTCGCAAGTGGCGCAGAAACAGGACTTGTCCGACCCTGACGTGATCCGTCATTTTGCAGGGATCGTAAAAGACGAGCGGCATCTGACGGCTCTCTACCTGCTGACCGTTGCGGATATCCGCGGCACCAGCCCGAAGGTGTGGAATGCGTGGAAAGGAAAATTGCTGGAAGACCTTTACCGCATGGCGCTACGCGTACTGGGCGGAGAAGATCCTTCGACCGATCATGAGCTGAAGAACAGGCAAGAAGCCGCCCTCAAGACCTTGCGCTTGTATGGCTTGCCGGAAGATGTGCATCAACGACTCTGGCAACAACTCGACGTCGCATATTTTTTGCGCCACGATGCTGCAGATATAGCGTGGCAAACCCGAGCGCTATATAACAAAATCGACAGCGAAAGTGCTGTTGTGAAGTGCCGAATCGCACCGATAGGCGAAGGTGTGCAGGTTGCTGTCTATGTCAGGGACCAGCCTGATTTGTTCGCACGCATATGCAGTTATTTCGACAAAAAGAACTTCAGCATTCTCGATGCGAAAATTCACACCACCAAGCATGGTTATGCCTTGGATACCTTCCTCGTGACCGAGCCGGCATTTGCGAACAGTTATCGCGACATAATCAGCTTGATCGAGCATGAGCTGACCGAATTGCTCGAATCCCGTGCAGCATTGCCTCCGCCAACCAAAGGCCGGCTGTCGCGCCTGTCGCGCACGTTCCCGATCACGCCAACAGTCGATCTCAGGCCGGATGAACGAGGACAGTATTATTTATTGTCTGTATCCGCCAATGATCGTAATGGCCTGTTGTATTCGATAGCCAATGTTCTTGCGAACTACAAGGTCAATTTGCATACCGCAAAGATCATGACTCTGGGTGAACGCGTCGAAGACGTTTTCCTTGTGGATGGTCCGGTACTGAATAATCCACGCAGCCAGATTCAGCTGGAAACAGACCTGCTCGAAGCGCTGCGTGTATAGACATTTTTTTATTTTAAGATTCTTCTCATGACAGAACCCATTCGCCTATCAAAACGCATGTCCGAACTTGGTTTGTGTTCGCGACGTGAAGCCGACGAATGGATCGAGCGCGGCTGGGTTCGCGTCGATGGCGTAACCGTGTCTGAACTTGGCAGCAAGGTGACACCCAATCAGCGCATTACCGTAGAGCGCCAGGCGAGCGCCCAGCAGGCCCGCAGGGTCACTATTCTGATTAACAAGCCAGTGGGCTATGTTAGCGGCCAAGCCGAGGATGGTTATAAGCCTGCGGTTACGCTCGTTAATCCCGGCAGCCGCTGGAAAGAAGACAAGGCACCGATACAATTTCATCCAAGCCAGCTACGCAGCCTTGTTCCCGCTGGCCGGCTCGATATTGACTCGGTCGGCCTGTTGGTGCTGACCCAGGACGGACGTATCGCGAAACAGCTGATCGGCGAGGATTCTGCAGTCGAAAAAGAATATCTGGTACGCGTGCAATACACCAAGCCAGGGCAATTGCCCGATGCCGATCTTAAGCTGCTAAACCATGGCTTGTCACTGGACGGCAAAAAGCTGTTGCCGGCAAAGGTCCGCTGGCAAAACGACGATCAGTTGAGCTTCGTCTTGCGCGAAGGGAAGAAGAGACAAATCAGGCGCATGTGTGAAGCAGTCGGCCTCAGGGTTCTCGGACTAAAACGCGTGCGCATCGGGCAGGTCAAGCTGGGAAATTTACCGGCCGGACAGTGGCGCTATTTAGGCCCTGACGAGCGCTTTTAAGACTGCAGATGATTTAGCGGCGTGATCCTTAGTCGTCGTGGCCCGAATCCAATTCTGGAAAAAGGACATCCACAAATCCGAAGCGCGAAAAGTCCTTGATCCGCATCGGATACAAAATACCTGCCAGATGATCGCATTCATGCTGCACGACGCGCGCATGAAAGCCATCGACATCCCGACTGATCAGCTTGCCGAATTGATCCACACCTTCGTAATGGAGCCTGCTCCAACGCGGCACAACACCACGCAATCCCGGAACTGAAAGACAGCCTTCCCAGCCCTCTTCCATGCTTTCCGTCAGCGGTGTCAAAACCGGATTGATTAATATTGTTTCCGGCACCGCTGGCGCATCTGGATAGCGGATGTTCTGTTTGAAGCCGAAAATGACGAGTTGCAGGTTGACGCCGATCTGTGGTGCAGCGAGGCCCACGCCATTGGCTGCACGCATCGTGTCAAACATGTCTTCGATTAATGCATGCAACTCGGGAGTGTCCCTGTGCGTGACCGGATCGGCTTGTCGCAAAAGCCGCGGATCACCCATTTTAAGAATTTCCCTGACAGTCATTTCACTTGCTCGAGATACTCCGAGAATGCCTTCCCCATATCCGGATGCTTCAATCCCATCGCTACTGTTGCCTGCAGATAGCCCAGCTTTGAGCCACAGTCGAATCGTCTCCCCGCATATTGATACGCGAGTACCATTTCATGTTGCATCAACGCGGCAATTCCGTCGGTTAGCTGTATTTCGCCTCCCGCGCCTTTGCCAAGACCTTCAAGGCAATCAAAAATCTTATTATTCAAGACGTAGCGTCCGACTACAGCAAGAGTCGACGGTGCAACGTCGGGTGCAGGTTTTTCAACAATGCTATCAACTCGCGCAAGCGCCGGCTTATATGGCGTTGCGCTGACAATTCCATATTGCGAGGTTTCTGACCTCGGCACTTCCTGCACTGCAAGCAAACTTGATCCTTCGTTCTCGTAAACCGCAGTCATTTGCGCAAGCACCGGGGCCTGGCCTGCATCGACATCCATCAAGTCATCCGCCAACAACACAGCGAACGGCTCGTTGCCAATTACGGGGCGCGCGCACAGTACCGCATGCCCCAAGCCCAAGGGTGCCGACTGGCGAATGTATATGCAGTTGATATTCTTGGGAATCGCATTGCGCACCAGGTTCAGCAACGCTGACTTGCCCGCCGCCTCCAGTTCGCTTTCCAGTTCATACGCGGTATCGAAATGATCTTCGATCGCACGCTTGTTGCGGCCGGTTATGAAGACCAGGTCGGTAATTCCGGCGGCAACCGCTTCTTCCACCGCATACTGGATCAATGGCTTATCCACCACCGGGAGCATTTCCTTGGGCTGTGCCTTGGTGGCTGGGAGAAACCGACTGCCAAGGCCGGCTACGGGAAAAACGGCTTTTCTTATTTTTTTCATTTTTTTTCCAATAATTCCAGCAATCCAGGCTCATCGATAATCGTAATACCAAGCTCCTGCGCTTTGGTTAGCTTACTGCCGGCCTCTTCGCCGGCTACGACGTAACTGGTTTTCTTCGAAACCGAACCAGCCACCTTGCCACCCGCTGCTTCGATTTTTTCTGCCGCTTCATCGCGCGTCAATGTGGCAAGCGTTCCCGTCAACACGAAAGTCTTTCCCATCAAGGGCTTCGGCGTATCTTCCGTGCGCCTGCTTTCGGTCCAGTGAATACCTGCCGCACGGAGTTGTTCGATCAACTCGCGATTTTGCGAATCGGAAAGAAAAGTAGTGATGGAACGAGCAACAACCGGACCGATGTCCATCACTTCCAGCAATTGTTCCTCTGTTGCATTCAACAATGCGTCAAGACTGCCAAAATGCGTTGCGAGCTCCTTTGCGGTCGCTTCACCCACATGCCGGATACCGAGCGCATAAATGAAGCGCCCGAGTGTCGTGGATTTCGATTTTTCCAGCGCATTCAGGACATTCTGTGCCGACTTATCCGCCATTCGGTCCAGTGCAGCGAGAGAAGTCAGCCCCAGCTTGTACAAATCTGCAGCAGTGGAAATTACGTGTTTGTCCACCAATTGCTCAACCAACTGATCGCCCAAGCCCTCGATATCCATTGCGCGACGGGACACGAAATGCAGCAGGCCGCCCTTGCGCTGTGCCGGACATTTGACCCAACCGCCAGAACAACGTGCAATCGCCTCATCTTCCGGCCGGACGATGGCCGAACCGCATACGGGACACGCAGTCGGCATTACAAATTTGCGCGCATCTGCAGGTCGCAATTCCGGAACATAGGCAACCACTTCAGGAATGACGTCGCCGGCACGGCGCACAATTACGGTATCGCCGATCTGAATATCTTTGCGCCTGACTTCATCCTCATTGTGCAGAGTTGCATTGGTTACCGTGACGCCGCCAACAAACACGGCGGCTAAGCGGGCAACGGGAGTAACTGCACCAGTACGCCCGACCTGCACACCGATATCCTGCACAACTGTCATCGCCTCTTCAGCGGGAAATTTATGAGCGATGGCAAAGCGCGGCGCTCGCGAAACGAAACCCAGTTTTTGCTGATATTCGAGTCGATTGACCTTATAGACGACACCGTCGATGTCGTATGGCAATTGTTTTCGCTTTGCGCCGATTTCCTTGAAAAAATCGATTAAGCCTTGCGCGCCTTTTACTACGGCCTTTTCATTGCACGCCGGAAGCCCTAGGGAAACATACCAATCGAGAAGTGCGGAATGGGATGGCGGCATTTCTGCACCGTCCAGTACCCCAATTCCATAGGCAAAAAAACGCAGCGCACGTTGCGCAGTAATTCGCGAATCAAGCTGGCGCAGGCTTCCTGCAGCGGCGTTGCGCGGATTGGCGAACTCTTTTTGACCCGCTTCCCGCTGCCTGGCATTGAGTTTTTCAAAATCCGCTTTGTACATCAACACTTCACCGCGCACGTCCAGGACTTTCGGAGGATGCGCGGTATGTAGCCGCAACGGAACAGCACGTACCGTCCTTATATTCGCGGTTACGTTTTCTCCCGTCGTGCCGTCGCCCCGAGTAGCTGCCTGAACCAGAACACCATCTTCGTAACGCAGGCTAATAGCAAGCCCATCGAACTTGAGCTCCGTGGAATATTCCACATCGGATTCAATCTGCAAGCCCTCGCGCACACGACGATCAAATGCGGCAATATCGCCCTCATCAAAGGCATTGTTTAGCGAAAGCATGGGTGCTGCATGCTGCACCTGTTCAAACTGTGGCAGAGGCTTTCCACCAACGCGTTGCGTTGGCGAATCGGAGGTAATCAGGTCAGGATGGGCTTGTTCCAGTACGGCCAATTCGCGGAAAAGCTTGTCGTACTCCGCATCAGGGATGGTCGGATTGTCGAGCACATAATAGGCGTGGCCATGCCGGTTGAGTTCAGCCTTCAGCCACGCTGCCCGCTCCTGCCAATTACTTTCAGCTTGTACGGCAGACATCACGGCCGCGCTCGAGAATAGATCCGGCTGCATCGATTAGCTAAATAAACGCAACGCCCGCGTCGAACCTGCCGGAATATTTGCCGCACCCATCTGGATATAGAATGAATTGACCTGTTCGGCGATTTCCGTCAATGCCACATCCGACAAGGGCTGGTTGGAATCATCCACCACTACGCCGTCCAGTCGTGCAGCCAACATCCTGGCGCAGGCGACCATCGCACCGAATCCGTCGCGTTGCTGCGCCACTCGCGGAACGTCAAGAAGCAGAGTGAGTCGCGACGTGGTTTCCGCAGCCAGCGTAACGTTGGTCGATAACGAAAACAGAACGCCTCCGTCCCCGTCTGACATGATCAGTCGACCATCTGGACGCAAATCAAATCCTTGACGCTCCAATGCGGTCAACAGTGTATTGATTGCCCACGGCGCGCCCTTCGATTGAACATTAATGCTCAACTGCGCATCATATTCTGCGACGAAACGGTGGAGTGCCTGTGCGCTAGCCATCACATCAGTCATGTCAGGCACATCCGGTTCCGCGTCGATTTCGTCTGCAATCTGGCGCAGTCGCATGATCAGCTCGGAATACTCCAGTTCATTTAATGCACTGCTTCGATTTGCCAGCTGTATACCTGCAAACAATCGATAGTACATGCCGCCGTGTGCAATGGCCTCCCATTCACCATCTTCGCGCTGACCTACAAAGTGAACGGTTTTATTCCCGACGTGACGCAGCTTCTGCAGCTTTGGCAGTATCTTTTCGCCCCATACCGGCCCTTCCAGCGCAAGCGGAATGGCGCAGTCAATCAACTCATCAATCGGCAGCTCTTTTTGCGGCGTTTGCACAAGTGCTTCGACCTCGGCATCTGCCGCGACGTCGATATCAATCTCGATGCTGCCGTCATCCTGCCTTATGCGCTGCTCACCTGGTTCTTCATTAAATGAGGGCGATGCAAAAGTAGGCTCCTGACGATTTTCGCTCTCCGGTGTCGGACTGGCATCGGGCTGCATCAGCACGTCATCATGCTCTGAAGAAAATGCCCGTTGAACACTTTTCTTTGCTTTGTATTCCTGCCATTTGTTATAAGTGATGACACCGACAACAATAGTGCCACCAATAATCATCAGGCTTGTTTGAAGCTCGGTCATGCTGCCTGCCTCTCAGCATTCATTACCGAGAGAGCTGCTATCTCTCTTGGTACTACGCAAAAGCTGACATACGCTAGTAAGGAAAAGGGTCGAATCATCTAGCAAAAATCCAAAAAGTGCCGGCCGTTTAAAAACTCATCGAGACTCATCGCAAAAAGCCAGTGGGGCAATAGCGGTAAAGTCATATGAGGGAAACCAGCGTAGTGTCCATAAATTAAGTTGTCAAGCCGAACAGCTCGTATATCAGAGGGGAAACTTCGAAGAGTTTTCCATTTGGAAAATATCTTATTCAGTCGTGCTGCCATCTCCCCGATTAGCTCAATTGACCCGTTGACGTTCATCAATACAGGGCGAATCCCAACATTCAAAAATAACAACTGTTTGGATAGGCGTTGCTTTAATAATTTCAACCGACACGTACAGCGTCATAACAACACGAAGCGCGTCTGAACTGCTTTCTACCCTGGAGGATTGCATGAAGGTTGATTCTGGAGCGAGTGCGACCGTAACTTCTCGCGCTTTCACAACTCACGCAGAAGATGCAGATTCGTACGCGCGTAGAAGACACGGCACCACTTCCCGCCATCAATCCTCGA
>DATFAZ010000103.1:0-10419 GCA_035254105.1 Noviherbaspirillum sp. | reverse complement strand
CTGTAAGGCCTATTCCTTTTGCCCCAAAGGTTTGACGATGACTGTGGAAAACACTTATAATCCCGTGGTTTGACAAAACGCACTACTCTCGAACACCGCGGCCCGGAACGGTGCCTCAGGCCTGCCGGATTGCACGAATTTGGACCAATATGCTTCGCGTCGTCCTGATGCAATTTGCGACCACGGTGATCGCCGGACTGATTGCCGGATTGCTGGGTGGGGTGCATGCGCTGATATCGGCGTTGCTCGGCGGGCTGTGCTGTGTAGTGCCAAACGGCTTGTTTGCCCTGCGCTTGTTTATCAACGGGCGAAAGCCGGGTGATGTCAATCCGATGACGTTTTTCATCGGCGAATTTATCAAGATTGCATTAACCATCGCGCTTCTGGGCGCGGTGGCATGGCTGTACCGCGATTTGAACTGGCTGGCGTTGATCGCCGCTTTCATTGTGGCGCTGAAAAGTTACATCATCTTATTATTTAGGCACTGACATGTCATCTCCAACGACTGAAGCCGCAGGGCACGCACCAACCGCGTCCGAATACATCGTCCACCACCTCGGACATTTCTCGACCAAGCACCAGGACAAGATCGTCGATTTCTCGATCATCAACATGGATACCGTTTTCTGGTCCGTGTTCGCTGGCGTGCTCGGTTGCTTCTTCATGTGGCTGGCCGCGCGCAAGGCGACTTCCGGTGTGCCGGGTCGTTTCCAGGCGTTTGTGGAAATCGTCGTGGAAATGGTCGAAGACCAGTCCAAAGCCATCGTGCATGGCAATCGCACTTTCATCGCGCCGCTGGCCCTGACCGTATTCGTCTGGGTCGCACTGATGAACTCGCTCGACTTTCTGCCGGTCGATATGTTCTCGTCGTTCTTCAATGCCGTTGGCCTCAACAGCGTATTCCCGTATCACCGCGTGGTTCCGACCGCCGATCTGAACGGCACGCTCGGCATGGCGCTCGGCGTGTTTGCGCTGATGATTTATTACAGCGTGAAAATCAAGGGCCTCGGCGGCTGGATTCATGAGCTCTTCGCCGCACCCTTCGGTATCTGGCTTGCACCGTTCAACCTGCTGCTGAACATGATTGAATACGCAGCAAAAACCGTTTCCCTCGGAATGCGACTCTTCGGCAACATGTACGCTGGCGAACTGCTGTTCCTGCTGATTGCCCTGCTCGGCTCGATGGCGACGGCATTCGGCTTCATTGGCCACGTGATCGCCGGTTCGATGTGGGCTATCTTCCACATCCTGATCGTCTTCCTGCAAGCGTTCATCTTCATGATGCTGACCCTGGTGTATATCGGCCAGGCGCACGAAGGTCACTAAGGCTGTTAAAGAATCGAAAGATAGTAGTAAGTAAAGAAGTTTGTTTTTGGCTTTTCAATTTTGTTTCAACTTAACCTTTTAAAGGAATTCAAATGACTGACGTATCTTTTGTTGCTCTGGCTTGCGGTTTGATCATCGGCCTCGGTGCTATCGGCGCATGTATCGGTATCGCGATCATGGGCGGTAAATACCTCGAAGCATCGGCTCGTCAGCCTGAACTGATGAATACCCTGCAAACCAAGATGTTCCTGCTGGCTGGTCTGATCGACGCTGCGTTCCTGATCGGTGTTGGTATCGCAATGTTGTTTGCATTTGCAAATCCGTTCATCGCGAAGTAATTAGCGTATAGCTGATTTCCAACAGCCGGACCGATTTCAGGTTCGGCTCTCGTTATTCTGAGAAGGAAAACACCGTGAACTTAAATGCAACATTGTTTGCGCAGTTCGTGGTCTTCTTCATCCTCGCCGGATTCACGATGAAATTCGTGTGGCCGCCGCTGATGAAGGCGCTCGATGAGCGCGCCGAGAAGATCGCGAACGGACTGGCTGCCGCTGACCGGGGCAAAGCAGAGATGGCTGCCGCAGAAAAGCGCGCGCAGGCTGAACTGGCTACCGCCCGCGATGAAGGCCAGAAGCGCATTGGCGACGCTGAAAAGCGCGCCCAGGCGATTATCGATGAAGCCAAGAAAACTGCAGCCGACGAAGCAGCGCGCATCATTGCCGCCGCCAAAGCCGACGCAGAACAGCAAGTAACTCGTGCGCGTGATGAACTGCGCGGCCAGGTAGCGACCCTTGCGGTCCGCGGTGCCGAACAGATCCTCAAGCGTGAGGTGAATGCAGCGGCTCACGCCGACCTGCTGAACCAACTGAAGACCGAGCTGTAATCATGGCCGAACTCGCAACGATCGCTCGTCCTTACGCAGAAGCACTATTTCGCGTAGCCAAGTCCGGCAACCTCACCGCCTGGTCCGACCTCGTGTCGGAAATGGCAGCGGTTGCCAGCCATCCCGACGTGAAGGCCTTTGCCTCCAATCCGAAGCATTCGGATCAGCAGGTTGTCGAAACGTTCCTGTCGCTGTTGAAGTCCAATGTCAGCCCCGAAGCGAAAAACTTCGTTGCGATGCTGGTCGAAAATGGCCGCCTGACGCTGTTGCCCGAAATCGGCACGCAATTCCACGCGTTGAAGAACGCGGCGGAAGGTGCCGCTGATGCGGAAATTGCGAGCGCGTTCGAGTTGTCCGACGCCCAAGTGAAAGACCTTGTGGCAACGCTGGAACGGAAATTCGGCCGCAAGCTCAAGCCGTCGGTGATCGTGGATAACTCGCTGATCGGCGGCGTGCGCGTAACAGTTGGCGACGAAGTGCTCGACACCTCGGTACGCGCCAAACTGCAGCAGATGCACACAGCCCTCGCGTCGTGATTGGCAGCTTTAGCGCTAGCGTAAGCACAGATACAAAATTTTAGGAGTTAACATGCAACTCAACCCGTCTGAAATCAGCGAACTGATCAAGAGCCGGATTCAAGGCCTTGGCGAAACCGCTGAGATTCGCAATCAAGGCACGGTGATTTCCGTGACCGACGGTATCTGCCGCATCCACGGTCTTTCCGACGCGATGCAAGGCGAGATGCTGGAATTCCCGGGCAACACCTTCGGCCTCGCTCTGAACCTCGAGCGTGACTCCGTTGGTGCCGTTATCCTGGGCGAGTACGAACACATTTCCGAAGGCGATACCGTCAAATGTACCGGCCGCATCCTGGAAGTGCCGATCGGCCCGGAACTGCGGGGCCGCGTCGTCAACGCACTGGGTCAGCCGATCGATGGCAAGGGCCCGATCAACACTAAGCTGACTGCTCCGATCGAGAAAATCGCTCCGGGCGTTATCGCACGTCAATCCGTGTCCCAGCCGATGCAGACCGGCCTGAAGTCGATCGACTCCATGGTACCGATCGGCCGCGGCCAGCGCGAACTGATCATCGGTGACCGCCAGACCGGTAAGTCCGCCGTTGCGGTTGATGCCATCATCAACCAAAAGGGCCAGGACATGACGTGTATCTACGTCGCGATCGGCCAGAAGGCATCCACCGTCAAGAACATCGTGCGCGCGCTGGAACAGCATGGCGCGATGGAATACACGATCGTGGTCGCTGCCAACGCTTCCGAATCCGCTGCGATGCAATACGTGTCGGCCTACTCCGGCTGCGCGATGGGCGAATACTTCCGCGACCGCGGTCAAGATGCGCTGATCGTGTATGACGATCTGTCCAAGCAGGCTGTGGCTTACCGCCAAGTGTCCTTGCTGCTGCGCCGTCCGCCGGGCCGTGAAGCTTATCCGGGCGACGTGTTCTATCTGCACAGCCGTCTGCTTGAGCGCGCCGCACGCGTGAACCCCGACTATGTCGAGAAGTTCACCAACGGTGAAGTCAAGGGCAAGACCGGTTCGCTGACCGCGCTGCCGATCATTGAAACGCAAGCTGGCGACGTGTCCGCATTCGTTCCGACCAACGTGATTTCGATTACCGACGGTCAGATCTTCCTGGAAACGTCGCTGTTCAACGCCGGTATCCGTCCTGCGATTAACGCCGGTATCTCGGTGTCGCGCGTCGGTGGTGCTGCACAGACCAAGGTCATCAAGGGCTTGTCCGGCGGTATTCGTACCGACTTGGCACAGTATCGTGAACTGGCTGCGTTTGCACAGTTTGCTTCCGACCTCGACGAAGCAACCCGCAAGCAGCTCGACCGCGGTGCACGCGTGACCGAACTGTTGAAGCAGCCACAATATTCGCCGCTGCCGATTTCGCTGATGGCCGTATCCCTGTTCGCCGTCAACAAGGGTTACTTCGACGACATCGAAGTGAAGAAAGTGCTGGCTTTTGAATCCGGCCTGCACAACTTCATGAAGACCAGCCACGGCGCCCTGCTGCAGAAGATTGAAGACACGAAGGCACTCGACAAGGATGGCGAAGCAGCACTGGCCGCCGCGATTGCCGACTTCAAGAAAACATTCTGAGCCAACTGGAGCTAAAGGAGTAAGTACTCATGGCTGCAGGCAAAGAGATACGTGGCAAGATCAAGAGCGTAGAAAATACGAAGAAGATCACCAAGGCGATGGAAATGGTCGCCGCATCCAAAATGCGCAAGGCGCAGGACCGGATGCGGGCTGCCCGTCCCTACAGTGACCGGATTCGTAATATCGCCGCTCACTTGTCGCAAGCCAATCCCGAGTACACGCATCCGTTCTTGGTCAAACAGGACACAGCGAAAACGGTGGGCATCATCGTCGTCACGACCGACAAGGGTCTGTGCGGCGGCATGAACACCAACGTGCTGCGTCAGGTAACCAACAAGGTGCGTGAACTTGAAGGCGAAGGCAAAAAGGTTGAAGCAGTAGCAATCGGTAACAAGGGTCTGGGTTTCCTGAACCGCATCGGCGCAAAGGTCGTTTCGAGCGCAGTACAGCTCGGCGACACGCCCCACCTGGAAAAGCTGATCGGCCCCGTCAAGGTGCTGCTCGATGCTTACCAGGAAGGCAAGCTGGATGCGGTCTACCTGTTCTACACCAAGTTCATCAACACGATGAAGCAAGAGCCGATGAGCGATCAGCTGTTGCCTTTGTCGGCGGAGCGGATGGAAGCGGATAAGTCGTCCCATGCATGGGATTACATCTACGAACCAGATGCCCAATCCGTGATCGATGAACTGCTGGTGCGTTATGTTGAGGCGCTGATATATCAGGCCGTCGCCGAAAACATGGCGTCCGAGCAATCGGCGCGCATGGTGGCGATGAAAGCCGCGACCGACAACGCAGGTAACGTGATCGCTGAACTGAAGCTGGTCTATAACAAGACCCGCCAGGCGGCGATTACCAAGGAACTGTCCGAGATCGTTGCCGGTGCGGCTGCGGTTTAACTGTAAGAATCTAAATCAAATATTGAAGGAACGAAAATGGCTGATGGCAAAATCGTTCAGTGTATTGGCGCCGTGGTCGACGTTGAGTTTCCGCGCAACGCAATGCCCAAGGTGTACGATGCCTTGAAAATGGCAGGTTCCGACCTGACCCTGGAAGTGCAGCAGCAGCTCGGCGACGGCATCGTCCGTACCATTGCGCTGGGCTCTTCCGACGGTCTGCGTCGTGGCATGCAAATCCAGAATACCGGCGCACCGATCTCGGTGCCGATCGGTACCGCAACACTGGGCCGCATCATGGACGTGCTGGGTAACCCGATCGATGAATGCGGTCCGGTAAGCCACGAGCAAACCGCAGCGATTCACCGCAAGGCGCCTGCATACGACGAGCTGTCGCCGTCGCAAGACCTGCTGGAAACCGGCATCAAGGTTATTGACCTGGTTTGCCCATTCGCCAAGGGTGGTAAGGTTGGTTTGTTCGGCGGTGCAGGCGTGGGCAAGACCGTGAACATGATGGAACTGATCAACAACATCGCGAAGGCACACTCGGGTCTGTCCGTGTTCGCCGGCGTGGGCGAGCGTACTCGTGAGGGTAACGACTTCTACCACGAAATGGCCGATGCAAAAGTGGTCGACCTCGAGAACCCGAAAAACTCGAAGGTCGCGATGGTCTACGGTCAGATGAACGAACCGCCGGGCAACCGTCTGCGCGTCGCGCTGACCGGCCTGACGATCGCTGAAGGCTTCCGTGATGAAGGCAAGGACGTTCTGTTCTTCGTCGATAACATCTACCGTTACACGCTGGCCGGTACTGAAGTGTCCGCGCTGCTGGGCCGTATGCCTTCCGCGGTAGGTTACCAGCCGACGCTGGCCGAAGAAATGGGTCGTCTGCAAGAGCGTATTACCTCGACCAAGACCGGTTCGATCACATCGATCCAGGCCGTGTACGTCCCTGCGGATGACTTGACCGACCCGTCGCCGGCAACCACGTTTGCGCACTTGGATTCCACCGTCGTTCTGAGCCGCGACATCGCTTCGCTCGGTATCTACCCGGCAGTGGACCCGCTGGATTCCACCTCGCGTCAGCTGGACCCGAACGTCGTCGGTCAGGAGCACTACGAGACTGCACGTGCCGTTCAGGGTACGCTGCAGCGCTACAAGGAGCTGCGTGACATTATCGCGATTCTGGGCATGGACGAACTGGCACCGGAAGACAAACTGGTGGTGGCACGCGCCCGTAAGATGCAGCGCTTCCTGTCGCAGCCGTTCCACGTTGCTGAAGTGTTTACCGGCTCGCCGGGCAAATACGTTTCGCTGAAGGACACGATCAAGGGCTTCAAGATGATCGCTTCCGGCGAACTCGATCACCTGCCGGAACAAGCGTTCTACATGGTCGGCACGATCGAAGAAGCAATCGAAAAAGCCAAGAAGATTCAGTAACCGGTTTGCCTTCCGTTGCTCCCTGCGGCGGAAGGCGAACAGTCTGATCTTCAGACGAACAACAAAGGTTCTAACATGGCACACACTATTCACGTAGACGTCGTCTCTGCCGAAGAGGAAATCTTCTCCGGCATGGCTGAATTCGTCGCGTTGCCGGGTGAAGCGGGCGAACTGGGCATCTATCCGATGCACACACCGCTGATCACGCGCATCAGGCCGGGTGCGGTGCGCATCAAGGTGCCGGGCCAGGCGGAAGACGAGTTTGTCTTTGTCGCGGGCGGTATCCTCGAAGTGCAACCGAACAACGTTACCGTGCTGGCCGATACCGCGATCCGCGGTCGCGACCTGGACGAGGCGAAGGCGGCTGAAGCGAAGAAGCTGGCGGAAGAAGCGCTGGCGAACAAGGAATCGGCGATCGATTACGCAAAAGCGCAGGCGGAGCTGGCTGCCGCTGTGGCGCAATTGGCAGCAATCGAGAAGCTGCGCAAGAAACGCTGAGCGCATGCACGCAGTACAATGAAAAGGCAGCTTCGGCTGCCTTTTCATTTTTGTAGAACGGAATTTCCATGATCCAAAAAGAAAACACCATCCATGGCATTCTTACCGTGAGCCGAACGATTGCCGTTGTCGGGCTGTCGGCGCAGCCAGATCGCCCCAGCCATGAAGTGGCGGAATATATGCAGCGGCATGGTTACCGGATTGTGCCGGTCAACCCGACGTATGCGGGCGATCGCATTCTTGGCGAACATTGCTATGCGACGCTGACGCAGGCATCCGCCGCAACTTCGGAGAGCGGCAGCAACATTGATATTGTTGATTGTTTTCGGAAATCCGAGCACATCATGCCGGTTGTTGAAGAGGCAATCGCGATCCACGCGCGCTGTGTCTGGATGCAGCTGGGTGTGAGCGATCCTGTGGCTGCCGCTAAAGCGGAAGCAGCCGGGCTGTTTGTCGTGATGGACAAGTGCATCAAGATCGAGCACCAGGTCCTGTTTCGCTGACTGTGTCTGACGGCCGGCTGCGCCCGCTGGCTCCATAGGGTTTTGCGTTATGCCTTGGCTTGAGTCAGTCGGGTAGGGCTGGCCCGCCGGCTTGTCGTATGCTGCATTTCCCTGTGTACGTTAAAAAAATTTTCTCCATGCGTCGTTTTTTGCCCGAACTGATTGCCCTGCCGCTGTTGCCTTTCCTGATCGCACAGGGAAAGCATACGCGGCGCGTGACACCGCGCCTGCCGGAAGCTGCAGGGCCGACCGCAGGCACAGCAGACAGCACGCATAAGGCGCCGCCGCTTGCATTGCTGACACTGGGCGAGTCGCCGGTTGCCGGAGTGGGCGTTGCCACACATGAAGAAGCCATTACCGGACAATTGGCACAGGCGCTGGCAACACGCTTCCGGCGACCGGTGAACTGGCGCGCATGTGGCAAGAACGGCGTCACCGTCCGTGAGGCTTTGAAGGAAGTGGTGCCAACCATCCCGCGCACTCCGATGGATATTGCGCTGGTTGCCTTTGGCGTGAACGACACAACGGCATTTCGCCCGGTCGAACGCTGGCGTGCCGATTTGCGGGAGGTGATCGAGGCGCTCGACGCGTGCTGCGGGCCGCGCCTGATCATTCTGTCGGGTGTGCCACCGGTAGGGCATTTTCCGGCGCTGCCGCAGCCTTTGCGTTGGGTGATGGGGATGAAGGCACGCGCGCTGGATGTGGCCGCCTGCGAACTGGCGATGCAGATGCCGCGCACGATTTACGTGCCACTTGCACTTGATACGGGCGACGCAACGATGATGGCCTCAGATGGTTATCATCCCTCGGCAAAAGGCTGCACCGCTTGGGCGCAATTGCTGGCCGATGAGTGTACGTCGGCGCTGGAAGGTCTTATCGCAGCGCCTTAACTACCTGTTAAACCCCGCGACCCTTAAAGTTGCAACGCCTGCGTTGCAAAGAGAAAATGCCTGTACGATAGAAGAAGCGCTGGGGGGGAGCATGCCATGGACTTCATCATTAATCCCGGATTCTGGGAAACTGCCAGTTTTGTCGTGACCGTGTTTGGTCTGCCGTTCGCCATCTTCCTGTTCCTGTATGAGCAGCGCAAGGAGCGTGATGCCGAGGATGAGGAGGCGTACCAGTTGTTGCAGAACGCCTATAACGATTTCCTGAAAATCGTGCTCGACAATCCGGACCTGCAACTGCGTAGCGCGACCACGCGCAACGATCTCACCGACGAACAGCGCGAACGCACCCTCATCATTTTCGAAATGCTGATTGCGCTATTCGAGCGCGCCTACATCGTGTCTTACGAACCGGATCTGAAAGGCGTGGCTTTGCGCCGCTGGAACTCCTGGGACGATTACATGCGCGAGTGGTGCGGCCGCGAGGACTTCCATTACCTGCTTCCGCAACTGTTGCGCGGGGAAGACCCGGATTTCGCCGCCTATATCCGCCGTATCGCCAAAGAAGAGCGCGGCAGCATCATGCTGCCATCCTGATACTGGCCCTTCATCTGCAACGCCGGAATGCCAATAACTGCGATCCATCGGCGATAATGGCGGCTTACTGAAAGGCGATTTTTATGTCCACTCAATTTGCTCCGCTCAAAAACGACACTTTCCTGCGCGCGCTCTTGCGCCAGCCGACCGATTACACGCCGCTGTGGCTGATGCGCCAGGCTGGACGCTACCTGCCCGAATACTGCGCCACGCGCAAGCGCGCCGGCTCCTTCCTCGGCCTGGCCAAGAGCCCGGACTACGCCACCGAAGTCACGCTGCAGCCGCTGGAGCGCTATGCGCTGGACGCGGCGATCCTGTTTTCCGACATCCTCACCGTGCCCGACGCGATGGGACTGGGCCTGTATTTCGCCGAAGGCGAGGGCCCGAAATTCGAGCGCCCGCTGCGCGACGAAACCGCCGTCATGGCGCTGCAGGTGCCACCGCCGGGTTCGCTGCAATACGTGTTTGACGCCGTCACCCAGATCCGCACCGAGCTGGCCGGCCGGGTGCCGCTGATCGGCTTTTCCGGCAGCCCCTGGACGCTTGCCTGCTACATGGTCGAAGGCGGCGGCTCGGACGACTTCCGCACCGTCAAGACCATGCTGTACAACCGCCCGGATCTGATGCACCACATTCTCAAGACCAATGCGGCTGCTGTGGCGCAATACCTGAATGCGCAGATCGAGGCCGGTGCGCAGGCGGTGATGATTTTCGATACCTGGGGCGGGGTGCTGGCCGACGGCATTTACCAGCAGTTCTCGCTGGCCTACATGCGCGAAGTCGTCAGCCAGCTGAAACATGAGCATAACGGCGTGAAAATCCCGGCCATCGTCTTTACCAAGGGCGGTGGGCTGTGGCTGGAGCAGATTGCCGAGATCGGCGCCGATGCGGTGGGGCTGGACTGGACCGTGAATCTGGGCGAAGCGCGCCGGCGCGTGGGCCAGAAGGTGGCACTGCAGGGCAATCTGGACCCGAACGTATTGTTTGCCGGCCCCGAGCAGATTCGTGCCGAAGTGGCCAAGCTGCTGCAGTCGTTCGGCCAGCCGGGTGCCGGCAGCGGCCATGTGTTCAACCTCGGTCATGGGATTTCGCAGTTCACGCCGCCGGAATCGGTGACGGTGCTGGTCGAGGCGGTGCATGAAATGAGCCGCAACATGCGGGCAGGCTAAAAGCGTACTAGCTCTCCGGCCCCGACAGCGCCACAAAATCGGCTTTGCTGCGTACCGCGCAGGCGGGGCAGAAAAATTCCTCCGGAAGCGATGCCC
>DATFAZ010000102.1:0-12930 GCA_035254105.1 Noviherbaspirillum sp. | reverse complement strand
AGCGAGACCACGTCCCCGTCCGCGTCAACCGCACCCTGGACAATCGCAATCACCGTCTTGCGATCACCCTTACAGATCGCGTTGAACAGCGCATCTCTATCAATCACGTCCTCTTCCTTTCGCAGATATTCAGCTTGCCAGGACAGCCCCGCAGCATTGATCCTCAATCACCGCGGTAAAGCTGTTGAATTCGTAGAATTGCATCGATTCCGTCCAGCTCAAGCGACTCGCAAACACCACGCATCACCAGGTTGTCGTCTGGTAGACGCTCATAGTCCCTCCCCGGTGTCCCAAGCACGGTATCTAGACCAAATGGCGTCGTCAACGTAAGGAATGCCGACTCAATTTGCGACTTAAGAGGACTTCCATCGATAGCGTTCGTCGGGAGCATGATGCTAATGTTCGACAGACCTACTGACATGTGAACTCCCTTCAACTCCTTGTCGCTTCCGATGGCGCGGATGGCGTCGACGGCCATGCGAGTCAAGCCTTCCATATCAGCACCGATCGGCCCGACAGAAACATCGACGAACAAATCATCAATAGTAAGGCCGGCGTTAGTGTCTAGAATTTTTCGGGCCATACGCCTTGCCGTTTCATGCACTTCTTGTGCCGTCTTGTTCGCAATTCTTTTGCCATTCTGTTCGCGCTCGGATGCCATCAATACAAAGCGACATGGAGCAATCTTCAACAGATCCAGCATTTCCCATCGCAATTCCGATATCGAGTTAACGATCGGAAGCTGCCCGCCTGCTTTCTCTCGGTCGTACGCCTTCAAGCAGCGCGCCTGCACGTCGGCATTTGGAAAATCAAAAGACAGCGGCACCGATACGACCTGCTGCACAGCCTTGATCACCTCAGTCATGAACTCTGGCCTGGTGACGGCTTTGTCGCCGATATTGATGTTGATGTAGCTGGCGCCGTTTCGCACCTGCTCGGCAGCGAGAGCTTGAATTCCGGCGACATTCTCGCTATCGAATAAGAGCTTGCTGCTCTTAAATCCCGGATTGATACGTTCGCCGATAATTTTCAAATTTTCGAAGGCCATGTGCTGAATCAGAATGTTGAGATTGGTTGCGCGGAACGAAGAAGTTCACATACAGCTAGCGTTGTGATCGCACCCTCGCTGAGAGTGAACCCCACATGGTCGCCCTTGTTGGAAAAGGCCACGGAACGCGTGGCTCAGGCTCTCGCTTGCTTCGTGGCGATGTATTTGCATTTTTGGTCTGAAATCAACTGAAATTTCATTCGACTGCGGCGTTTGCTTTTTATTGCAGACGTATGCAATTCTGCTCCTCGTGTTTTTGTGTGTCAACCGTTTTTTCGACGTTTTTTTGCGAGTTACGTGCTTATGCGAGAAGCTTTAGTTGAAGCTTGAAATTAATTACTTCAACATGCATTCGTATGCAGCCGCGTTTCAAATGGATTCTTCTGCGCCTCATTGCCTCCGTACGAAGACCATCGAAACGGCCGGGGCAACTACACATAAGTCGGGAGCTCAATAAATTGAGGAATAGATGTGATGGCGCTTTGAGGCGGGCAGAGAGGCGAGAAAAGTAGGCGGCCCCTCCGAGGCATCTTGCAGATTCTGCGCGTAGTTTCCGCCCCGTGGACCAGCCACAAAAAGCCCCGGAAACCACTGAGACACTCAAATCATGCGACGTCGCCGAGTGAGCCTATCGCCCCGGATAACCTGCCGTCATAGCCAGGGAGTTCATTGACAATTGTGCGAAAACGCGCACTACATATGACCTTTAATGCTTCAGCCAGCAGCGGCTGCTCGAGGCTGTTTCGGTTGCAGGCAAAGAAATACCGCTCGCGTGCAACCGGAAGGAAGTCCAAACCGAAATGGCGTGCGGCGGCCTCGACACCGAAGCCGACGTCGGCCATGCCACTTGCTACATAGGCAGCCACTGCGGCGTGCGTCAGTTCGGCGCTTTCATAACCATCGATCTCTCCAGGACTCACGCCATACTTACCCAGCAGCAGTTCGAGCAGTGCTCGCGTGCCCGAGCCCGCCTGCCGATTAACGAAACGCAGATCTCTGCGCGCCAAGTCCGCGATTGCATGGACCTTCTTCGGGTTGCCTTTGGCGACAAATAAGCCCTGCGTGCGGTAGGCGAGGTGAATGAGCGCGTGCTGTTTCGCATCGAGCCATTTCAGATATGGATTGGCAGCCGCCTGTTTGAATTCACCGAGCGGCAGATGAAATCCGGCCAGATCACATTCCGACCGCGCCAGTGCTGCGACCGCTTCGGTGCTACTTCGGTATTTCAGGTCGACCGAAACCTCCCTGCCGGCGAGCTGCTTGATCAAGGCATCGACCGCGAATCCGTGTGACGCGGTAATCCGCAATGCCGGCGCATGGTTGGTGATCAGGGCTTCCAGCTCGCGCTCGAGCTCGGATGCGAGACTATCGAGCGATGGCGACAGGCGTGCCGCGATGCGCTTGTCGGCCCAGATCAGCTTCTCAGCCAGCGGCGAAATCGCCGTCCCTTTGCCGCGCACCTTCTGCACCAATGGTGTGCCGAATTGCGCTTCGAATTCCTTTAGCAATCCCCACGCATGGCGATACGACAGACCTATGGTCCGCGCGGCACTGCTGATGCTGCCCTGGTCGCGAATTTCGGACAACAGCTGCAAGAGCGCGGGCAACGCGATGGCCGCTCCATCGGTTTTCTTGAGCATCCAGACTGGGCGGATTTCGATCTTCATATTTATGTAATTCGTATCATATTGAGCAGCAATTCTCTGCATGTTAGCCTCAGAGTATACAAAAATCATATACAACACATATGCTTTTTTTTTCATATATCGCAGCTCAGCCAAGGACCACATCTCGCGATCATGCGTCATGACGAAATCGACATCAACCGCACAGTTCACGCCATTCTTGAGGCCCATACCGCTATCCCAGGTCCTCTCCTTCCGGCGTTGCATGCAATCCAGGATGCGCTTAGCTATATTCCTTCCGAAGCAGTGACCATGCTCGCCGAAGCGTTCAATCTGTCACGCGCCGAAGTGCATGGCGTGATCAGCTTTTATCACGACTTCTGCACTGCACCTTCTGCGAAACACGTCGTCCGCGTCTGCTGCGCGGAGGCATGCCAGAGTATGGGTAGCGACCGTTTGCTGGCCCACGCAGAGAAAGGTACAAACAAAAATATTGCGGTCGAACAGGTTTACTGCCTCGGCCATTGTGCAGTGCCACCATCGGTCATGATCGACAACACGCCATATGCACATATGACGTGCGACAGGTTGGACAAGCTGATCCACGATCTCAAGGAGTCGACGTGACCATCACAATTTTCGTTCCGCGCGACTCGACCGCCATCGCACTTGGTGCGGATGACGTTGCCGCTGCGATTGCAAAGGAGGCGTCACGACGTGTCATCGACATTCGGGTCGTGCGCAACGGCTCGCGTGGGCTGTTCTGGCTGGAGCCGTTGGTCGAAGTGCAGGTGGCTACCGGACGCGTTGCATACGGCCCGGTCGGCGTGGATGATGTGGCCTCGCTTTTCGATGCGAATTTCCAATATGGGAATAGCGGCCATCCTCGCTCCCTCGGGCCCACGGAAGAAATTCCCTATTTGAAAAATCAGGAGCGCCTGACCTTTGCGCGTGTCGGCATCATCGATCCGCTATCACTGTCCGATTACGAAGTGCACGGCGGTTATCGTGGATTGCGCAAGGCGCTGACGCTGAATACGGAAGCTATCGTTCAGGCGGCCATCGAGTCCGGTCTACGCGGACGCGGCGGCGCAGCCTTTCCTACTGGCATCAAATGGAAGACTGTGCGCGACGCGCAGGCATTGCAGAAGTACGTAGTTTGCAATGCGGATGAGGGCGATTCTGGCACCTTTGCTGATCGCATGATCATGGAGGGCGATCCTTTCGTGCTAATCGAGGGCATGACAATCGCCGCCATTGCGGTCGGCGCGTCGAAGGGCTATATCTACGTGCGAAGTGAATATCCGCATGCCGTTGCGACGCTCAACGCCGCCATCGCCGCCGCATACAAACGAGGCTTCCTTGGCACAAGCGTGCTGGGGTCAGGCATTGCCTTCGATCTTGAAGTCAGAAAAGGTGCAGGTGCCTACATCTGTGGCGAGGAAACAGCCTTGTTGGAAAGTCTGGAAGGCAAGCGCGGCGTAGTACGCGCAAAACCGCCGCTGCCAGCGCTCGCAGGATTGTTCGGAAAACCCACTGTGGTCAACAACGTCCTGTCTCTGGCCACGGTGCCTCTGATTCTCGATAAAGGCGCCGCCTACTATCGCGATTTCGGAATGGGACGCTCGCGCGGCACACTGCCAATCCAGTTGGCTGGCAACATCAAGCGTGGAGGGCTGATCGAAAAAGCATTTGGTGTTTCTCTAAGCGAAATACTCAGCGATTACGGCGGCGGGACAGCATCCGGCAGACCCATCAAGGCCGTACAGGTTGGCGGACCGTTGGGCGCATACCTTCCCTCGTCGCAATGGCATACGCCGCTCGATTATGAAGCGTTTGCTGCCATCGGCGCGGTGCTGGGGCACGGAGGCATCGTCGTCCACGACGATAGCGCCGACATGGCGAAGCTCGCGCGCTACGCGATGCATTTCTGCGCCGTCGAATCCTGCGGAAAATGCACGCCTTGCCGCATCGGATCGACACGCGGTGTCGAAGTCATCGACAGGATCATCGCGAATAAGGACCGCGCTGGGCAAACTGCAATTCTGCGCGACCTGTGCGACACCATGCTGCATGGCTCGCTTTGCGCGATGGGAGGAATGACACCCTACCCCGTGCTGTCCGCACTTGACAATTTTCCCCAGGATTTCAGGCAAGGGAGGTCCCGATGATCGAGACCATCGTCACCAGGGATCACGGCACACCTCGGCGCGGAGCGCTCAAGCAAGTCACGCTGGAGATTGACGGCGTGCAGGTCACCGTTCCGGCAGGAACCTCTGTAATGCGCGCTGCTGCCGAAAGCGGCATCGGCATCCCCAAACTTTGCGCAACAGACACGCTCGAACCTTTCGGTTCTTGCCGCCTGTGTCTGGTTGAGATCGCAGGATACAAGGGGTATCCGGCATCCTGTACGACACCGGTTGAACCCGGCATGAAAGTACGGACCCAATCAGGCACGCTGCAAGCCCTGCGCAAGGGCGTGATGGAATTGTACGTTTCTGATCATCCGCTCGACTGCCTCACCTGCCCCGCCAACGGCAACTGCGAACTGCAGGACATGGCCGGCGTGGTGGGTCTGCGCGAAGTACGTTATGGCCAAGGTGGTGCGAATCATTTTGACAGCAAAAAGGATGAATCGAACCCGTATTTTTCCTTCGATCCGGCCAAGTGCATCGTCTGCAACCGCTGCGTACGCGCCTGTGACGAAATCCAAGGCACGCTTGCGCTGACGATCTCTGGCCGTGGCTTCGACTCACGCGTATCGCCCGGCCAGGACCAACCGTTCATGGAATCCGAATGCGTGTCCTGCGGCGCCTGTGTCGAAGCCTGCCCGACTTCGACCTTGCAGGAAAAGTCTGTGATCTGGCTGGGCCAGCCGGAACACAAGACAGTCACCACTTGCGCCTACTGCGGCGTCGGCTGCTCGCTCACTGCGGAGATGAAAGGTACTGAAGTGGTTCGCATGGTGCCGACCAGAGACGGCAAGGCGAACGAGGGACATGCCTGTGTGAAAGGTCGATTCGCATGGGGTTACGCGACACACAAGGACCGTGTCACCACACCGATGATCCGCAAGAAAATCACCGATCCGTGGCGCGAAGTGTCATGGGAAGACGCGCTCGATTACGCCGCGTCGGAATTCAAGCGCATCCAGGCAAAATATGGCACAGATTCAATCGGTGGCATCGTGTCCTCCCGTTGCACGAACGAAGAAGGTTACCTGGTGCAGAAACTGGTACGCGCCGCCTTCAGCAACAACAATGTCGATACCTGCGCCCGCGTCTGCCATTCGCCCACGGGCTACGGCCTGAAACAGACGCTGGGCGAATCAGCCGGCACACAACCCTTCAAGTCGATCGAGCAATCGGATGTGATCATGGTGATTGGCGCCAATCCCACTGACGGCCATCCGGTCTTCGGGTCGCGTCTGAAAAAACGTCTGCGTCAGGGCGCCAAGTTGATCGTGATCGACCCGCGTCGCATCGACCTGGTGAAATCACCGCACGTCAAGGCCGAATATCATTTGCAGTTGAAACCCGGCACCAACGTCGCGATCATCAGCGCGATGGCGCATGTGATCGTGACCGAAGGTTTGCTGAATGAAGCGTTCATCGTCGAACGTTGCGAGGGAAAGTCGTTCAGCCAGTGGAAGGACTTCGTATCGCTGCCGGAGAACTCGCCGGAGGCGATGGAAGCAGTGACCGGTGTTCCGGCATCCCTGATGCGCGATACCGCCCGCTTGTATGCGACCGGCGGCAATGCGACGATTTACTATGGTCTCGGCGTGACCGAACATGCGCAGGGCTCCACGGCGGTAATGGGAATTGCGAATCTCGCGATGGCCACAGGCAATGTCGGCCGTGAAGGTGTCGGCGTCAATCCTTTGCGCGGCCAGAACAACGTGCAGGGTTCCTGCGATATGGGTTCCTTCCCGCATGAGCTTCCGGGCTATCGTCATGTGTCGGACACCACGGTCCGCGCGGAATTTGAAGCGGCCTGGGGCGTATCCATCCAGCCGGAACCAGGCCTGCGCATCAACAACATGTTTGACGCGGCGCTGGATGGCAGCTTCAAGGGCCTCTATTGCCAGGGTGAGGATATCGTGCAGTCGGACCCCAACACTAAGCATGTCGCGGCTGCACTGCAATCGATGGAATGCATCGTCGTGCAGGATATCTTCCTTAACGAAACGGCCAAGTATGCGCATGTCTTGCTGCCGGGCTCCTCTTTTCTGGAAAAGGACGGCACCTTCACCAACTCTGAACGTCGCATTTCTCGGGTCCGCAAAGTGATGCCGCCCAAGGCGGGCTATGCCGACTGGGAAGTGACAATCCAACTCGCCAGACGTCTCGGCTATGACATGCACTATAGCCATCCTTCCGAAGTCATGGATGAAATCGCCAGTCTGACGCCGACCTTCAGCGGTGTCAGCTACGACAAGTTGGATCGCCTGGGCAGCCTCCAGTGGCCCTGCAACGACGAGGCGCCGGAAGGCACGCCGGTCATGCACGTGGGGCAGTTCGTACGCGGCAAGGGGCGTTTCATGATAACGAAGTACGTGGCCACCGATGAAAAAGTCACGCGCAAGTATCCGTTAATCCTTACCACCGGACGCACCCTCACCCAGTACAACGTCGGCGCACAGACACGTCGCACCGAGAACGTGCGCTGGTATGCGGAAGATCTCCTCGAAATTCATCCGCATGATGCAGAGGATCGTGGCATCACGAACCATGATTGGGTCAGCGTTCAGAGTCGTGCTGGGCAAACGGTACTGCGAGCACGGGTATCCGAACGGATGCAGCCTGGGGTGGTGTACACCACCTTCCATTTCCCCGAATGCGGCGCCAATGTGGTCACCACTGACAACGCCGACTGGGCCACCAGTTGTCCGGAATACAAGGTGACCGCGGTGCAGGTGATGCCGGCTCAACAGCCTTCAGCGTGGCAGCAGGAATACTCGCGATTCAATCAGACACAACTTGCCTTGTTCGATGCAGCGTCCACCACTCAAGGCGGATGAGGTGCCAGGCTGCGTGGCAAAGTTAGCATATGCGAACTGGTGAATAAATTGTCGTTACGAGCAACAAGCCAAAGACGCTGAGAGGCTTGGGCCAAAAGGCATGCCGTTGGTTATTCCCGTGATAAATGAAAATACACGGACAAATGACCGTCGGCAAAGACGGCAGAATGAATCTACCCCACGTGTGTCAATGACGCGGAACACGGCAAACTCGATTCACCGCCTATCCTTCCAGAATACCGAAAGGCGGCAGGCGACTTGTAAAGGACGCTGTGGGTGGAGCGGGCAAAGGATGGTGGAAAAACCGAAGGCCAGTTGGTAATAAACCGGACAGGGATTCAAGATTTGTCCCGATCCGAAAGGATGCCCACGTTCACCGGGTGCCGCAGTCGCCAGACGGCTGCGACGATTCTGGTAGCGTTCGCGGAGCGGTTATCCAGGGTTCAGCAAGAGAGTAACCATCGGCGACGTAGATGGTTCGGCGTCCCTGCGATGAGAGTCAGGCAGTGTCGCTGGCGAAGACGAATGGAGGGGGAAACTCATCCACGAAATCGGTCTCGGCATCGAGACTTTTGTTGTGCTTGAGCCGTGCGCGGTGAAAGTCGCACGCACGGCTCTGAGGGGGCGGTGGCGCAGGGATGCGCTGCTGCTACCCGCCCATTTCTGTTTATCAGCGGGAACGCGAGCCCGACGCCAAAGGCCAGCCTCGTTGCAAGGGAAGCCGGCAGCCGACCCTGCAAGCCAGATTGGCCGATGCCACTACTTTTTGGCATACGTGACGCTTGAGCGATGATACAGCCAGGACAAAGGAAGCATTGCCGTTGCCACCGCTACTGCGGTTTGGCATAGCAGCGGCTTGCCCGTCGTGCCGATACACTGGGTGCTGATAGGTGACGTTTGAAGAAGTGCGGGCGCATCTGGGCATGGAAACGCAGCGGCAATGGTCGCCAGCGGCGATTGCCCGCATGACCCCGGCGATTCTGACACTGTATTCGATGGTGACACTTTCGACCAAACCCTTGTTCGAACAAGGCATCACGGCTATACGCGCGGCGGGCTGGTACGACAAGCGATGCGTGACCTTCTCCGATACGCTCGCCTTGGTGCGCAGCTATTTGTGGCACGTTCAAACTTTAGGTTCTTCACGGATTTCCGGAGAACGAGGCCTTGATCTTGAGGAAGAAGTAGCTGCTATCACGGTATCCGTAAGCCATGCGTTTCATGACCTTGATGCGGTTATTGATACCTTCAAGCTGGCCGGTATGCATCAGTCAGCGCATGCGTGCAAGGATGCCGCGCCAATAAGGGGCCAGTCGATTGGCGAATCGTCGTAATGGTTCGATGCCGCTCTCGCGCGCCTGTGCGTGCCAGGTGCGCCAGGCATGACGCCAAGGCTTTCCGCCAACCGGCTCCCACAGGTCCTTGAGGGCCGCTTTCATTACATACACAGTCATGAGTGCCTGATTGGCATTCAACAACTCTTGCAGGCGGGCCTTACCATCGGCTTGCAGATTCTCCTGATTGCGTAGCAGTAGCCAGCGCGCCTGCTTGATGACATTGCTCTGCGGCCGGTCCTGCCTGAGCCGATTGGCTTCATCAACGCGCACCCGGTCGATCACCTCGCGGCCATATTTGGCAATCACATGAAACAGGTCGTAGACCACGCGCGCCTTGGGGCAATGCTGCTGCACTTCCAGGTCGAAGGCCGTGTTCATGTCCATGGCCACCGCTTCGATCTTGCCGCAACGCTCCTTGCCCAGCCACTCGAAAAATGGCCGGATCGCTTCCCGGCTGCGGCCTTCGCCAATCCACAGCACGCGCCGGGTAGCAGCATCGAGCACCACTGTGGCATAGCGGTGCCCCTTGTACAGCGCAAATTCGTCCATTACCAAGCGCGTCGGTTCCGGTATCGGCAGCGCATCCACTTTCTCCTGCAGGCGCGCACGGTCGATCCGGCGCACCGTTTCCCAGTGCAGTCCGGTCAGTTCGCACACATGCGCAATCGGCAGCCGCGCGCACCAATGGGCGGCAAACTCGGCCAGACGATTGGTAATGCGGGCATGCCGGCCCAGCCAGGAAAGGCGCTCGGTACGCGGCCCGCACTCCGGGCAGCGCAACCGTCGCAGCCTGACCTTGAGCCAGACCGCCCGACCAAACAGCGGCATGTCGCGTATCTGGCGCCAGGACGTCTCATGCACATAGGCGCAGTTGTGCCCGCAACCTGAACACACCATCGCCGCGGCCGGACGCGGCTCCAGCCTGATCCGAACGATATCGTCCTGCACATCCAGCGAAGAAATGGAAAAACCTTCCCAGAACGGGAGGTCATGCGTAAGATCGGTCATGAGGGCAGTGTCTCGTCATTTGCTGATTGGTCGCACAACAAGTTTATCGACGTTTCACTGCCCTCCTTGTTTCTATTCGTTCACGTTAATCCGTGAAGAACCTATTTTTAGGGGCCGGCTTGGGGGCATGCCAAAAAAACAAGAATGCCGTTGCCACCAGCCAGGCAGAACGCGATCCTTCCGGCGGTTTACGTGGAGCCATCCGCCGCCCCGGCAAGTCGATCAAAGCACAACAACATGTCCTTTCCGGGGATCGATGCGGCCGGCATGCATTGCAGCGATAAGTGTTTGCGCGTCTGCGTAGCCGCGGGTCTCGGTGACTTCCATCCACGGATTTTGCCGATCGCTGACGCGCCGGATGAAATCGAGCTGGGCCTCGTTGAAGCGCTGGTTGACGACATCATGCCCCCAATCCTCATTGCGCTTGCGAATCTGTACTGGCGCAAAGTAGAAGCGCGGCTTCGGGCCGGGCAAAGCAGTGTCACGCAAAAAATTCGTATTCTGCGCGGAGCCGGCAAAGCAGTCGTAAGTCAGCGCGTCGCCGAAATGATGATGTATTGTGGCGCGCAGCGTTTCATCACCGGAGAAATCCATGTACAGGGTCGGCGCGTCCTTGTTCATCATGGTCACCTCCTCATAGACAGCACTGCGGTGGTAGCACCCTAGGCTGTCCACAAACGCACGGTTGCGGCGCGAAGTCAGCCCGATCAATTCGACATCGTATTTCTCATGCAGGCAAAACGCCGTGCCGTACGCGGTCTTGCTCGACGCACTGGAAATGAGAATCTGCCGGGCCCCAAAGAACTTGTTATCCTGCAGAAAATCCGCGCCCATGAAAGAAGTGATGAACAAGGGGCGCACAATCATCTGGTAATTCTCGTTTTCTCGCGCATAGGCGGGATCGTTACTGCAACGCGTGTATTGGTTATAGGCCGAAACCAGGACCTGGCGATGTTTCGAAACGTCATAGAATCCACGCTTGCTGACTCGATCGACCTGCATCTTGATATGGCTGGCAATCGGGAAATAGCCGTAAAAGCGCTCTCCAACCTCTACACCCTCCGCTTCCGACAGGACCACCTCGGCAAATCCCCAGACCGGCATATGTCCCCAGCCCTCGCAATGAGTCGGAAAGAATTCCCAATATTGCATCGCGTCGCCGAACGCCGCGTAGGTGATATTGTTGGTCGTGATCGCGACGCGGTCGATCTTGAGCAGCACCTCCCCGTCCAGTAACGGCAGGAGGATCCGGGTCGAATCCACCCGGCTTTCGTTCAGGGCGTCCTTGCGGGTCAGCAGTCGTGTTACAGTCATTGCATCCGACATTTCGTTCTCCTTTTTCAGTTACAGGTCGATGTCTCCAATGTATCCGCGCCGCCCTTCCTCCGGGTTCGGAAACCAGAATGCCGGGCGAAAGACTCGGGTGAAGCCCCTGAAGCGACCATTACAGGCACGGGCAAAGTTCACCGTGCAGGCGATTTATGACGCCTTTGTTCGGATTTGGTGCAAGCACGGATGGGAAGGCGTCACGACGCGCGCAGTCGCTCTTGAAACCGGTGTATCAGTGGGGACCTTGTACGAATATTTTCCGAACAAGCATGCGCTGCTCTCGGGTTATGTGCGTCACTGCATCGATGTATTGCTGGAGGAAATCGACAGACAAGTCATCGCGCCTCCCACAGCATCCTGGGAGCAGCGCATACAACAGCTGGTACGGCTCACCTGCGGCATCGACGTCGCCGAATTGCCTTATTTCGATTCCGAAATGCTCGCTCTTGAAAACCAGATTGCCGAGCAAAAGCATCATCGCCGCGTATATGACGAACTTTCCGCAAAGTGGATTGCGGCAATCGATGCGTGCACCGATCTTCCGCGGCGCGCCAGTGCCGATACCGTGAGGGCGCTGTACCTGTCCATATGGGGAGGAAGACGCTATCTCCTGCTCATCGACCAGCAGGGCGTGACCGCCGCACAATGGGCTCTCGAGATGGAGCGTCTTTGCCGAGCCGCGTTACTGCAGCCGAACGATATGATTCAGGTTGAACATCAAGAGAAACGCAAGACGCCTTAACGAGGGCAATCGAAATGGTAGACGCCGAGTTCGGTTCCGTTCTCTTTTAACTCGAGCTCGACGCTGCATTCCGCATTGGCCTGCACGCCCAGTGCCACGCGCCCCAGGGATGTAGGCGCCTTCGCCGTGGCCTTGACCAGCCCCTGTTGACTGATACGGGATGTTCCGCCGCTGCCTCGCTGAATCACGTCAAGACGGAAATTGATCTGCCTGTCGGTCACACTCTTCACATAGGGAACCAGAAGGGTCTGCCCCATGTTGGCCTGTGTATCGAGCCAAACCTGCAAGTTTGCGTCAGCAGCCATCACGGCCTCCTTGAACTCAATGATATTGAAAGGCGAGCGAAAGTTCGCCCGCCTTTCTCTTTTCCTGCGTTAGAAAAGATTAGTGCTGCCAGACAGCCGCATGATTGGTATTGCCTGATTGGCTGATCGAAGCCACAAAGCCGTTGCCAGTCTGCAGAATTGCCGCGGTGTTACGAGCAGCGAAGCTTGTGCCGTCACCGTTCTGGACGATAGTAGCGAGGCTGCCATTGCCAGCCTGGGCAATGTTCGCATAGCTCCAGTCACCGGTCTGCGTGATGTTGCCTGTCAGGGCATTACCGCCGGATTGGCCGATCAGCGCTTCGTTGTTGTTCCCGCCCTGGCTGATTTGGGCCAGGGAGTTGGACGCGCTGTTCTGCGTAATCGATGCAGCATTCAAGATGCCATCCTGGCTCACGCTTGCGACATCGTTATAGCCGTTCGTTTGCGACACGTTAGCAGTGTTGTTGTCACCGTTTTGCGTCACAGATGCCTGGTACAGGCCTTGAACAGAGC
>DATFAZ010000101.1:0-21809 GCA_035254105.1 Noviherbaspirillum sp. | reverse complement strand
GAATGGGCCGCGCGTGACAACGAACCAGCTGATCTGTCGGCCAATCAGGTCGGCATGGGGCGCGAGTTGTTTGCCATGTTCCGCAAGTCGATCAGTGCCGCTGAAGAGGGCGCGGCAACTTTCGGCCTGCCACCGGCACTGCATATGCCGGAAGAGCACAATAACCCGCTAGCCGTGCCCGAAGACCAGTCGTTCTCGGACGAAGATTCTCTGATTCGCCGGTAAGCCATCATGAACCTACTTGAAATTATGCGCGTCTCGCCGGTGATCCCGGTTATCGCCATCGACGAGATCGAACAGGCGGTGCCGCTTGCCCGGGCATTGGTGGCGGGCGGCATTCGCGTACTGGAAGTGACTTTGCGCACCGAACACGGTTTGCCTGCGATTCGGGCTATTGCACAGCAGGTGCCGGAAGCAATTGTCGGTGTCGGCACATTGACGCAGCAAACGGAATTTGCGGAAGCGCGCGCGGCCGGCGCAGTATTCGGTGTGTCGCCGGGATTGACGCATGCACTGATCGAAGCCGCACGCTCCAGCGGTTTGCCTTTGCTGCCGGGCGTGATGTCGCCGTCGGAAGTGATGGCGGCGCGCGAAGCGGGCTTCTATCAATTGAAGCTGTTTCCCGCCGTGCCAGCCGGCGGCGTGGGGATGCTGAATGCCATTGCGGGGCCGCTACCCGATGTGACTTTCTGTCCCACTGGTGGCATTTCACACGAGACAGCGTCGCAATTCCTCGCATGCAAGAACGTCGCCTGCGTCGGCGGTTCTTGGCTGACGCCGAAAGACGCCCTGCAGGCAGGAGATTGGCCCCGAATCACTATGCTGGCCAAGGCAGCCAGTGGCCTGCGAACCTGATGGCCTGGAATTGACGGCATAGCCGCATGCATATCCGGTTTGCCCGGTCTGCGCGTAAAATATGTGGATTCTTTTCTTAGTGATACACCATGACCCAGGATGAATTAAAGCAGGCGGTTGCGCGCGCCGCCATCGAGTATGTGCCTGCCGGCGAAATTATTGGCGTTGGCACCGGTTCCACGGCAAATTTCTTTATCGACGAACTTGGCAAGATCAAGGACCGCATCAAGGGTGCCGTTGCGTCATCCGAAGCCACAGCGGCACGGCTGAAGTCGCACGGCATTACCGTGCTTGACCTCAATGAAGTTGACTCCATGTCGGTCTACATCGATGGCGCCGACGAGATCACCGCGCAGGGCGCAATGATCAAGGGCGGCGGCGCAGCGCTTACGCGTGAAAAAATTGTTGCGTCGGTCGCAGACAAATTCATCTGCATCGCCGATGGCTCGAAGCTGGTCGATATGCTCGGCACCTTTCCGCTGCCGGTGGAAGTGATCCCGATGGCGCAGTCCTCGGTGTCGCGCAAGCTGGCGGCGCTCGGCTGTCAGCCACGGCTACGGATGAAGGATGGCAAGCCGCTACTGACCGACAATGGTTGCAACATTCTGGATGTGGCCGGTTTGCGGATTGCCGATCCGGCCGCATTGGAAGCACAGATCAACAATATTCCGGGCGTAGTGACGGTCGGTCTGTTTGCATTGCGCGGTGCCGATGTGGCGCTGCTCGGAACTGCTGAAGGTGTCAAGAAGATGACGTTCTGAAGCCGGTCGCGGCTAAAACAAAAAGCCCGCTGCAGATGCAAGCGGGCTTTTTTATTGGGGCGTATATCGTTTTATTCCGACGGCGGCACATACCCCGCAGCCTGATCGGCACCTTCACCGAAGAAATGCCGCTCCATTTGTGTCGCCAGATACTTGCGTGCGCGCGCGTCCGCCAGGTTCAGCCGGTTTTCATTGACCAGCATGGTCTGGTGCTTGAGCCAGCCGGCCCAGGCTTCTTTCGATACGCTTTCGTAAATCCGCTTGCCGAGTTCGCCCGGATAGGGCGGAAAATCCAGGCCTTCAGCTTCCTTATTCAGTTTGACGCAGTGGACCGTACGGGCCATGTTCGACTCCTTGTTTATTCAAAATATTCTGCCGTTTTGGAACAGGCAGGGACGTTAAAGTTGCTTAATTAATACCAACGATTTGCGTTGCCAGTTATACATGTGTCGCCGGTCTTTCGGCAGATCATCGACAGTGGCATGCACGAAACCGCGTTTCAGGAACCAGTGGGCGGTGCGTGTCGTCAGTACGAATAACTTGGTGAAACCGGCGGCGCGCGCCCGGTTTTCCATGTGTTTCAAGATACGCTCGCCATCGCCTTGGCTCTGGACTTCCGGATTGACTGTCAGGCAGGCCATTTCCGCCATTTTTTCTGCCGGGAACGGGTACAGCGCTGCACAGCCAAAAATCACGCCATCATGCTCAATCACGGAGAAGTAATCGATTTCGCGCTCGATCAGTTCGCGGCCGCGCTTGACCAGCGTGCCGTCAGCTTCCAGCGGCTCAATCAATTTGAGGATGCCACCGACATCTTCAATGGTGGCTTCGCGCAAGGTTTCCAGGTTTTCCGTGCTAACCATGGTGCCGACGCCGTCATGGGTGAAGATTTCCAGCAGTGCCGAACCATCCATTTCAAAAGGCACGATATGTGCTCGCGGCACGCCGCTGCGTGAGGCTTTCACGCATGCCTGCAGGTAAAAAGCGGTATCGGCTGGCAGACGGCTAGTTTTTAGCAGCGCATCGGCCTGTGCCGAGGTCAGTTCGTGCAAGTCCCGACCTTCCGGATCGGTCATCAACGGCGTTTCAGTCAGGAAGATGAGTTTGTCGGCCCGCAGTGCCGAGGCGGCAGCGACAGCCACGTCTTCCATGGTCAGGTTGAAGGCTTCGCCGGTCGGTGAGAATCCCAGCGGGGATAAAAGCACCAGTCCGCCGGCACTTAATATCGGATGGATGGTCTCATAGGCAATCTTGCGCGCGACGCCGGTAAATTCCAGGTCCACGCCGTCGATCACGCCAATCGGGCGTGCGGTAACGAAATTGCCGGAAATGATGCGGATCGCTGCATGCGCCATCGGCGTATTCGGCAAACCCTGACTGAACGCGGCTTCGATGTCGAGGCGCAGTTCGCCGGCGGCTTCTTTCACACATTCCATCGCCGCCGCATCAGTAATGCGCAGTCCATTGTGATAACGCGCTTTCAGATTGCGCAGTCCAAGCTGCTCCTCAACCTGCGGCCGCGAGCCATGCACGATTACGACCTTGATGCCGAGTGCATGTAACAAGGACAAGTCCTGTGCCAGCACGGGCAGGGCGCCTGTCATTACCAACTCTCCGGGAAAGGCGACCACGAAGGTCTTCCCGCGGAACGCGTGAATGTACGGCGCAACCGAGCGCAGCCACTGAACGAACTCAATAGGGTTTTCCATGTTGCGCATTATAATTCGCCCCGATATGTCTGCACCTCAACAAGCCCAAAAAAGTCAATCCAAGCCACGCCGCGAAGAAGGCAAAGCCGCAACGCCTCCGGTCCGCAACCCTCTGCCGCCGATTACCTTCCCTGAAGAGCTGCCGGTTTCCGGACGGCGCAGGGAAATCGCCGATGCCCTGCGCTCAAACCAGGTAATCATCGTCAGCGGGGAAACCGGCTCCGGCAAGACCACCCAGCTGCCAAAAATTTGCCTGGAACTCGGACGCGGCCAGAACGGGCTGATCGGCCATACGCAGCCGCGCCGTATTGCCGCATCGTCCACCGCCAAGCGTATTGCCCAGGAACTCGGCTCGACGTTGGGCGAGCACGTCGGCTTCAAGGTGCGTTTTACCGACACGCTGTCAAAGGGGGCATCGGTCAAGCTGATGACCGACGGTATTCTGCTGGCCGAAACCCAGACCGATCCATTGCTCAGACAGTATGACACCATCATTATCGACGAGGCGCATGAGCGCAGCCTGAACATTGATTTCCTGCTTGGCTACCTGAAGCAGCTGCTGCCGAAGCGGCCCGATCTTAAAATTATCATTACCTCGGCGACGATCGATGCAGACCGCTTTGCCCGGCATTTCGGCAAAGCGGACAAGCCGGCTCCGGTCATCGAAGTTTCGGGCCGCCTCTATCCGGTTGAGGTGCGTTACCGCCCAGTCGAGCCAGCGGACAAGGAGGGCAAGCCTTCGGCACAGAAGGAGCAGCGCGACCTGATGGATGCGGTGGTCGATGCAGTCGATGAACTGGCGCGCATCGGCCCCGGCGATGTACTGGTGTTCCTGCCGGGTGAACGCGAAATCCGCGATGCGGCAGAAGCCTTGCGCAAGCACCATCCGCCGCATGTCGAGATTCTGCCGCTATTTGCGCGCCTGTCGGTGCAGGAACAGGAGCGGGTTTTCAAGACCTCCAATGCACGCCGTATTGTCCTCGCCACAAACGTCGCGGAAACCTCGTTGACTGTGCCCGGGATCCGTTATGTAGTCGATGCCGGTCTGGCGCGCGTCAAACGCTACAGCTATCGCAACAAGGTTGAGCAACTGCAGATCGAGCCGATTGCGCAATCGGCTGCCAACCAGCGCGCCGGACGCTGCGGCCGGGTGGCAGCCGGCGTCTGCATTCGCCTGTATGAAGAACAGGATTATCTGCTGCGGCCGAAATTCACAGACCCGGAAATTCTGCGCTCGTCGTTGGCGGCTGTCATCCTGCGCATGAAATCACTGCGGTTGGCCGATGTCGAAACTTTTCCTTTTATCGAACCGCCGATGGGCCGCGCGATTGCTGACGGTTATCAGCTGTTGCAGGAACTCGGTGCGGTTGACGACGCCAACCAGTTAACGGCGCTTGGCCGGCAGCTGGCAAAGCTGCCGCTCGATCCGCGCGTTGGCCGCATGATCCTGGCTGGACGAGATAACGCGGCGTTGACCGAGGTACTGATCATCGCTGCTGCGCTGTCAGTGCAGGATCCGCGCGACCGTCCAATGGAGGCGCAGGATGCCGCCGACAATGCGCACAGGAAGTTCGCGGACGAAAAGTCCGAATTCCTCAGTTACCTGAAAATCTGGAAATGGTTCGAGGACGCTGTCGAGCACAAGAAATCCAACAAGCAGCTGATGGAAAGCTGTCGCGCCAACTTCCTGTCGCAGGTACGTCTGCGCGAATGCCGGGATGTGCATTCGCAATTGCTGACGCTGGTACGCGAGCAGGGTTGGCGGCTGAATGAAGCGCCTGCAACCTATGAGCAGTTGCATACGGCGCTGCTAACAGGCCTGCTTGGCAACATTGGCTTCAAAGCAGAAGACGAGCCGCATTATCTTGGTGCGCGCGGTATCAAGTTCTACATCTGGCCCGGCTCTTATCTCGCCAAGAAAGCAGGGCGCTGGATGATGGCAGCGGAACTGGTGGAAACGACCCGTTTGTACGCACGTACCATCGCGCAGATCCAGCCAGAATGGCTGGAGCGTGTCGGCGGGCACTTGCTGAAAAAATCCTACGGCGACCCGCGCTGGGAAAAGCGCACTGCCCAGGTGTCGGCCTACGAGCGGGCGACGCTATACGGTTTGGTGGTGTACAGCCAGCGCCGGATCAACTACGGCCAGATCAATCCGAAGGAAGCGCGCGATATTTTCATCCGCAGTGCGCTGGTGGATGGCGAGTTCGATACGCGCGCGCCGTTCCTTGCGCATAACCAGAAACTGGTACGCGAAATCGAAAACCTGGAGCACAAGTCGCGCCGCCTCGATGTACTGGTTGATGAAGAACTGATCGCTGCGTTCTATGACAAGCTGGTGCCGCAAGATATTCATAACGGCGCGACTTTCGAGAAGTGGTTGAAGGACGCAACCGCCCGCAACCCGAAACTGCTGCATCTGAATCGCGATGATCTGATGCGCCACGAAGCGGCGGGAGTGACCACCGACCTGTTCCCGAAGGCGATGACGGTGGCCGGCGTATCTATGATGCTGTCGTACCACTTCGAACCGGGCAGCCCGCGCGACGGCGTGACCCTGACGGTGCCGTTGTATGCATTGAACCAAGTGTCCGCCGACCGGTGCGACTGGCTCGTGCCGGGCATGCTGAAGGAAAAGGTGCATCTGCTGCTGAAATCGCTGCCACAGAAACTGCGCCGCCATTGTGTGCCGCTACCGGATTACGCGGCCGGCTTTTGCGAGCGCGCCACCTTCGGCAAAGGCAATTTGCTCGACGCGGTGATCGCAGATGTGCGCGAACAGACCGGCATTGCGGCGAAGACGACTGACTTCAAGCTGGAGACGCTGCCTGCGCATCATTTCATGAACTTCAAGATAGTAGATGAACACGGCCGGCAATTGGAGATGGGACGCAATCTGGCAAGCTTGCAGGCGGAATTCGGCGGGCAGGCGCGACAGAGTTTCCAGCGGCTGGCGGAAAAGACAGTGGTTGCGCCGGTTGAGCAGGCGGCTTCCGGGGGCGGCCGCTTTGGCGACGAAGAAAAACCTGCGCCGGCCGGAACTGTGACGGCCGCAGAGCACCAGAACCTCACAAGCTGGTCTTTCGGCGAATTGCCGGAATTGCTGGAAATTCAGCAGGGCAAGCAGACGCTGCTTGGCTTTCCCGCACTGGTCGACAAGACCACGCATTGCGATCTCGAAGTCTTCGATGATCCGGCAGAGGCCATTCGTGTGCACAGCATCGGGCTGCGGCGGCTGTTCGCGTTGCAATTGAAGGAACAAGTCAAATACCTGGAAAAGAATATCCCGGGCCTGCAGCAGATGGGCATGCAGTTCATGTCCCTCGGTACGCAGGAAGAACTGCGCGATCAGATCCTGCAAGCTGGATTGGAGCGGGCCTGCATGCAGGAGCCGTTGCCTAAAAATGCCGAAGAGTTCCAGCGGCGTAAGGAGGAGGGCAAGTCGCGCCTTGGTTTGCTGGTAAACGAAATTGCGCGCCTGGCGGCCCAGATTCTGGCTGAGTACTACACGCTGCCGAAAAAGCTGCAAGGCGCGAAAGCGTATCCGCAAAGCGTCGCCGACATGCAATCGCAGCTGCAGGCCTTGGTTGGCAAACGCTTTATCGCCGAAAACGATTATGCGCAACTGGCGCACTTTCCGCGCTACCTGAAAGCACTCAATGTACGGCTTGAGAAGTTGCGTGCCGACCCGGCACGCGATACACGCCTGATGGTGGAATGGAATCAGGTGGCAATGCCGTGGCAGCGCGCTCAGAAAGACCGACAAAAAGGCGGTGACCCGAAGATGACGGAATTCCGCTGGTTGCTGGAAGAACTGCGCGTATCCCTGTTTGCACAGGAATTGCGCACGCCGATGCCGGTTTCGGTCAAACGCCTGCAAAAGGTATGGGAATCGATGCAGCGCTAGGACTTGCTTGGTGTCAATAACGCAATGCTTCGCTGCGTTATGATGCGGATCCGATCCTTCCTCTGGCCCGATCACGAGAACGCATGGACAGCCTTGACCTCGAAGTCCTGAAAGCATGCGATGACTGGCTCGCGCGTGGGTGCAGGTGCGAGCTGGTTACTGTCATCCAGACTTGGGGCGCAAGCCCGCGGCCGGCCGGCGCAATGCTGGCGATATGTGATGATGGCCGTGTAGTCGGATCGGTTTCCGGCGGCTGTATCGAAGATGATCTGATTGAGCGCGTGCGGCGCGACGGGATGCATCGCAGCAGGCCTGAAATTGTTACGTATGGTGTCACCGCGGACGAAGCGCACCGTTTCGGTCTTCCTTGCGGTGGAGCGATGCGCTTGGTCATTGAACCGCTTTCAGTGCGCAGCCGCGTCTCCGAGTTGTTGCGGCGTATCTTGCAGCAGGAATTGGTGTCGCGCACCCTCGACCTGATAACCGGGGAAGTGCATCTCGCAGCGGGCAAGCCGGATCAGAAAGTGTGGGCCAGTGAAACTGCGCTCACGACGCTGCATGGACCATGCTGGCGGCTACTGATCATCGGTGCCGGACAACTCAGCCGCTTTCTGGCGCAGGTGGCCATTGGTATGGATTACCAGGTTGTGGTCTGCGATCCGCGTGAAGAATACCGGGCATCGTGGAATGTGCCAGGTGTCGATGTAATCCATGCGATGCCGGACGACTTCATTATCGACGCGCAACCGGACTGCCGGTCTGCGGTCGTTGCATTAACCCATGACCCAAAGCTTGATGATCTCGCACTGATGGAAGCGCTGCGCTCGCCGGCGTTTTATGTCGGCGCCCTAGGTTCACGTGCAAACAATGCGAAGCGTCGCGAGCGTCTGCACCAATTCGATTTGACGAACTCACAAATTGCTCGTTTGCATGGCCCCATTGGAATCATTATTGGAAGCAAGATTCCGTCTGAAATCGCGATCTCCATTCTGGCTGAGATGACGGCCGTCAAAAACGGCATATTCAAATAAGCAGCGCGGTTGATATTATTCAATTGATAACAGTCCCTCCCGGATATAGTGATTTTGGTATGTCATCGTCCAAAGGGAGGAAAAATATGCAAAAGCGCATGGCCATGTGGGCAGGGCCGTTTGCTTGCACCTGTGAGGTGCGGGAGTGAAGCACGTTATTATTGGCAACGGGCCAGCAGGCGTGATTGCAGCGGAAACGATCCGCAAAAATGCTCCTTCCGATGACGTTCTTATGATCGGCCAGGAGCCTGAACCCCCATATTCGCGCATGGCCATTCCGCACCTTCTTGCAGGGGACGTCAATGAGTCGGGCACCTACCTGCGCCGGGAACGGGATTACTTCGCCCGGATGCAGATCCGGCAAAAGCAAGGCCGTGCCGTCCACGTAAGTAGCCGGACGCGCACTGTAAAAATGGAAGATGGCAGCGCCATTGCCTTTGATAGATTGCTGATAGCTGCCGGTGCATCTCCGCGTATTCCCCCGATTCCCGGAATCGAATTTCCCGGTGTGCATGCATGCTGGACGCTTGAGGATGCTCGCAAGATCATTCAACTGGCAAAGCCACGGGCACGCGTAATCCTGATCGGCGCAGGATTTACAGCCAGCATCCTGATGGAAGCGCTGGCAAAGCGTGGCGTTGATCTCGTTGTGATTGAAAAAAGGGACCGCATGCTGCCCAACATGATGGGCAAGAAGGCGGGCGACATGATCCAAAAATGGTGCGAGCGCAAGGGCATCCGGTTCTATACCTCGACCCGCGTTACTGCCATTGGCTCCAGCCTTCAGGATATCAATTCTCCCCGGATCGCCCGTTTGTCCAACGGCGAGCAACTCCAAGCCGACTTGATTATTTATTCGGCCGGTACAGTGCCTAATATCGGTTTCCTGAAAGGGAGCGGCATTCGCTGCCTGCAAGGAGTCGTTGTTGATGCATCAATGCAGACCAATGTGCCAGGTGTGTATGCTGCGGGCGATTGTGCAGAATCGTTCGATAGTGCCACCGAAAGCAGTTACATTTCCGGTGTCCAGCCGAACGCAGCGGATCAGGCTTACTGTGCAGCCCTCAATATGACGGGTAAAAATGCATTCCAGCGCGGAGTGCGGCAGATTGACGTTCTGGATACGATGGGACTGATTTCTTCCTCCTTTGGTCAGTGGCAGGGCATACGGGGCGGACAGTGGTCAGAAGTCGCCGATGATCGCAGTTTCAAATATCTGCGGCTGGAATTCAGTAAGGATGTGCTAATTGGCTGCAATGCAGTCGGAATTACCGAGCATTCCGGCATACTGCGCGGATTGATCCAGCATCAGGTCCGGCTTGGCGAATGGAAAGACCGATTACTGCAAGATCCGACGCGGTTGAAGGAAGCGTACAGCGAATGCGTGCAGCAGGAATATGTACATCAGGCATCCGCTTTCCGTAGCCAGAAGGGGCGCCAGCCGGAACCGGCGCGACAGGCAGTCTAGTTATTTCGGCAATATTTCCCAGCTTGTGGATCCTCTTGGCCGGATCGGTCTTGCTTCGCTTCAAAACACTGGCTGCGGGAAAGTTTTCGCGTAAAATCGCGGGGAATCGGCATCAAGCGTCATAAGGGCCGGGCTGTCGTCAGGAAGGATCGTTTATCTGGATGATCTTCTCGACGTCCGGTTCCCTGATGCTGCAATGCATTTCCCTAATCAACTTTCCGCGAAAACAATGAGTATTAAATCCGACAAGTGGATCCGGCGCATGGCGCAGGAACAGGGCATGATCGAGCCCTTCGAAGCCGGCCAGGTGCGCCATGTCGATGGCCAGAAAATCGTCAGCTATGGCACTTCATCGTATGGCTACGATATTCGCTGCGCCAACGAATTCAAGATATTCACCAACATCAACAGCACGATCGTCGATCCGAAAAATTTCGATGAAAAATCCTTTGTCGATTTCAAGGGCGATGTCTGCATCATTCCGCCAAACTCCTTCGCGCTGGCGCGTACGGTGGAGTACTTCCGCATTCCGCGCAGCGTGCTCACCATCTGTCTGGGCAAATCGACCTACGCGCGTTGCGGCATCATTGTTAATGTGACGCCGTTCGAGCCGGAATGGGAAGGCTATGTCACGCTGGAGTTTTCCAACACCACGCCACTGCCGGCAAAGATTTATGCGGGCGAGGGTTGCGCGCAGGTCTTGTTCTTTGAGAGCGATGAAGTATGCGAGACTTCGTACAAGGATCGCGGAGGCAAGTATCAGGGGCAACGCGGCGTGACATTGCCGAAAACCTGATGGGTCAGAGTAGTACCGGGTTTGTTATTCTGAGTGCGCCGGGAAATTTCAGTTTTCGTTATTCGCGAAAGACTGAAGCTTTCCGGCGTATCCGTAATGAAGGCTGTTAAAGCCGCTGCGGCCTTACGGGACTGCGTCGAAAAATTCCACTTCTCCCGTTTCTAGGGAATATTCCGCACCGACCACCATTAGTCCCTCATTCTGAATCAGGTTTTCGAGAATTTCGGAGCCGTGCCGCAACTGGTTTGCGGAGGCACGAATGTTGGCGCGCACGGCCTGGTGTATCAGTGCATGCGGATCGTTCCTGAGGTCGGTTTCCAATAGTGTTTCGACTGACGGGCGTACCCGATCCACGATCGAACGCAGGTTGCGTGACTGGTTTGCGGTCGGGCGGCGCAACTCATCCAGTGTGGCGGTGATCGCGCCGCAATTGGTGTGGCCGAGCACCACCACCAGCCGCGTGCTGAACTGGCCAGCGGCAAACTCAACGCTGCCGATCTGCGAGGGTGCGACGATGTTGCCAGCGACCCGGATCACGAACAGATCCCCCAGGCCCTGGTCGAATACCAGTTCGGCCGGCACGCGTGAATCGGAACAACCGAGAATGATGGCAAACGGCTCCTGTCCGGCGGTCAGTTCAATGCGTCGCGCATGGCCGGAGTTGGATGCATGGTTCTTGATTTCGGCGACGAAACGACGGTTTCCTTCACGCAGACGTTCGAGTGCTTCGCGCGCAGGGATCATGATTTCCTCCAGTGAATCCGGTGTGTTACCGGCAGAAAAAAGGCGCCTTATGGGCGCCTTTGATTTTTATTTGACGCAGTCTACATAATAACCGCGTCTGCCGCCGACATCTTGCGTTACCAGGCCATGTACGTCGGTTTCGAAGCCCGGGAATTTCTCGTTGAAGTCCCGCGCAAAGCGCAGGTAATCGACGATGGTTTTGTTGAAGCGCTCACCCGGGATCAGGAGCGGAATGCCCGGCGGGTAAGGCGTCAACAGGATCGCGGTGACGCGACCTTCCAGTTCGTCGATCGCGACGCGTTCGATTTCGCGGTGTGCCATCTTTGCAAAAGCATCCGACGGCTTCATGGCCGGCTGCATATCGGACAAATACATTTCCGTGGTCAGGCGCGCGACGTCGTACGCCTTGTACATGTCGTGGATCTGGTGACACAGGTCGGCCAGGCCGATGCGCTCATAACGCGGGTTGCGGGCAGCGAATTCGGGCAGGATGCGCCAGATCGGCTGGTTCTTGTCGTAGTCATCCTTGAACTGCTGCAGCGCGGTCAGCAGCGTGTTCCAGCGGCCCTTGGTGATGCCGATGGTGAACATGATGAAGAACGAGTACAGGCCAGCCTTCTCGACGATGACGCCGTGTTCAGCGAGGTATTTGGTAACGATCGACGCCGGAATGCCGGTATTGCCAAACTTGCCGTCCAGTGCAAGGCCCGGCGTGACAATCGTCGCCTTGATCGGGTCGAGCATGTTGAATCCTGGCGCGAGCTTGCCGAAGCCATGCCAGTCATCCTCGGCCCGAATCATCCAGTCTTCGCGCGAACCGATGCCGTTCTCTGCAAAGTTGTCCGGGCCCCACACCTGGAACCACCAGTCCTGGCCCCATTCCTCGTCGACCTTTTTCATCGCACGGCGGAAGTCGAGCGCTTCGAGAATGCTTTCTTCAACCAGCGCAGTGCCGCCCGGCGGCTCCATCATGGCGGCAGCGACGTCGCACGATGCAATGATCGCGTACTGCGGCGAGGTGGACGTGTGCATCAAATAGGCTTCGTTGAACATGTCCTGATCGAGCTTCACGGTTTCCGAATCGCGCACCAGGATCTGCGATGCCTGCGACAGGCCGGCAAGGAGCTTGTGCGTCGATTGCGTCGAGAAGATCAGCGATTCCTTTGCGCGCGGCCGATCCTTGCCGATTGCATGCATGTCCTTGTAGAACTCGTGGAAGGTCGCGTGCGGCAGCCATGCCTCGTCGAAGTGCAGCGTGTCGATTTTCCCGTCCAGCATTTCCTTGATGGTCTCAACGTTGTACACCACGCCGTCATAGGTCGATTGCGTGATCGTCAGGATACGCGGCTTCTTGTTCTTTACTTCGCGCGCAAACGGGTTCGCCTCGATCTTCTTCATGATGTTTTCCATCTTGAACTCTTCGAGCGGGATCGGGCCGATGATACCGAGGTGGTTCCGTGTCGGCATCAGGAACACCGGAATCGCGCCCGTCATGATGATCGAATGCAGGATCGATTTGTGGCAGTTGCGGTCTACGACGACGATATCTCCGGGCCCCACAGTCGAGTGCCAGACCATCTTGTTCGAGGTCGAGGTACCGTTGGTGACGAAGTAGCAATGGTCGGCATTGAAGATGCGCGCAGCATTGCGCTCGCTTGCTGCCACCGGCCCGGTATGGTCGAGCAACTGGCCGAGTTCCTCGACTGCGTTGCAGACGTCGGCACGCAGCATGTTTTCGCCAAAGAACTGGTGGAACATCTGGCCGATCGGCGACTTCAGGAAGGCGACGCCGCCGGAGTGGCCGGGGCAGTGCCATGAATAGGAGCCGTCCTTCGCGTAATGCACCAGCGCGCGGAAGAAGGGCGGCGCCAGGCTGTCGAGATAGGATTTGGCTTCGCGGATGATGTGGCGCGCGACGAATTCCGGCGTGTCCTCGAACATATGGATGAAGCCGTGCAGTTCGCGCAGGATGTCATTCGGAATATGGCGCGAGGTGCGAGTTTCTCCGTATAGATAAATCGGGATGTCGGCGTTCTTGTGGCGAATTTCCCCGACAAAGGCGCGCAATGCTTTCAATGCGCTATCGGTTTCTTCGAAGCTGCCGCCGCCGAATTCTTCATCGTCAATCGACAGGATGAAGGCGGAGGCGCGCGATTGCTGCTGCGCGAATTGCGACAGGTCGCCATAGCTGGTTACACCGACCACCTCCATGCCTTCGTTTTCCATGGCTTGCGCGAGCGCGCGGATACCCAGGCCGGATGTGTTTTCGGAGCGGAAGTCTTCATCAATGATGACGATGGGGAAGCGGAATTTCATCGAGGTCTCCAATAACAGGATGGTTCAGGGAGACGCCTGGGCAAGTCGTTGCAACAACCGCTTGCGCGCCGAAAAATTCAAAAGGCGGATATTGTCGCAGATATGGAAATTTGATGGGGAAAACTCGTAAGAACGAGCGCGTCAGGTGAAAAAAGATATGCAAATATACCAATATTTGCTGCTGTAGCCGGTTTCGGAGTGCCAGCAGGAGCGGCCTGGCTGGATGGATTGCGCCTTCGGGCGGAAATTACTTCATTTGCATGCACAGGAGCAGGTTGGCTGTTTGGCTGATCAGATCCCGGCCGGGTAAGTCTCTGGTGCTTCTCCCGTTTCCCAATGGGCCGTATTTTCCAGCGGTTCTACCGCTTGCGTCTCATCGAAATGCAGCACCATGTCGAATTGCTGGGCCAGGTGTGCGTAAAAATAGTGGCTCTGACGTTCGGTTTCAGGTGCATAGATAACGCCGATTGCGCGTTCCAGCAGGGCAGTTGACGGCAGTACCGTGGAGTGATGCAGCGGCAGCAGGAAGCGCGGCAGGCCGGTACGGTGAAAGGTTTCCTCATAACTACCTGGCAGGGCGGGGCGTACCTGCTTGGTTTCGGCCGGGCCATCCCAGTCGGAAGCCGCCATCACCGTGCCCTGGTAGGTGGTGAAACCGACCAGTACGGCGTCATGATGGTAGCGTTCGCGTGCCAGCTGGCCGACATTCCATTCGCCTTTGTAGCCGAGCTCGGTCGCCCGGGCGTCCCCGATATGCGAATTGTGCTCCCACACGACGATTTTGGCGGGCTTGCCTGCCAACCTAGACTGGTGCGCCGCGAGCGCGTCCAGTGTTTCCGCCATGTGTTTGTCGCGCAGGTTCCAGGAGGAGATCCGGCCCTGGAACATGGTGCGGTAATATTTTTCGGCATTCTTGACCAGCCGCGCATTCTGTTCAGCGTAAAAATATTCTTCATCGGCGAGTTGTCCATCCTGATATTCACTTGCGTGCGCCTGCAACTCGCTCAGTTGGGCGATGACCTGATCCTCGCAGCTAGGCGACATGCCGAAACTGGTCGCGTAGCCATAATGCTGGCTGTCCTCATGAAAATGGTCGAAGCAGGCATAGCGTGCACGGGCAAGGCTCGCCGCATCCGGATCGATCTTGTTCAGGTAGTTCAGCACCTCTTGCGTGGATGTGAACATGCTGTACAAGTCCAAGCCGTAAAAGCCGATGCGCGGCGTAGCCGCTGCGAGCGATGAATTGTAGCTGCGCAGCCAGTCGACAAGCTCGAGCATGTCGGTATTGCGCCACATCCAGGTGGGGAAACGCTTGAAGCCGGCCAGCGCACGTTCGCTGGTGGGATCGTCGTCGATGCCGCGCACATAGCGATTAACGCGATAGGCATCCGGCCAGTCGGCTTCGACCGCCACGGCGGTGAAGCCTTTCTCGAGGATCAGGCGTTTGGTGATTTCGGCGCGTTCCCGATAAAACTCGTGAGTGCCATGCGTCGCTTCGCCCAGCAGGACAAAGCGCGCATCGCCGACAAATTCCAGCAAAGGGTCATAATCGGTGGGTGCTCCATGCAGAAGATGCGCTTCGGAAGCGATTGCAACGCTCAATGGCGAATTGGTAGCGGTTGACATGGCATATCAGGGAAAAACAAGTCGCTCGGTAATTCGCCTGAGCCATCTCCCGACGGCTCAGGACTCTAGCGGGCAGGCCTAGTGCAAAGTCGTACCCTGCGGTTGTTGCGAGGACGACTGTGCTTGCATCATCGGCTGCGCTGCATCATGAGGCGGAATGCCGCTTTCGATGTATGACTTCATGCGCATCAGGTCTTCCTCCATTTGCCGTTTCGGATTGCCATTGAATAAGGACGCAAAGGCATGCCCCAGCTTGCCTGCCGGCGGGCTGTACAGCATCTGCACGGTGACGCGCGTGCCGTCGCCGGAAGGTTCGAAATGTACCGTCCCACTGTGTTGCACGGTTGCATTCGGTTCGCTGTTCCACGCCAGGCGCTGCGGCCGCACCGACTCCGTCATGCTTGCATCCCATTCGATACGCGTGCCAGCGGGGCCGCTCACAATCCAGTGCGAGCGTCCATTGCCAAGATCACGGACGTCCTGGACGTTGGACATGAAGTGGGGGAAGTTTTCGTAGCGGCTCCATTCGTCGAAAACCGTTTCCGGGGAAGCCTGGATGTAGATGGATTTTTGCAGGTCGATCACCCGCTGGCCGGCACCCTGGCTTGCAAGGCGATTGAAGGGGCGATTGAGCACACTGCGCGTGATCAGGCCGACCCCCAGAGTTGCCGCCGCCACGCTTGCCGGTGTCCTGCGCGTCAATCCGTAGAGGCCGAGTGCGCCACCACCAATTGCCGCTATTGCGCGCAGTGCTGGTGACCAGGTCTCCTGCATGATCGAGGAGCTTGCACGCCGCAGCCTGCCTTCACCTTGCAGGCTGGGAATGCCGACGGGGCTCTCGTGTTCTTCCAGTTTGTCGTCGACTTCGGAGATGCCGGGAACGGATTTCACACGATCAAGCAGTTGCTGTTTTTCATGGGCAAGAACAGAACCGCGCAAGCTGACGTAGCCTTGTTGTGCTGTCACCTTGATAGCGCGTGGATGCGCGACTACACGCCCGATTTCCTTGCGAACACGGGCCACCGTGAGTTCGTCATTGTCCGTGTCGGTGGCATGCCGGGAGAAAGTGCGGGTGGCTTGCGCACGCATGCCCTGCGCCCGGTTGCCAAGGTCGCGCGTAGCCACATCAATGGCGTCGCTGGTCTTCGTGGCCAGGCTACGCACCTTGTCGGTTGCCAACGCTCGCCGCCGCCTGCCGCGATCCGGGTCCGACATATACATCGCCACCGCACCAAGTGCGGCGGCACTGATCAATCCCATCAGCGATTGACCCCGTGCGGATTTTTGATATTGCTGCTTCATGTCTATCTCCTTTCTTCCGTTTTTAAGTTTTCAAAGAGGTGAACTCTTTTGCCTTGCTGGAGAAAAATGCTTTCCTTGCCGCTGCACCAGTCGGGAGACAGGGAAGGTTCGGAAACTTCGGAGGCAAACCAGTTTGACACGAGCGCATCAAAGATGTTGCGGCTTATTTTTAAGTTTGTTGCAGGTCGGAGCTAGTCGGGCCTTAGCTGGCCGGAACTAACGTGCGGCGCGTGAACCCAATAATCCTCTTTAGAGAAGAGATGTCGTCCAGTCCGCTTAAAGAGCATTTCCCGCCTGTTAAGCGCTGCCCCGATAATGCGGCGCAACTATTTCAGGACGCCATAAATTTAATTGGAGAGTGCAAAGCGACGTAAGTGCGGCACACAATGCAACCGTGGAGTGGAAATGCCCACTTCATTCATGCTGTCGCGCAAGACCCGCGCAAGGCATATAAGGAATTCATCATGAACATGAATCGTTCTGAGGCGTTATATAGACAGAGTGGAATGCCGGCAGAAATAAAGCCTTCTTCCGGCATTCCACCGTCGGAACCGCTTGACTGCGAAACGTGGGAAGGGGGGGCGTGAGCCTATCCATCCCGATGACATCGATGAGAATGGCGAATACCTGGGCAAGGATATACAGCTGGGACAGCGCCGCTCAACCGATACGAGCGACGATTAGCGCGCATCGATAGGGTCTGCCTGAGTAATCTTGGATTACGCCTTTTCGACGTGGCGGTTTGGCGTTTTAGCTAACAGCTTGTCGGGATATGCGGAAGCAGGCCTGCGGATAAATCTATTTGATGTTCATATTTGATGTTCATGCTGGTTGCCGAACCGGCAGAAATCCTAGCGTCTTTCGTAGACGACGAACGCGTAGTCAAAGTTCTGTTCTTCGGAGTGATGCTGTTCGCGTGAAACCTCTTTCCACTTCTGCGGATCGATGGCTGGGAAGAATGCGTCGCAGTTGAAGTTGCGGGCAATTTCCGTAATGATCAGCCTGTTTGTAACTGGCAGAACTTCCGCATAAATTTGCGCGCCGCCGATCACATAGGCCGGCGTATCCCCGACCAACGCGAGGGCGCCATCCACTGATGTCACGCTTTCAACGCCGTAATGTGTCCACGCAGCGTTGCGCGTGATGACGATATTGCGCCGGTTCGGCAGCGGCCGGCCAATCGAATCAAAGGTCTTGCGCCCCATGATGATCGGATGTCCGGATGTGATTCGCTTGAAATGTGCCAGATCTTCCGGCAAGCGCCACGGCAGGGTGTTGTTGATGCCGATGCCGTGCTGCGCGTCGGTAGCGACGATGATAGTCAGGTGGCTCATTTGTTCGATTCGTCCGATGCGTCTGATTTATACTGCTACGGGCGCCTTGATGTGCGGATGCGACTGGTAATCCGTGATCTCGAAATCCTCGAATTTGTAATCGAAGAGAGAATCCGGTTTGCGCTTGATTACTAGTTTCGGCAGCGGGAAGGTGGTGCGTGCCAGTTGCTCCTGCACCTGTTCCAGGTGATTCGAGTACAGGTGGCAGTCACCGCCGGTCCAGATAAATTCGCCCGGCTGGAGCCCCGTCTGCTCGGCCATCATGTGCGTCAGCAGCGCGTACGATGCGATGTTGAATGGCACACCGAGGAAGATGTCGGCGCTGCGCTGGTACAGCTGGCAGGACAGCTTGCCGTCGGCGACGTAGAACTGGAAGAACGCATGGCAGGGCGGCAGCTTCATCTGCGGGATATCGGCCACGTTCCACGCTGAGACGATCAGGCGGCGGGAATCGGGATTGTTTTTGATCTGTTCAACGAGCTGCGTGATCTGGTCGATGTGCCCGCCATCCGGTTTCGGCCAGGAGCGCCACTGGTAGCCATAGATTGGACCCAGATTGCCTTCCGCATCGGCCCACTCGTCCCAGATCGACACGCCGTTTTCTTTCAGGTACTTGGTGTTGGTGGAACCGGCGAGAAACCAGATCAGCTCATGGATGATCGACTTCAGGTGCAGCTTCTTGGTGGTCACCAGCGGAAAGCCTTCCTGCAGATCGAAGCGCATCTGGTACCCGAATACCGAGCGGGTGCCGGTGCCGGTACGGTCAGTTTTTTCGGTGCCGTGTTCGTACACGTGGCGCATGAAATCGAGATATTGGCGCATGGGTCTGTTTTCTAGGCTGATTTCCGGTTTGAGTGCCGGATGGATTGGCATTAGTCGCGCTATTTTAAAGTAAGCCGCAGCGCCAGGCTCATGCTTGTGAAAACTGCAACGCCGCCAGGCTCGCATACAGGCCGCCCTGAGCGACCAGCGACCCATGCGTGCCGGTTTCGACAATACGGCCATGTTCCATCACGATGATGCGGTCGGCGCTTTGCACCGTGGCGAGCCGGTGAGCGATCACCAGCGTGGTGCGGTCTGTCATTGCAGCTTCCAGCGCGCCTTGCACCAGACGCTCGGATTCCGCATCCAGCGCACTCGTGGCTTCATCGAGAAGCAGCAATGGCGGATTCTTGAGCAGGGCACGGGCAATCGCAATGCGCTGGCGTTGTCCGCCCGACAACCGCACGCCACGCTCGCCGAGAAACGATTGATATCCCTGCGGCAGGCGCTCAATGAATTCATGCGCCGCCGCCAGTTTGGCAGCCGCGATCACGTTTGCATCCGAGGCATCGGCACTGCCGTAGCGGATATTTTCCATCGCGTTGTCAGAGAAAATCACCGTATCCTGCGGCACGATGCCGATCGCATCGCGCAAGGTCTGCAAACTCAGGTGGCGGATATCGATGCCATCGAGCAGGATGCTTCCGTGTTGGGGATCGTAGAAACGTAGCAATAGCTGGAACAGCGTGGTCTTGCCAGCGCCTGAGGGGCCGACAACTGCGACAGTTTCGCCTGGACGAATTTCCAGTGTCAGGTCGGACAAGGCCGCTGACTGCGGGCGGGAAGGGTAGCAGAAGCTGACATGGCGCAGTGACAGGGCAGCGCCATTCGCCGTACGAGGTGGCAGTGCCTGTGGCTGAACAGGAGACTGGATCGGAGAATCCACCGATAACAGCTCCAGCAGGCGCTCGGTCGCCCCTGCGGCGCGTTGCGCTTCACCCAGCACCTCCGACAGCGCACCGATTGCGCCGGCAACGATTGCCGCATACAGGATGAATTGCCCGAGTTGGCCAGTTGTCATGGTGCCCCGAATGACTTCGTGCGCACCCAGCCACAATACGAAAACGATTGCGCCGAATACCAGCAGGATTGCCACCACGGTCAGCAAGGAGCGCGCGCGGATGCGCTGCATTGCAGTCCCGAATGCGCGCTCGACTGAGACGCTGAAGCGCTCCCCTTCCATTTTTTCATGCGTGAATGCTTGCACCGTGGGCATCGCATTCAGGATCTCGCCGGCGAGCGCGGACGCATCAGCAACACGATCCTGCGAGGCACGCGACAGCTTGCGTACCCGGCGGCCAAAGACAACAATCGGCAAGACCACGGCAGCCAGCATCACCACAATAATTGCGGACAATTTTGGACTGGTCACGAACAGCATCACCAGTCCGCCTGCGAACAGCAGCAGGTTGCGCAGGGCCATTGAGATGCTGGTGCCGACCAGCGCCTGGATCAGGGTAGTGTCGGTGGTCAGGCGCGACAGCACTTCGCCGGTCTGGGTGGTCTCGAAAAACTGCGGGCTTTGCGTAACCACATGCCGGTATACCGCGCTGCGCAAGTCCGCGGTCACGCGCTCGCCCAGCCATGACACCATGTAAAACCGGGCCGCAGTCGCGAGCGCGAGCACGCAGGCCACGCCGAACAGTGCGATGAAATAGCGGTCGATGTACGCGCTGCCCTGCACATCGCCTGTGCCGGGTTGACCGAAGCCGACATCAATAATCTGCCGGAACGCATAGGGGATGGCAAGCGTCGCACCGGCCGCGATCACGAGCGCAATACCGGCCAGCAGGAACTGCTTCTTGTACGGCGCAAGGAATGACAGCAACCCCTTGAGCATTGCCAGGCTGCCTTTTTCTTGTACGGCGGCGGGGGAGCGGTTCATAGTTTTAATGGTTTTACGTAGCCTGTCATTTCCAGATAGCCGCGTCCCGCCGGCTTGCCGTCGCGGCTGAGGGTGACAGCGCCTTCCCAGTACACGGCGCCGGTAGACTGGCGTGAATCCAGTTCCTGGTCATCCTGTAGTGGTGTCAATTGCCATTCGGTCGACCCGGTGATAATACGTGTCGCTACCGGATAACTGGCATTGGTGCGCGGAGAGCGCCAGTTACGCTCCGCAATGAAGCGTACCTGATCCTGTCCGAATTGCGTCATTCGGCCTGTCTTGTCGCGAAGCGCCGCATGCGCCCAGATTGTTTCCCCGTCCCGGCGGCGAATGCGAAACGCCATCAGGGCGGAGCCATCGTCGAGGTTCGCTCCTACCCAGTCCCATCCGGCGGCTTGCGGATCGAGCACACTGGTGGACCATTCATGATCCAGCCACGCGCTGCCGCTGACAGTCACCGGTTTGCCATAGCGCGTGACGGTGCCGCTCACGCTCAGCTGCGGTTCGCTGTAGTAATAACTCGCTTGCGATGGCTTCGGACCCTTGCGCGAAAATCCCCTGTCGCCTTGCAGCATCGGCGCCTGCGTTGGCATAAGCGTGAAGTTCAGTGCAAAGTCCTTCCCGGCCACGCTGGCCTGATAGCGGCCGTTCGCCTCGCGCACGAAATGCCAGTCGCCGAGTTTGACATCGGTATTGCCTTCTTTTGCGTATGCCAGCCCGAAGCCATCGCGTGCGCTTCTCTGGTCATGCAGCAGCTTGCCATACGCTGGATCGGACAATGCTGCATGCGCGATCACAAGCTGCTTCGGCGCAAACCGGCTTGGGTTATCTCGGTCATGCTCGGTAGCGGAACGAAAAAACGTGATCTGGAATCCGAGCGGTTTGTTATCCGGCGTTTCCAGCCAGCCGGTCACGTACCACCATTCCGTGCGAAAGTCGGGGTGGGCGCCAAAATCATGGGGAAACCTTAGCTCCTTGCCGGGCTCGACGGGAGCGAACTGAGGCGGTGCGGCAAAAGCCGCCATCGCAAAAGAAAACAGGAATCCTGAACTGACGAGCGCTTGCAGAATGAAGCAACGCAGGAATAACAACATTACCAATCCTCCCTGACTGCCCGTACGGCATCGCCGGACACGGCGTATCTTCCTGCTGCCAGCGCCGTGATGCCGGCTGCAATCAGCAATACCGTCGCTACTGCGACAAGCAAGCCCCATGGTACGTGCAATTGCATGGTCCAGTGAAACGACTGCGGA
>DATFAZ010000100.1:0-2753 GCA_035254105.1 Noviherbaspirillum sp. | reverse complement strand
GCTCTGTTCAAGGCCTGTACCAGGCATCTGTGACGCAAAACGGTGACAACAACACTGCTAACGTGTCGCAAACGAACGGCTATAACGATGTCGCAAGCGTGAGCCAGGATGGCATCTTGAATGCTGCATCGATTACGCAGAGCAGCGCGTCCAACTCCCTGGCCCAAATCAGCCAGGGCGGGAACAACAACGAAGCGCTGATCGGCCAATCCGGCGGTAATGCCCTGACAGGCAATATCACGCAGACCGGTGACTGGAGCTATGCGAACATCGCCCAAGCCGGCAATGGCAGCCTGGCCACTATCGTCCAGAACGGTGATGGCACGAGCTTCGCTGCTCGTAACACTGCAGCAATTCTGCAGACTGGTAACGGCTTTGTGGCTTCGATCAGCCAATCAGGCAATACCAATCATGCCGCTGTCTGGCAGCACTAATCTTTTCTAAAGCAAGAAAAGAGAAAGGCGGGCGAACTTTCGCTCGCCTTTCAATATCATTGAGTTCAAGGAGGGCATGATGGCTGCTGACGCAAACTTGCAGGTTTGGCTCGATACACAGGCCAACATGGGGCAGACCCTTCTGGTTCCCTATGTAAAGACTGTGACCGACAGGCAAATTAATTTCCGTCTTGACGTGATTCAGCGAGGTAGCGGCGGAACGTCCCGTATCAGTCAACAGGGGCTGGTCAAGGCCATGGCGAAGGCGCCTACATCCCTGGGGCGCGTGGCACTGGGCGTGCAGGGCAATTCGGAATGCAGCATCGAGCTTGAGCTAAAAGAGAATGGCGCAGAACTGGGCGTCTACCATTTCGATTGTCCCCGCTAAGGCGTATTGCGTTTCTCCTGGTGTTCAACCGGAATCAGATTGTCTGGCTGTAGCAACGCAGCTCGGCAAAGACGCTCCATCTCGATCGCCCATTGTGCGGCGGTCAGACCCTGCTGGTCGATGAGCAATAGATAGCGTCTTCCTCCCCATACGGACAAGTACAGCGCCCTCACGGAATCGGCACTGGCGCGCCGCGGAAGATCGGTGCACGCGTCGATTGCCGCAATCCACTTCGCCGAAAGCTCGTCATATACGCGGCGATGATGCTTTTGCTCGGCAATCTGGTTTTCAAGAGCGAGCATTTCGGAATCGAAATAGGGCAATTCGGCGACGTCGATGCCGCAGGTGAGCCGTACTAGCCGGTGTATGCGCTGCTCCCAGGACGCTGCGGGAGGCGCGATGACTTTTCTGTCGATTTCCTCCAGCAACACATCGATGCAGTGACGCACATAACCCGAGAGCAGCGCATGCTTGTTCGGAAAATATTCGTACAAGGTCCCCACTGATACACCGGTTTCAAGAGCGACTGCGCGCGTGGTGACGCCTTCCCATCCGTGTGTGCGCCAAATCCGAACAAAGGCGTCATAAATCGCCTGCACAGTGAACTTTGCCCGTGCCTGTAATGGTCGCTTCAGGGGCTTCACCCGAGTCTTTCGCCCGGCATTTTGATTTCCGAACCCGGAGGAAGGGCGGCGCGGATACATTGGAGACATCGACCTGTGACTGAAAAAGGAGAACGAAATGTCGGATGCAATGACTGTAACACGGCTGCTGACCCGCAAGGACGCCTTGAACGAAAGCCGGGTGGATTCCACCCGGATCCTCCTGCCTCTGCAGGAGGGGGAGGTGGTGCTCAAGATCGACCGCGTCGCGATCACGACCAACAATATCACCTACGCGGCGTTCGGCGACGCGATGCAATATTGGGAATTCTTTCCGACTCATTGCGAGGGCTGGGGGCACATGCCTGTCTGGGGATTTGCCGAGGTGGTTCTGTCGGAAGCGGAAGGCGTGGAAGTCGGCGAGCGCTTTTACGGCTATTTCCCGATTGCCAGCCATATCAAGATGCAGGCCGATCGAGTTAGCAAGCGCGGATTCTATGACGTTTCGAAACATCGCCAGGCTCTGGTTTCGGCCTATAACCAATACACGCGTTGCAGTAACGATCCCGCCTATGTGCGAGAAAACGAGAATTACCAGATGATTGTGCGTCCCTTGTTCATCACCTCGTTCATGGGCGCCGATTTTCTGCAGGACAACAAGTTCTTTGGGGCCCGGCAGATTCTTATTTCCAGTGCGTCGAGCAAGACTGCATATGGCACCGCGTTTTGCCTGCATGAGAAATACGATGTCGAATTGATCGGACTGACTTCGCGCGGCAACCGGGCGTTTGTGGATAGCCTCGGGTGCTATCACCGCAGCGCGGTCTACGAGGAGGTGACCACGATGAGCAAGGACACGCCGACCCTGTACATGGATTTCTCTGGCAATGAAGCCTTGCGCGCGACGATACATCACCATTTCGGCGACGCGCTGACTTACGACTGCTTTGCCGGCTCCGCACAGAATACGAATTTTTTGCGCGACACCGCCTTGCCCGGCCCGAAGCCGCGACTCTACTTTGCGCCAGTGCAGATTCGCAAGCGTAACGAGGATTGGGGGCATGATGTCGTCAATCAGCGCTTCAACGAGGCCCAGCTCGATTTCGTCCGACGCGTCAGCGATCGGCAAAATCCCTGGATGGAAGTCACCGAGACCCGCGGCTACGCAGGCGCGCAAGCCCTTATCGCTGAAATGCATGCCGGCCGCATCGATCCCCGCAAAGGACATGTCCTTGTGCTTTGATTGACTTGGCGGGAGGCGGATGGCCCCATGTAAATCGCCGGAAGAGGCGCCTTCTGCCAAGCTTGTGATAATGGCATGCTTGTTTT
>DATFAZ010000099.1:0-12288 GCA_035254105.1 Noviherbaspirillum sp. | reverse complement strand
GAATACGCTGCCGTCATCGAAATCAACCTGGCTGACATCCATGAGCCGATCGTTGCATGCCCGAACGATCCGGACGATGTGAAGACCCTGTCCGAAGTTGCTGGCGACAAGATCGACGAAGTATTTGTCGGTTCCTGCATGACCAACATCGGCCACTTCCGTGCCGCTTCCAAGCTGCTTGAAGGCAAGTCCGACATTCCGGTTCGCCTGTGGATCGCTCCGCCGACCAAGATGGACCAGCAGGTTCTGATGTCCGAAGGCCATTACGGCACGCTGGGTCGTACCGGCGCGCGTATGGAAATGCCGGGCTGCTCGCTGTGCATGGGTAACCAGGCACAAGTGCGCAAGGGTTCGACCGCCATGTCGACCTCGACCCGTAACTTCCCGAACCGTCTCGGTCTGGATACCCGTGTCTACCTCGGCTCGGCTGAACTTGCAGCGGTTTGCGCAATGCTCGGCAAGATCCCGACGAAGGAAGAGTACATGGCAAATACCGGCGTGATCGACAAGAACGCTGCCGATATCTACCGTTACATGAACTTCGACCAGCTTCAGGAATTCCGCGAAGTTGCGGATACCGTCAAGGTCTGATGCACATATCGTGATTGAGATAGCGCCGTAATTACAGCGCAAGATGAAGCCCCCGGCGTAATCCGGGGGCTTTTTTTATGGGTATCCGGAATACGCTGTTGAATCGCTTGTTTCACCGAGGGTGAACTTTGCAGCAAAAGTCGGATTTTACTGTTGAAACATCGGCATATATGATGGGGGGATAAAACTCGAAATTTTGTGTGGAGTTTTGCCACCCAGTCCTGCCGTCTCAATCTAGCTTTCCGCTCTTGGGAGAATCAAGATGAAATATTCAGCACGGATGTTGCGCTCTGCACTGGTTGCGGCATGGGCCGTCGCAACGGCGCTTCACTGTGCCGCGGAGCAAGCTCCGTCGAATGTTGAAACGCTAATTAGCGACAACAGATGGAAGGAGGCATCCCGGGCGGTTTTCCTGGAAGCGAAGTCCGCGAACAAGTTCGAGTGGTCCATTCCCGCTGGGCAGGCAAAGGCCGGTTTCCTTGACGACGCTTTGGATACGATTGCCGGAATGCATCCAAACATGCAGCCGGGTGCCCTTCTGGCTCTCGTTGCAGATGTTCCCTCAATTCCGCCCAAGCTTTCTGTCGAGTTGGTTCAGCGAGCACTTAATTTGGCCCGGACGATATCCGGAAAATCTGCGAACTACCTAAAGTCCGGGGAATTAGCCAAGGCTGCCCTTTTCTATTCGGGGCATGGAGCAGAGTCGGATGCCAGAGCCATCTTCGAAGAAGCCCTAAGAGCAGCCGAGAGCGGAGCAACTGAAGAAGGCAGTGGCGGCTACCGGCAAATTTCTGAAGCGCTGGTGCGTGACCCGAAGGGCAGCCAAGACTGGATGGTTGTGCTTGTGACCAAGCATCTTCAGCGACAAGGAAAAACAGCCAATTCTGCGTTCGCGTATAGAGATTTGGCCCAAGTCGCCGTTCGGCACACCAATAGCCAAATAGTATCGGAGCTGATTGAGTCAGGAATTTCAGCGGCAAAAGCCATAAATCAAGACTCCATGCGGAAATTGGCACTTGAGGGGTTGGCAAATGTTGCAGTCGAGGCTGGATACACGAAAAGGCTACCCGAGAACTCCCCCTATACGCAGGCTATTCACGAGGCGCGTTCAGGTAACCCACAAAGAGCCCTCACTATTGCTTCTGGGCTCTCGCAGAACTTGTACGTTGATCATGGTCAGGAGGCCCATAGGCGCATTTTCGATGATGCCGTGAAGAGGGAGGACTTGAACACGGCACTCTATTTTGCTGAGCATCCAGTTAGACCGGTTTCATGGATACAAGCCAACGCCTGGAGACAGATTGCGGAGTTGCAGGTTAAGAAGGGGGCGAAACAGGATGCTGCGAATAGCTATCTTCGGGCATCACAAGCAATCTCCGATAGTATGGAAGCAGTTCGCTACCTTGAGCAAGTCAAGGGGACACTTACTCTTGGAGCATCTATGCGTCAGAACGGGTTTGAGGCCGAAGGCAGAAAAGCAACCTTTGATGCACTAGCCATGATTGACCTGATTCCGGACCGTCGAACCGATGACCGGGTAAGGGCAACCACCCTAATTGCTGAAAGTCTTTGGCGCTATGGCATGCACAATGAGGCCAAGCAACAAGCTCTTCGCGCCTACCGTGCTGCTAGCGGATATAGCGACAAGAACGGAATGGATAAAGCTCGTTTGCTATCTGGACTGGGGCAAGCCACCTCTACATTCATTGCCAAGGCCAGCGACCAACGGGTTGAAAGCAAAGACAGGAAGAAGGCCAAGTAGTGGTTGCTCGCAACCAGAGGTAACAATGACAGACTTTTTACGCTTGCCACATTTGCGGGCACTGGATGTGGCTGATTGTGGCAAACACTACAAAGTGCATGCAGAAGGAGCTGTTGTACCAACTGCAGAATTATCTCGACACGCCAATGCATGGCAAACAAGGGTTTATCGAGATTGACCGCAAGCGCTACCCATTTTTATATCCGTTTTATATTCATTTCGGCCGGGACGGCTTTTACCGATTTACCGATTCAAGCCCGGTGCTCTTTTGCCTTTCTTCCCATGCCTGCAATTCTGCGCGGTAACGTTCCATCGCCAGTGCATGGAGATCGAAGATGCAGGGATCGCAGCCGCTGCGACAGCATTCGTCATCACCGGGCGGAACGGGGGGTACGGGAGGAGAATCGTTGTGAGTCAGTACATCAGACATGGTAATTAATAACTAAAAATTCTCGATAAAGCGCGCAAGCAAAAGCGGACGCGCGTTTACGTTGCGCTTTTGTCGTTTCCAAGCATCCATGATATTCGTTTTTGCTAATTTGTTTTGGGCTGCACTCACTCTGTAACTGGATATCTGTGCTCATTTGATATAAGATTTATTATCAAAGGAGCGCATCATGTCAGCTGTCGTCGCCAAAGCCCCGCGTGGGGCAAAACTGCCTAAATCAAGCCAGTCGGTTACGCGAGAAGGTGTTTCCGGCCGCCTGAATGATGTGGCCGTGACCGATTCCCGTGCGCTTTATGATTCAACACCGGATGTACGCGTGCAGATCATCAAACGGGGGGTGAATGCTACTGAAGTTCGGGAGCTCGTTCGCAAAATGGACGTGTCCCAAGACAAGATATACCGCTTCCTGCGCTTATCGCCCGCTACCGTCAACCGCAAGGTGCAGGCGCAAGGGCGCTTGTCCACTGACGACAGCGAACGTGTGGTTGGCATGTCGCAACTGATAGGCCAGGTAGAAGCCATGGTGGCGCAATCCGGCAATCCCGAAGGATTCGATGCTGCGAAGTGGGTGGCGCAATGGCTGGAGTCGCCACTGCCTGCTCTGAACGGCCAGCGGCCTGCGGATTATCTGGACACGATTGAAGGTCAGAAACTGATTTCCAACCTGCTTGCGACCATGCAAAGCGGAGCCTACGTTTGAGCCGGTCCGTATGGCGCATTGCCGCCGATACGCCTGAATACACGGCTGATGATGTTTCCGGTACCGGAGCCAAGCGCACCGGAGGCCGCTGGAATCGTATCGGCACCCCGATGCTCTACAGCGCCGGCAATATCGCGCTAGCCTGCCTTGAAACCTTTGTTCACCTGAATTCCGGCGGATTGCCGCTGAACCGGTATCTGGTTGAACTGGTTATTCCGGATGAGCTATGGGAAAAGGCAGTGCGCTTGGATCTCACCGGACGGAAATACATTGGCTGGGATGCCATGCCATACGGGAAGGTTAGCCTGGATCTTGGAGATCAATGGGCCGCCGAAAAAGCATCCGTACTGCTGATTGTCCCTTCGGCCATTGTGCCGGAAGAATTCAATGTGCTCATCAATCCGGCGCACCCGGATGCTGCCGCAATCTCTGCAAAGAAAATCCGCAAGTGGCTATACGATCCGCGCATGCGCTAAATTCCTGACGGTTTCAAAACCGATAATCCCTTCTAAAACCTGAACTCGAAACCACTGCGTGGCTTGATCCCGCCCAAGCATGCGCGGGGTCACAAGCGTAGTTTGGGCCTGTTAATACAGGCCGTAATGCTGTCGAAGGTGTCTTCTCCCTTATCGACAGACCCAGCCCTTCCCAATCTCGTCTTCACCAGGAACTGGATCGCTACTTCGTTAGCCGGCCACAGCAGCGCTCGAAAAGAAGTTCGCAGCACGATTGCATTTTCTGTCGCATCAAATTCATTTTTTACAAAGCATCCGGAAAGGAGGGGCATCGCCACGACTCGTCAGCATCAATAAATCCATCAAGAAAACCAATTCAGGAGACACCTAATATGAAAAAAGTATTTTGGCGGCTTGCCGCCGTGGTTCTGTTCGCCTTCTCAAGCCTGTCATCGCAGGCCTTCGCGCAGGGATATACCCAGACTAAATATCCCATCGTGCTTGTACACGGTCTTTTCGGGTTCGATAACATCGGCCCGGTTGACTACTGGTACGGCATTCCTTCGGCATTGCGCAGCGACGGCGCACGAGTCTATGTTGCGCAAGTAGCGGCGGCGAACAGTACCGAAGTGCGCGGAGAGCAGCTTTTGCAGCAGGTCAAGCAAATTCTTGCGGCAACCGGCGCCCAGAAGGTCAATCTGATCGGACATAGCCATGGCGGCCCGACCATCCGTTATGTCGCCTCCGTCCGCCCCGATCTGGTTGCCTCTGTGACCAGCGTGGGTGGCGTCAACAAGGGGTCGAATGTGGCCAACATCATTCTCGGCATCGCGCCGGAGGGATCGTTGTCGGCAGCGGTGATTGAATCGGTCGCCAATGGCCTTGGGACAATAATCAGCTTCCTATCGGGAAGTTCGAGCTATCCGCAGAACGCCCGGGCTGCCGCAGTCTCGCTCAGCACTGTCGGATCGGCACAGTTCAATGCAGCGCATCCGTATGGCGTGCCGACGACTGCTTGCGGAGAGGGAGCTTACGAGGCACGTGGTGTGCGCTATTTTTCGTGGAGCGGCGCAACCCCCTACACGAATGTATTCGACATCCTCGATCCTGCGCTTGCATTGACATCGCTTGCCTTCGGTGGCGCGAAAAATGACGGACTGGTCAGCAGCTGCTCCACCCGTCTCGGACGCGTGATTCGCGATGACTATGCGATGAATCACCTCGACGAAGTCAACCAGACCATCGGCATCGTCAATATCTTCGAGACCAATCCGGTCACTCTGTATCGGCAGCATGCAAACCGCTTGAGGAATCTCGGACTGTAGAAAGCCGGACACCATGAAAAAAGTATCAATCGCTTGTATTGCAGCGGCAGGCATTGCCGCTGCTTTTTTCGGAGGCAAGTTGATGCGGGCGGAGCAGAGTGAGCCACCTGCCAAGTCGCCCGAGCCGAATCTGTTTTCTTTCGTGCGCTCTTTTGAAGGCACTCAACCGGATGGCAACATTCAGGTCGAGGCTGGAGACGCACTTGTCGTCAGCGCTGAACTGCCACGACTGTTTGATTACTATCTCAGCGCAGTCGGCGAAAAGCCCTTGGAGTCGATTCGCGCAGAAATCGAACGCGAGCTCGATGCGCGGCTCAAGCCGCATGCGGCAGCGGAAGCAAAGGTTTTGCTGGCAAATTATCTGAACTACAAAAAAGCCCTGGTTGAAGTGGAAAAGAATCCATTGATCGCGGGCGGCAGCGTCGAAGCGATTCGTGCCCGGTTGCATGCGCTGCAGGAGACTCGGGCGCGGTTTTTCAGCGCCAGTGAAATACAGGCCATGTTTGCAATGGAAGACATGCGCAACCAGGACGCGGTAGCCCGGCTTGAAATCAGCCAGGACAAAACAATGAGCGCCGCACAAAAGGCGGAGAAACTGGCTGCGCTTGATACTACGTTGCCGGCCGCGTTGCGCGAAGAGCGCGAAGCCCCGATGCAGATCGTCAGGCTGGAGGAGTCGGCAAAAAAGTTGCGCAGCCAGGGTGCAAGCGAGGACGAAATTTATCGCATGCGCGCAACGGCAATTTCACCGGAAGCCGCCGCGCGCATGGCCGACGTCGACCGCGAGGAGGGTGCATGGAAGTCGCGCATCAACGACTACCTGGCAGAACGCACCCGCCTACTCGGCGCGACCGCAAATTATCCACCAATTGACCGTGAGATGGCATTGCAGCAATTGCGGCAGACGCATTTCAATGCGGATGAACAAAAGCGGCTGGCGGCGTATGAATAAAAGCTATTTCTTCAAATAGAAAGTGCGCATTCGAGCCATTGCCTTGAACCTTAGGCAAGGCAATGGCTCGTCCCAGGCGAACGAATATATTGAATTGCTGGCTTCTTTATCGCCGGGGCACAAAATGCTTTGGCGCTTTTTGCAAAAAAATCGTCGCCCCGGCTACCGCTGAACTTACGCTCGGCTCATCACCGTAGCCGTAGCTGCTAATGCTTGCTCTTGATCTGCAAATTGTTGAATACCTTGTCGACGCCCGGTACGCGTACCGCTGCCTGGCCGGCATCGGTTTTCTGCTTTTCGTTATCTACAAAGCCAGCCAATATGACGACGCCGCGATAGGTGTCGACATTGATTCTCGCGGCTTCACCAATACCTGACGTTTGAGCAATTTCCGTCTTGACCCGTGCGGTTATGCCCGCGTCGTCCAGTGCCTGACCGGTAGAGCGGGAAGATTTGGTTGGTGCGCAGGCCGTTAGAAGCAATGCGAAGACGATAGAAAACACGGTTGCCAGCTTTTTCATGTCGGTTCCTTTTTAATAATTGAATTCTTGAAGGGAAAACCGGAGCAGGGCTATTGTGTATCTGCAGGCTGCAGTACACCGCTCCTGCCTTGTGCCTTGCATCTTCCATACCAATTCAGATAGGAAATACGATGCTCAGCGACTCTGGAAATACACTGCCTATACGCAGACCGCGCAGACCGGCTCGCTTTGCAAGCCTTGCCAATTCATGAGTAAAGAAGAAATCTTTTGAGTCCGGCAGGTGGTGTTAAGGAGGAGAAAATTTTACAAAAATGTGCAAATTTGAGCGATTTGGCAAGTGTCACGCGGCAGTTTTGGCGCGCGAAGCATTACTTTTTTGCTTTTTATTGAGGAGTAATTCCATTGCGCACTGATTTTCTGCGTTTGATTAATGCCTCTCTGAGCGCGGTCATATGGCGAATTTCGATATTTTTTCCCTTTAAAACCAGAGGGCATTTATTTTTATTAATAAATATAAATGCGATGTTAAATTTCATTAATAAATAGATTTAAGGATCGTTTGAATACAATAAAAACACGTAACCCTCTACAATTTCGCCGCATGAATGCTGGTTTTTCCCTAGTCGCCAAGATCAGGAATCAGCGGCAACTACCGTTCAATCAATAACTTTTTCAGGAGGTGAGAAGATGAGCAAGACCATGTTTACACAAGAGCACGAATGGCTGCGTATGGAAGCCGATGGTCTCGTCACAGTCGGCATCACTGACTACGCTCAGGATCATCTCGGCGACCTGGTCTATGTGCAGCTGCCGGAAACCGGCAAGGAATTCAGCAAGGGCGAAGAAGCCGCCGTCATCGAATCGGTAAAGACTGCCGGTGAAATCCTGATGCCGGCCGCTGGCGTCGTCACCGAAATCAATGAAACCTTGGCGGACGAGCCGGGCAAGGTCAATGAAGACCCGATGGGTGCCGGCTGGTTCTACAAATTCAAGCCGAATCAGGCAGCCGATCTCGGCGGCTTCATGGACGAGGCCAGCTACAAGGCGTATACCGAATCGCTCGGCTAAAACGCCCGGGATGCAGCATGCGCCGCATCCTGAGTAAACAGTTTCAGGAATCATCGGTGTGACCGGTCGATTCATTGGATTTATCCGCTATATACGAAATCAGTTTTGAGAGGTAACCATGGTTCAGAAACGGGCTGCTTTTGAGGATTTGCAGCAGCATACGGATTTCATCGACAGGCATATCGGCCCCGGTGAAGCCGACAGGAAGGCAATGCTCGCGACACTCGGGTTCGATTCGATGGATGCCTTTATCAAGAAGGTCGTCCCGAGCGCGATCCTGTCTAATGAAGCGCTGACACTCGGCGAGGCCCGTACTGAACCGGAAGTGCTGGATGAGTTGCAGAAGATCGCTTCCAGAAACCAGCTCTTCAAATCCTATATCGGCATGGGCTACTACAATTGCCACACGCCGAACGTTATCTTGCGCAACCTGTTGGAAAACCCCGCCTGGTACACCGCGTACACGCCGTATCAGCCCGAGATTTCACAGGGGCGCCTGGAAGCGCTGCTGAACTTCCAGACTATGGTGTCGGACCTCACCGGCATGGAGATCGCCAATGCATCCCTGCTGGATGAAGCGACGGCGGCTGCCGAAGCGATGACCTTCTGCCAGCGCGTGTCGAAGAGCAAGAGCAAGATATTTTTCGTTTCGCAGGACTGCTTCCCTCAGACGATCGACGTGGTGCGCACCCGCGCCGAGCCGATCGGCATCGAAGTTGTCGTAGGCGACCATCGCACTGATCTGGACAAGCTGGACTGCTTCGGTGTGCTGCTGCAGTATCCGGCTCTCGACGGCGAAATCCGCAATTACGCAGAGACGGTGGAGAAGGCCCACAGCAAGAATGCGCTCGTCGTTGTTGCCGCCGACTTGCTCGCGCTGACCCTGCTGACGCCGCCTGCCGAGTTCGGTGCGGATGTTGCGATCGGTTCGGCACAGCGCTTTGGCGTGCCGCTTGGTTACGGCGGTCCTCACGCTGCCTACTTTGCCACCAGAGATGCAAACAAGCGCCTGATGCCAGGGCGCGTCGTGGGCGTGTCGATCGATAGCCGCGGCGACAAGGCATACCGCCTTGCAATGCAGACGCGCGAGCAGCATATCCGTCGTGAGAAGGCAACCAGCAACGTGTGTACTGCACAGGTGCTGCTTGCCAACATCGCCAGCATGTACGCTGTCTATCATGGTCCGCAAGGCTTGAAAACAATCGCGCAACGGGTGCATCGTCTGACGACCACCTTTGTCGACGGCTTGCGCAAACTGGATTTCGACGTGCGCAATGAAGCGTTCTTCGACACAGTCACAGTGCGTACCGCTAGCCGTACTCAAGAGATTCATGCCGCAGCACGCAAGAACTCGATCAACCTGCGGACAGTCGATAGCGATATCGTCGGCGTCTCATTCGATGAAACCACGACGCGCGAAGACGTGGAGTTGCTATGGTCGATCTTTGCCGGCGCCGGCAAGGCGGTACCGGCATTCTCCGCCTGCGAAGCGGCAACAGCAGATCGCATCCCTGCATCGCTGGTTCGCACGAGCGCTTATCTCACCCATCCGGTTTTCAACAGCCATCACTCCGAAACCCAGATGCTGCGCTACCTGCGCATGCTCTCGGACAAGGACCTGGCGCTCGACCGCACGATGATTCCGCTCGGTTCCTGCACCATGAAGCTGAACGCAACAACCGAGATGATCCCGATCACCTGGAAGGAATTCGGCAACATTCATCCGTTCGCCCCGCTGGAGCAGGCGCAGGGTTACCAGCAGCTGACGACGGAACTGGAGCAGATGCTGGTGGCGTGCACCGGTTACGATGCGGTTTCGCTGCAGCCGAATGCCGGCTCGCAAGGCGAATACGCCGGTCTGCTGACCATCCGTGCGTACCACAATAGCCGTGGTGAAGGCCATCGCAACGTCTGCCTGATCCCGAGCTCCGCACATGGCACCAATCCGGCAACCGCTCACATGGCGGGCATGCAGGTGGTTGTGGTGCAATGCGACGAGCGCGGCAACGTCGATGTCGCCGACCTGAAGGCCAAGGCCGAGCAGCATGCTGCCGATCTGGCGGCGATCATGATCACTTATCCGTCGACCCACGGCGTATTCGAAGAAGCCGTGACGGAAATCTGCGATATCGTGCATGCGCACGGCGGTCAGGTATACATCGACGGCGCCAACATGAACGCGATGGTCGGCTTGTGCCAGCCGGGCAAATTCGGCGGCGACGTATCGCACCTGAATCTGCACAAGACCTTCTGCATTCCGCACGGCGGCGGCGGACCGGGCGTCGGCCCGATCGGCGTGAAGTCGCATCTGGCACCATTCCTGCCAGGACATCGCATGCTGGAAAAACAATCCGGACCGGTGTGCGCAGCGCCATGGGGCAGCGCCAGCATCCTGCCGATCAGCTGGACTTATATCAAGCTGATGGGACGTCACGGACTCAAGGGGGCAAGCCAGGTGGCGATCCTGAACGCGAATTACATCGCAAAGCGTCTGGCACTGCACTATCCGATCCTGTATGCGGGTGAAAATGGCATCGTTGCGCATGAGTGCATCGTCGATCTGCGACCGCTGAAAGAGACCGGCATTACGGTCGATGACGTGGCCAAGCGCCTGATGGACTTCGGTTTCCATGCGCCGACCATGTCCTTCCCGGTGCCTGGCACGCTGATGATCGAGCCGACCGAGAGTGAATCGAAGGATGAGCTGGATCGCTTCTGCGAGGCCATGATCACGATTCGTGACGAAATTCGTGCAGTCGAAAACGGCAGCATCAAGGCGGAAGATACTGCGCTGCGTCATGCGCCGCATACTGCAATGGATATCACGGGTGAGTGGAATCGGGCCTACTCGCGCGAACAGGCTGTATTCCCGGTCAGTTCCTTGCGTAGCAATAAGTACTGGCCGCCGGTCGGGCGTGTGGACAACGTGTATGGCGACCGCAATCTGGTCTGTTCCTGCCCGCCGGTATCCGATTACGAATAGACATTGAACGCCTTGTCGCAATCCGGCGTCCAAGCAAGTATGGGATTGTCATCGGGGCAGGGCGGATATCATGGCTATCAGTGTTTTTGACCTGTTCAAGATCGGCATCGGACCGTCGAGTTCTCATACGGTTGGTCCGATGCGCGCAGCACTGCGGTTCGTTACCGGCCTGAAATCGGCAGCTTTGCTCGCAAAAACCGCCGCAGTCAAGGCAGAGCTTTACGGCTCGCTTGGCGCAACCGGAAAAGGGCACGGCAGTGACAAGGCCGTGCTCCTTGGTTTGCAGGGAGAAGCACCGGATACGGTGGATACCGACACGGTGGCCGGCAAGCTCGAGCAGATTCGGGGCTCTGGTCGCATCAATCTGCTGGGCGAAAAGGACGTCGGATTCGTGGAGAGTGAACACCTGTTGCTCTACAAGCGACAGTCGTTGCCTTATCATCCGAACGGCATGCGTTTTACGGCGTACGACGAAGCCGGCGTCGAACTGGCGAACAAGGTGTACTACTCGGTTGGCGGCGGATTTGTCGTCAATGAGGACGCGGCGGGCGCTGACCGTATCGTACCCGATACCACCGTGCTTGCGTATCCGTTCAAGAGCGCGTCGGAATTGCTGGCGCTATGCTGCGACAACAAGATCCCGGTCAGCCAGCTCATGCTGGAAAACGAGAAGGCATGGCGGCCGGAGGAAGAGACGCGGGCCGGATTGCTGAAGATCTGGCAGGTAATGCAGGAATGCGTCAAACGCGGCTGCGAAAAGGAAGGCACGTTGCCCGGTGGACTAAAGGTGCGACGGCGCGCTGCGGAACTCTACCGCACGCTGTCGAGCCAGCTCGAATCGGGTTTGCGCGATCCTTTGACCACGCTGGATTGGGTGGATTTGTACGCGCTGGCAGTGAATGAAGAAAACGCCGCTGGCGGACGCGTGGTCACCGCGCCTACCAACGGCGCAGCAGGCATCGTTCCGGCGGTTTTGCACTATTACTCCCGCTTTGTCGCGGGTGCGAACGACGATGGCGTGATTCGTTTCCTGCTGACTGCAGCGGCAATCGGCATTTTGTACAAGGAAAACGCCTCCATTTCCGGCGCTGAAGTTGGGTGCCAGGGAGAAGTCGGTGTCGCCTGTTCGATGGCGGCAGGCGCCTTGGCTGAAGTGATGGGCGGCACGCCGGAGCAGGTCGAAAATGCTGCTGAGATCGGCATGGAACACAATCTTGGGCTCACTTGCGATCCTATCGGCGGACTGGTGCAGGTGCCGTGTATCGAGCGCAATGCGATGGGATCGATCAAGGCGATCAATGCCGCGCGCATGGCGTTGCGCGGAGATGGGCATCACTTCGTTTCGCTCGACAAGGTAATCAAGACCATGCGCGAGACTGGTGCCGATATGAAAATCAAGTACAAGGAGACTGCGCGCGGAGGGCTCGCAGTCAACGTGATCGAGTGCTGACGCCTCGGTAATTTTTATATTCAATAACAAACTAGGAACGGACTTATATGGATAGCACGCAAGCTCTCGCCC
>DATFAZ010000098.1:0-8994 GCA_035254105.1 Noviherbaspirillum sp. | reverse complement strand
ATGCGGTGACTTCTCGTCGATGCCGATGTTGATCAGTTTGATGAACGATTCGAACAGATCCTCCAACAATTGAATCAACTGATGGTTTGTCAGCGCAATCGCTGCCTGCGATGCGAGCGCCTCGATGAAACGCTGGTCGGTGTCGCTGAAGCCACATATTTTTCCGCTGTCCGGTTCGCGCGCATTGATAAGCTGAAGCACGCCGATCACTTCACCTTCATGGTCGCGCATCGGCACCGTCAGCAGCGACTGCGAATGGTAGCCATACTGCTCGTCGAACCTGCGCATCCCGGAAAAGTTGAACACGTCCACCTTGTAGACATCCTGCAAATTGACGGACGCACCAGTATTAGCTGCATAGGCCGCGACCGCACTCAGGTTAAGGTCGCCTGTCTCGGTACTTAAAGGAATGTCGGGAATGTCAATCGACTGGCCGCTGGCACCGCCCTGGTACATGCCGAGGGAATCGTTGATCGAAATATCAAATTTCAGGCTGGTCTTGTCGGAATTGGTGCGGTACACCGTGCCGCCATCTGCATGTGTGATGTCTTTGGCGGTGCGCAGGATTTTTTCGAGAAACAGCGCAATGTTGCGATTGACGCTAAGCTCCACGCTCAGCTCGGTCAACTGTTCCAGTCGCAGGGCACTATCGATAGGTTGGGAATTGGTTTTCATCTTCGGCTGCATCGTGTGTGCATCGCGCATGCAATCAGAATGCGAATACGTCTCCGCACTTGAGCGCCCTGAACTCGCGCGCGCCACTACCCGACCGGAGTTCGTCCATGATCAGGTCTTCATGCCCAGGTTTCAGGTGATAAATCAGGAATTCGATGGAATTCGGTACCTCTGCGATATCGGCCAGCAGTGAGCGCGGACAGAAATGGCGCGACAGGTCCGCCAGCGCCTTGTCGGCGTTGGGAAAGGAACAATCCACGATGACCTTTGCGAGTTTATTGTCCTTGCCCAGCGTCGCCCACAGCGCCGGCGTGGCAGCCATGTCGCCGGTAAACAGGAATCCGCTGCGCTGGTTTTCCACCCTGTAGGCAACCGAGCCGTTGGTGTGGGTGACCGGTTGCGCTGTGACCAGCCTGTCGCCAAGAGCAATTGGAGATTCAGGTTCGAGCGGTTCCCAGCGCAGTACCGCTTGTTCCTTGCTGGGAATCGCTGCGAAATCCGGCCAAAGCACCCAGTTGAACAAGTGCTTTTTTAGCAATTCCGTGACATTCGCGCTTGCATGAACCGTGAGCGGGCTGCTTCGCCGGCCCTGCACTGCATCGATCAGCAAGGCTAGTCCAGCCACATGGTCAAGATGGCAATGCGTGATAAAGACATGGTCGATTTGCACCAGCTGGTTGATATCCAGGCTGGTGAGGCCAGTGCCCGCATCCAGCAGGATATCGCTGTCCACCAGCAGGCTGGTAGTGAGTCGTTCACGTCCACCGATGCCGCCAGCGCATCCGAGTACTTGCAGCTTCATCTAAATTCTCCCTCGTGCACGGTGGGTTCCATGCAACGCCTTCGTTTATTTTTTTGAATGATTGTAGTCTGAATCGTCGCAATTGCGGCTCACTGCACTCGGCAAGCGTGTGAAATTTTGCTTCCCTGACTGATACATTTTCACAACGCGATACATTATGATTGGCTCATCACGCAGCGATGTCGCAGAAATACTTAGGCAGCGCACAGCCAATGATGACAAATGGATAACAAGATATGAGCGCAGTTCTCGGAACACCTGGTACACCATCAAGCGATGGCAGCACAGACGATGTTAACGTTCGTCTGAATTTTTTCCGGAAACTGCAGACAGTCACAAACAAGATTCACGCCACCAGCAATGTGGACGAGATCATGCTCGACCTGTCGCAGGATATCTGCGACCTGTTCAACGCCGATCGCCTGACCATTTATGCCGTCGGCGAAGACAAGACATCCGTCGTCTCCAAGATCAAGACCGGGCTCAACTCCGTCAACCAGCTGAAGTTGCCGATCTCCGACCAAAGCGTGGCAGGCTATGTCGCGCTGATGCGCAAGGTCGTCAACATCCGCGACGTGTACGACGATGCCGAGCTGCAGTTGCATTCGCCGGAGTTGCACTTCCTGCGCGAGGTGGACAGGCGCACCGGCTACCGCACCAAGCAGATGCTGGTCGCGCCCATCATTGACGACCGCAAGAATGAATTGCTCGGCGTTGTCCAGCTCATCAACAACAAGGACGGCAGCACCTTTTCACGCATCGCCGAGGAAGGCATCAGGGAGCTGGCGAAGACGCTGGCAATCGCTTATACGCAGCGTCTGCGTCCGGCGGCATCACTGATCCGATCGAAGTACGACCAGCTGGTCACGGACGCGGTGCTGTCTGCCGCCGAACTGGAACTGGCATCGCGTTCCGCGCGCCGCAAGGGTGACGATATCGAAGCGGTGCTGATCAAGGATTTCCAGGTCAAGCAAGCGACGATCGGACAGGCACTCGGAAAATTTTTCGGTGTGCCGTATGAGCCTTTCAAGGCCGACCGCGTCAAGCCGATCGATCTTCTGAAAAACCTGAAACGCGATTTCGTCGAGCAAAGCCGCTGGCTGCCGATCGAGGACGGCCCGCAAGGGCTGGTGATCCTGGCAACCGATCCCGAGCAGGTAAAACATGCGCGCGTGATCAACAATATTTTTCCAAAGGCGAAGCTGAACTACCGCGTCACCACCAACCAGGACTTCAAGCAAACGATCGATCAGTTCTATGGCGCCGAGAGCGACATGGGCTCGGTCGGCGAACTGCTCTCGGGCATGGAAGATGACGAGGACAGCACAGATACTTCCGAAGCAGATCTGTCTGCCGCCGCCGAAAACGAACTGGTGAAGCTGGTCAACAAGATCATCGTGGATGCCTATCGTCAGGGCGCATCGGATATCCATATCGAGCCGCGTCCAGGCAAGGAAAAAACGATGATTCGCTTTCGCAAGGATGGATCGCTGGAGCCGTACATCGAGATCCCGGCCAATTACCGCAGCGCGCTTTCCGCCCGCATCAAGATCATGTGCGACCTGGATATTTCGGAACGACGCAAGCCGCAGGACGGCAAGATCAAGTTCAAGAAATTTGGTCCGCTCGATATTGAATTGCGCGTCGCCACCATTCCATCGGCCGGTGGCGTGGAAGACATCGTGATGCGTATCCTAGCTGCCGGCGAGCCGATACCGCTGGACAAGCTCGGCGTGCTGCCGCATAACCTGGAGCGGTTGAAAGCGGCAGTTAGCAAGCCGTACGGCCTGTTCTTCGTGTGCGGCCCAACCGGCTCGGGCAAGACCACGACGCTGCATTCGGTGCTGAACTATCTGAATACGCCAGACACCAAAATCTGGACGGCGGAAGATCCTGTTGAAATCACGCAAAAGGGCCTGCGCCAAGTGCAGGTCAACCGCAAGAGCGGACTCGACTTCGCCACGGCGATGCGCGCCTTTCTGCGGGCCGACCCCGACATCATCATGGTCGGCGAAATGCGCGACAAGGAAACCGTGTCCATGGGCATCGAAGCATCGCTGACCGGCCACCTTGTCTTCGCGACCCTGCACACCAACAGCGCGCCGGAATCGATCGTGCGCCTGCTGGATATGGGCATGGATCCCTTCAACTTTGCCGATGCGCTGCTCGGCATACTGGCGCAACGCCTTGCTAAGCGTCTGTGCTCGAACTGCAAAACTGCGTATGAACCTTCACCCGAAGAAATGCAGTCGCTGCTTGTCGAGTACTGTGAAGAGCTGAAGAACACCGAAGCCTTCAAGGATGATCAAGAGGCCGGTCAGCAGCAGGTACTATCCACATGGTCGCAGCGATACGGCGACAGCCAGGGCAAATTCAAGCTGTACCGCGCAACCGGCTGCGATCAGTGCAACGGCGGCTACAAGGGCCGTGTCGGCCTGCACGAACTGATGATCGGCACCGACCGCCTGAAGAAACTGATCCAGGAGCATAGCCGCGTGGCGGTAATGCTGGCCGCCGCGCTGGAAGACGGCATGCTCACGCTGAAAATGGATGGTATCGAAAAAATAATGTCCGGAATTACCGATATCAAGCAGGTGCGCGCGGTGTGCATCAAGTAAGCACGACGTAGAACAGCACCGCTCTGCCTGAGGAAACAATACTTCTCGTCCTGGTGGTGCCGCGTCTGGCACCCTGGCCTTTTATGCCAAATCAGCTCCCCTGAATATAGTGTGTGTTCAATGAGGGCTTTTGGCTCTGCTGCCCATAGTTCATCGCCATTCCCTCATTGAATTGTCACTTATGCAATATATATGCATAAGTGACAACCCCATGCCTGCACTCCCAGCCGGAACCGTCTTGTATTACTCAAGTCATATGGAAACGCATCAGCGTCTGTCACGCAATTTGTTCCTCTTCAAAAAAATGGAAAGGAGACGGTGGCATATTAGTTCGCAGCACTGATTGACCATCGCTTGTTCAATGAAAGGTCTAGGGATGGGATTCCTCAGCAGCCTTGTCAGTCAAGCGAACGGTCGCTCCAGACTGGGTGCAGTAAGCTCCTATGCTGCGCGGTTCCTGCTTGTCGCGGCGGCCTACTTTATTGTGGCGCGCATTTCCGTGAACTTTGCGCTGATTCCCGGGACAATCAGCCCTTTATGGCTTCCAGCGGCCATTGCCTTGTGCGCTTGCCTCATCTGGGGCATGCATCTGGCTCCAGCAGTCTGGCTTGCTCATTTTCTGACAACGGTGACAGCAGGATTGCCGGCCCCATCTGCTGCCGCGATCAGTTTCGGCCCCGCGCTGGAAGCGCTTGTTGCGACATATCTGATGCAGCGCGCTTACCGCGCGCGCGAGGGCTTTCTGCGTCAGGCTAATATATTGCGCTTTATTGGCATTGCTGTTGCAAGCGGCATGATCGGGGCATCGATCAGCATAGCCGCCTCAATGCTGGCTGACCCCAATGACTCCTCCCGCTCCACCCTCGCATGGTTGACGTGGTGGGTCGGCGACGCCACAGGCATGATCGTCGGTGTTCCGCTGATCCTGGCATGGGATATCAGGGAGGGCATTCGATGGCGCGCGGCCAAGGTAGTGGAAGCTGTCGGATTAGTCGTGTTGTTGTTGATCGCCACGCAACTTGTCTTCAGCGACCAGTTTGGCAACCGGCCGCTCGCCTTCTTCTCCATCCCGTTTTTCATATGGGCTGCTTACCGGTTCAATTTGCCGATGACGGTCTGGACCACGGCAATCACCTGTGCAATAGCAGCATGGAATACCGCGCACGGCACAGGCCCTTTTACAAGCGCTGATCTGAGCAATTCCCTGTTGCTGTTGATGCTTTTCGTGAGCGTCATCGCCAGCATGGGTCTTTTGCTGGCGAACCTCGTCTACCAGAATGCGCATAGTCAGCAGCAGCTGATTGCCGAACGCGACAGCCTTGAAGGGCATGTGCAAAAGCGGACAGAGGCCCTGGTCGCAAATATCGAGGAACGCAAACGCGTCGAGGAGCAGCTGGCGAAACGCGAAAGCCAGCTGGCCGAAGCGCAGTTACTGGCGCACCTTGGCAGCTGGAGCTGGGACAGTGACAGCGGCACAATCACCTGGTCGGACGAGCTTTACCGGATTTTCAACCTCGACAAGAGAAGCTTCGAGCTAAAACCTGAAAATATTTTCAAGCTCATACATGAAGACGACCTGCCCATGATAAATCGGGCAATGGAAAAATTTCGCGAAACCGGAAATTCATTTCAGATCGAGTACCGTATCCACCCTCCGGGTGGCAGTGAAAGAATTGTGGCCGCGCGCGGCCATGGTGTGAAGGATCGCGACGGGTACATCACGCGAATGTTCGGTACCGTTCAGGACATTACCGAGGCCCGGCAGGCAGAACGTTCCCTGCGCGAAGCGGAAGAGCGTTACCGCATGATGATCGAGCTTTCCCCTGATGCAATTCTCGTACAACAGGACGAGGTGATCATGCTGGCCAATCATGCTGCGCTCGAATTGTTCGGCGCCCAAAAAAGGGAACAAGTTATTGGCAAGTCCATATTTGACTTCCTGCACCCGGACTTCCATGAAGCCGAACGCGAGTGCATCGCCGGCCTGAAAAGAGGCGAAGATCTGCCAGCAGAAGAAGCGAAATTCATTCGTCTCGACGGCTGCGTGGTCGACGTCGAAACTAATGCCTCCGCCTTCTTGCAAAAAGGACGCCTCGCAAACTTGTTCATTCTTCGGGATATTACGGAGCGCAAGAAAACCGCGGAGCAAATGGCCTATCTTGCGCATTACGACTCGCTGACCAGATTACCGAACCGGACGCTGTTCCATCAGCGACTCGAACACGCGCTCACTATCGCGGAGCGCCCTGGGCGCTCGCTGGAAATCCTGTTTCTCGATCTGGACCGGTTCAAGAACATCAACGACTCGCTGGGCCATGCAACCGGCGACCTGGTGCTCCAGGAAACCGCAAAGCGGCTGCAAAGCATATTGCGTGAATCGGACACCGTTGCCCGTCTGGGCGGTGACGAATTCGTCGTTTTGGTGGAGAACGTCGATGAGCCGCATCGTGGCGGCATCATCGCGGAAAAGATCCTCGCGGCATTCTCCCAGCCTTTCATGCGCGATACCAATGCGCTATCGATGAGCACCAGTATCGGCATCAGCAGGTTCCCCAGCGATGGCGCCGATGCCGATACGCTGTTGAAGAAAGCCGATCTCGCCATGTATCGCGCCAAGGAAGCGGGCCGTAACAGCTACCGCTACTTCTCGACTGAAATGAATACACACACGATCGAACGGCAGGCGCTGGAGAAGGCACTTGAGCATGCAATCGAGCTAGACCAGCTCTCGCTGCACTACCAGCCGAAGATCGACATCCTCACCAACCGCATTACCGGCATGGAAGCGCTGCTGCGCTGGCAGCATCCGACCATGGGCTCGATCCCGCCACGGCAATTCATTCCAATCGCAGAAGAAAGCGGCCTGATCACCCCGATCGGCTACTGGGCCATCCGCAGCGCCTGCCAGCAAAACAAGGCCTGGCAGGCAAACAGTCCGGCACGCCTGAAGGTTGCAGTCAATCTCTCGCCGCGCCAACTGGTGGACGATATGCTGATTGAAAACCTTCAGGAAATCCTCAATGACACTGGCCTTGAAGCGGACTACCTGGAAATTGAAATTACTGAAACCGCGATTATGGCCAATCCAGAAAAATCAATCCAGGTGCTCAATGCCTTGCGCGATATTGGCATCACCATTGCAATCGACAATTTCGGCAGCGGTTACTTGTCGCTCGCGCATCTGAAGCGTTTTCCGATCCGCGCAGTAAAGATCGATCGTTCTTTCATACAGGGCGTTCCGTTCAGCCACGGCGACGCCACGATTACCAAAGCCATCATCGGACTCGCCCACAGCCTGGAATGCAGTGTCATCGCAGAAGGCGCGGAAACCCAGCAGCAGTACGACTTCCTGCGCGAAAATGCATGCGACAGCGTGCAAGGCTATTATTTCAGCGAGGCGATGCCGGCGGAAAATTTCAGCGACCTGATCAAGGTACAGGCGAACCTGCATCTGCATTGATACGGCGGCCGCAATGCCGCATTGCATACGTCAGCGCCGCAAGCCGAGGCGTCATTCCGGCAATGTAGAGCGCTTTCTCCATACCAGCAGCCGGTTATTCGCCGGCATCTGGTAATCCGCCATCAGCACCAAGCCGCTATCCTCGGCGAGCCGATCCACATCTTCAAAGTTGCGAATCCCCATCCGCGCATCCTGCGCCTTCAGCGACATATCAAAGGATGCATTGCTTTCGCTGGTGAACCTGCCGCCATAATTGAACGGCCCGTACACGCACATCACGCCGCCCGGCGCGAGAATTCGCCCAACACCGCGAAACATCGCCTGTACGCTGTCCCAAGCCATGATGTGGCAGGTGTTCGCGGTAAACGCCGCATCGAACAATCCGTTGGGCCAGTCCGCCGAAGCAACATCCAGTACCAGCGGCGGCAATACATTGGGCAGGCCTGCCTCATCCAGCCAGGCATGGATACTCGCATGGTTGCACTGCAAGTCGCTGGTCTGCCATAGCAGGTGCGGCAGCTGTGCGCCAAAATACACTGCGTGCTGTCCGGTGCCGCTACCGATCTCGAGTACGCGACGGGTCCCGGCCAGCACTTGGCGCAGGATGGCAAGGATCGGTTCGCGATTGCGCTCGCAGGCGGCAGAAAATTGTTTTGTCATTTTGCAATTCGAAAAACCTTGGGCAGCGCTAGAAGCCGGACGCTTATTCCTGCTCCCCTTCGGCGACCTGACCCAGCATCTGCGCCACCCGCACGCGCATGCGCGCAACATGCGACCCTTCCCAGTACACTTGCGCGCATCCTTCGCACTCGAAAAAGCGCTCGTAGGAATTGCGGCTGTGATGCGGAACGCGATGCTCGATGTCTGACTTTTCAACCATGCGCAGCACGCCATTGCAGGTCAGGCAACGACTGAAGGCGCACGCCGAACGAGCCAGCTTGAAGCGGCTGACGACCTCCATCAGTTGCGCATCCCCCGACACGGCATGCAGGTAGCAGCCATGCACAATTTCCTTGCGAATCAGCAGGTCACGGTCGCGCGTAAGAACGATACGATCTTCGTTTGATGCAATGCGCGCCAGTTCCGCATCGCTATAGTCATTACGGTACAGCACATCGAAACCGAGCATGCGCAGATGCTTGGCAAGCTGCCCCAAGTGCGCATCGGCGATGAATCTTACGCCGTTGGCCAGCGGTGGCCGTAATCGGGCCATCTGGCTAATGTCGACCATGCCAAAGCAGGGATAGACACTGACGTAATCACCATCACGCATGCGGTAGGAAAAATCGACCGATGTCCCGTTCACGATGATCAATTCCACTTCCGTATGCGGCACACCAAGCGCTTCGATCATGTGCTTAACCGTGGAATCGCGCGAACAGCGATGGCTGCAACTGCGCTGCCGTTGGGGCGGGGCTATGAAATCGTTCAGATCGGCA
>DATFAZ010000097.1:0-2025 GCA_035254105.1 Noviherbaspirillum sp. | reverse complement strand
GGCGCGAAGCCAGCTCGAATGCTTGCCCGTTCTGGTTAACCAGCGGCACCTGCAGCTGGTACACCGAGTCGCTCGGCAATGGCGCTACGCTCGCGGTCGGCGCTTCCGCCGCCTTTGCCACCGTACTGCCCTCGTACAGCGCAGCGCAGGCGAGCATCAGGTTCGCCAGCAACAGCGCGCCATTCTTTCGAAGATATTGTTTCATTTCGCTTCCATTGCATTGCTTCGGGCGCAGCGGAACCCGAGATTGTTGGTGGTGTCCGCGCCGCCCAGCGACGACAGCAGTGCGATGCGCATTAGCACCGCGTAGTTCTCGCGGTCCTGCAGGCTGATCGCGCCCGCACCGCAAAATTGCAGCTTGTCCGGATCGCCCTGATTGCGACTGTCGGCACTCACCAGCAGGGCATTGAAGTCATCGACCCATTCCCACACCAGCCCGTGCATGTCGCGCACGCCGTAAAAATTAGCAGGGCCGCCCACCGCCGCCGGCGGTGTGCTGGACGATTGCCCGTACCAGTTCAGGATGCGTGCGCGCCAGGACGGATCGCGCCGCGCATCGGCATGGGTATCATCGGCGGCTGCCACGTATTCCCATTCATACCAGGTGGGAAGCCTCGCGCCTTCGCTTTCGCAGAAAGCCTGTGCGGCAAACCAGCTGACGCTGGTCACAGGTTGGTGTGCCTTATCGGTACCGGGATCGACCGGGCTATGCCAGTCGTGCAGATAACTGCCATCCGCAAAGGTTGCGGGAATCTTCCCCCGCTGCCATTGCGGATGGCGCAGTACGAAGTCGCGGAATTCGCCGTTGGTGACCGGCGTGGAGCGCAGTGCGAACGGCGCCACCTTGACCGGTTCCTTATCGGCGTCGCCGGAAAGCACGCTGGTGAAGGCACCGGCCTGGATCGACGCATAGTTCGCGCTGGCCGGCGCCGCGCATGCGATTCCTGCCGCCAGCAGCAGTGTTCCTGCAACTACTGAAGCGTGGCCGAATTGACGGATCTTGCTCATCGCATGCCTTCCTGCTTGGTTGCCGTTTCGTCTTAGTGACCGGCGTTCACGGCCGGTGCGGCTTTCGCGCGGGCTACCTTCACTTCTTCCACCGTGATGCGGCCACCCTTGTTTTCCCAGGTGTTCAGAACATAGGTCAGGATGTTGGCGATCTCGTCATCGTTGAGCTGGTTCATCGGCGGCATCACCGAGTCGTACTCCTTGCCGTTGACGTTGACCTTGCCGCTCAGACCACGCAGTACGATGTCGATGGCGCGCTTGGGGTCCGCGTTCAGGAAGTCCGATTTCGCCAGCGGCGGGAACACGCCGGGCAGGCCCGCGCCGTTGCTCTGGTGGCAGACCGAGCAGGTGCCGGCAAACAGCTGGCTGCCAGCCTTGATCTGGTCTTCGACGGTCAGCTTGCCACTTGCGGCAGCCTTGGTCGCGGCAGCCACCGCAGCCATGTTCGGCTGTGCACGGTCGCCGAGGTAGACCGAATCCACTTCCTTGCCGGAGTAGATCGCCTTGTTTTCCGGGCCGTCGACCTTCATGATTGCCAGCGCGCCCTTGTTAAAGGCACGGAAGATCGAGTGATCAACCAGCGGATAGCTGCCCGGGACATGGGTGGTGTATTCGACCACTGCGGCGCCGCCGGCGGGAATCATCGTGGTCTGCACGTTTTCCTGGGTGCGGGTGCCACCTTCGAAGCGCACTCTGTCGAAAATCGCGCCAATCACGTGGAAACTCGACACCAGGTTCGGTCCGCCGTTACCGACGAACAGGCGTACCTTTTCATTGGTTTTCGCCTTCAACGCCTTGTCACCGGTGAGCGCGCCCTCGGCGCCGTTGAACACGACATAGGTCGGCCTTTCATCGATCGCCTTTTCCATGTCGAATGGCTGCATGCCTTTTTCGCGATACTTGCCGGTAGTGTAGAAATCGCCTTGCATCACATAGTATTCGCGGTCAACCGGCGGCAGGCCTTCCGGCGGTTCGACCAGGATCAAGCCGTACATGCCGTTGGCGATGTGCATGCCC
>DATFAZ010000096.1:0-10863 GCA_035254105.1 Noviherbaspirillum sp. | reverse complement strand
CGCTGAACATCGCCAGTTTCGGCGAAGAGCCACGTGATTATCTGCTGTCGCATGGGTTCATCCCCACCGACCTGAAAGATGCATACCGTAGCGTGGTGGAGCAGGCGCTTGACGGCGTGCGCCGCTGCTACGACCGGGCGGGAGACGTGCGCATGTTGCGGCTGCACGGCGATTGTCATGTTGGTAATGTGCTGTGGACCGATGGCGGCCCGCACTTTGTCGATTTTGACGATAGCCGCATGGGGCCGGCGGTACAGGATTTGTGGATGCTGTTGTCGGGCGAGCGCCAGGACATGGTGCGCCAGCTATCGGACCTGCTGGCCGGTTATGAGGATTTTGCCGAATTCGATCCGCGTGAGCTGTATCTGATCGAAGCCTTGCGTACCTTGCGGCTGATTCATTATGCGGCGTGGCTGGCGCTGCGCTGGGACGATCCGGCGTTCCCGGTGGCATTCCCATGGTTTAACACGCAGCGCTACTGGCAGGATCGCATCCTTGAATTGCGCGAGCAGGTTGCGCTGATGGATGAGCCGCCGTTGTGGCCGGTTTAAGTCGCTATCTAAGCCGATAATTAAATTCGTATCGCCGTGTATGCACCCGCCTTCGATAGCGGGCGCAGTGGGCCTTACTTATACCTTCTGCGCCGCTGCTGCGAGTGCATCCAGTTGTTCAATCACCTTGTCTGCATCCGGATCGCTGTGAGCGATCAGTACGGCGCGTTCAATCGCGTCATTGCGCCGTGATTTTGGGTAAAAGTTGAGCAGGTAATCCGCGTTTTCCATGCCTTGCTTGCCGCGCGTGTCGTCCTTGGACAGCTTGCGCACATACCAGACCGAGTAGCCGTTCGACTCTTCGCAGCAGTAAACCTCTACTGAATGGTAAGGCCCAAGCGGATGTTCGTCCGGATCGGTGTGCCAGATGACTTTGCGCCACAGATCGTTCTTCTTCGATTCGGGGATGGAATGCATGTGCTTAGCTCCTGTCTATTCTCTTTGTCAAAATGATCGAGGTCGAGGTTTGTCGTACGCCGTCGATCGCGCCGATCTGGTCCAGCACCCGGTCGAGGTCGCCGGTTGACTGGCAACGCAGCGTGAGCATGTAATCCACCGTGCCGCTGACGGCGCATAGTGTCTCGACTTCGGGCATGTCCTGTAACAGCTTCACCAGCGCCGGCGCCTTGCGCGCCTCGATCGCAATGCCGACATAGGCACGCACCGCAGGCTGGTACAAATCCAGGTTCAGCCGCACGCCGTAACCGGCAATAATCCCGCGTTTTTCCAGATTGTCGATACGAGCTATTGCAGTGGTGCGCGCGATACCGACACGCTTCGCAATCGTGGCGACCGGCATGCGTGCATTGTCCATCAGCAGGGCGAGGATTTTGTTGTCGATGTCGTCGAGTGCCGGTTTCATTTGCACATACCGTCTTTTTGGTTCGTCATTCTGTAGTGCAATCATACAATGTGACGACATTTTTCTCCCTGTTTTCTGACATGCAAGAATCCTAGACTGCTTGTATAGAGACATCAAAACAGGAGGGGCCGATGAAAACAAGATTAATCCTCCTTGGCGCTGGCAAGATCGGCGATGCGATTCTCAATCTGCTGGCCCATAGCGGCGATTACCGGCTGACGGTTGCCGACCGCGATCCGCAGCGCCTGGCGCATGTAAGGGCGCGGGCACTGCCGGAAGTAACGGTAGTCGAAGCCGATATTTCCGACGAACATGCAGTGCAGAAATTGATCGCCGGGCACGATGTCACCCTGTCGGCCTGTCCGTTCTTCCTCACCCCGGTCATTGCCGCTGCGGCGAAGAAAGCCGGTTCGCATTACTTCGACCTGACCGAAGATGTGCGCAGCACGCGCATCGTCAGGCAATTGGCGGAAGATGCTGCTACCGTTCTCGTACCTCAGTGCGGTTTGGCGCCAGGTTTTATTTCCATCGTCGCCCATGATCTGGCAAGCCGCTTCGACAAGCTGCGCGACGTCCATATGCGCGTGGGTGCGTTGCCGACGTATCCGAACAATGCACTGAAATACAACCTGACCTGGAGCACGGATGGCCTGATCAATGAATACTGCAATCCTTGCGAAGCCATCGTCGACGGCGAGTTGCGCGAGGTTTCTGCGCTCGAGGAAATTGAACATTTCTCGCTGGATGGCATCGACTACGAAGCGTTCAATACTTCCGGCGGTCTTGGTTCGCTGTGCGAGAGTCTTGCAGGCAAGGTGCAGAACCTCAATTACAAGACAGTGCGTTATCCGGGGCATAGGGATATCATCAAGTTACTGGTGCGCGACCTGCAGCTTGGCATGCCGGAGCGCCGGCCGATCCTGAAGGAGGTTCTGGAAGCATCGATTCCAATCACCCGGCAGGATGTAGTCCTGGTATTTGCCAGTGTTTGCGGGATGCGCGACGGTCGCCTTGAGCAGGAAACCTATGCAAAGAAGATCTACAGCCAGCGAGTGAATGGCGAGCTGCTATCGGCGATCCAGATCACGACGGCGGCCAGCATCTGCACGATGGTGGATCTGGTGATGCAGCGCAAGCTGCCGGACAAGGGATTGATCCGGCAGGAACAGGCAAGGCTGGAAGATTTTCTGTCCAACCGTTTTGGCCGTTTTTACGTCTGAGTTATGTCTGAGTTTGCTTTCAAACCACCTGCCAAAGGAGGGATGCGATGGAAACCGTGACCGAGCTGCTTGCTGCACTAGATGTCGACTTGTTGAATTTTCATGGTCGCGACTTCCATAGTGTTACACCGATTACCGGCGAAACACTCGCAAGCTTTCATGCCGATACGCCGCACCAGGCAGGCGAAAAAATTAACCATGCGCAAGCCGCCTTCGAACAATGGCGCAGTGTGCCGGCACCCCGGCGCGGCGAACTGATTCGCTTGTTTGGTGAAGAGTTGCGGACGCACAAGGAGACGCTCGGCAGGCTGGTAACGATGGAGACCGGCAAGATCCTGCAGGAGGGCAGGGGCGAAGTGCAGGAGATGATTGACATCTGCGATTTCGCGGTCGGCCTGTCGCGCCAGTTATACGGCCTGACGATTGCATCCGAGCGCCCCGGCCATAGGATGATGGAAACCTGGCATCCGCTCGGCGTTATCGGCGTCATTTCCGCGTTCAATTTTCCGGTCGCGGTCTGGTCGTGGAATGCGGCGCTGGCCGTTGTATGCGGAAACAGCGTGGTGTGGAAACCTTCCGAAAAAACACCGTTGACTGCTATCGCAGTGCAAGCCTTGTTTTCCCGCGCAATGGCACGCTTCGGCAGCGATGCGCCGCAAGGACTGTCGGCGCTGATTATCGGCGGTCACGAACGCGGCCAGATTCTGGTGGACGATCCGCGCGTACGGCTTGTCAGCGCCACCGGCAGCACGCGCATGGGCCGTGCCATAGCACAGGAATGCGCGAAGCGGCTGGCACGCACGATTCTTGAACTTGGCGGCAACAATGCCATGATCGTCGCGCCCAGCGCGGATCTGGAACTGGCTGCACGGGCAATCGTGTTCTCTGCGGTCGGCACCGCCGGCCAGCGTTGCACGAGTTTGCGGCGCCTGTTTGTGCACGACGACGTGTACGACACGCTCGTGCCGCGACTCAAAAAAATCTATAGCTCTTTAGCAATTGGTAACCCGCTGGAAAACGGCACGCTGGTCGGGCCCTTGATTAATGGTGCGGCGTTTGACGCGATGCAGAAAGCACTCGAATGGGCGCGTGCTGACAATGGGCTAGTGCACGACGGTGAGCGCGTCTCCGTTGATGGGTGTGAAAACGCATATTACGTACGCCCCGCGCTCGTAGAAATGCCGTCGCAAATCGAAGACGGCGTGATGTATCACGAAACCTTTGCACCGATTCTCTATGTTGTCCGCTATCGCGAACTGGAACAGGCGATAGCCTGGAACAACGCAGTGCCGCAGGGGCTGTCCTCCAGCATCTTTACCAATGATGTGCGCGAAGCCGAGCGGTTCACGTCTGCGCTTGGCAGCGACTGCGGCATTGCCAATGTCAACATCGGGCCGAGTGGGGCGGAAATAGGCGGTGCGTTCGGCGGTGAAAAGGAAAGCGGCGGCGGGCGGGAGTCGGGTTCGGATGCGTGGAAGGGCTATATGCGGCGCGCGACGAATACGGTGAATTACAGCGGTGAATTGCCGCTTGCGCAAGGGGTTCGGTTTGACTTTTAAACAGTGCGATTGGCGACAATCGTTTTGATCGCATGATCCCACAAGATGGAGTATGGAATGACTTCCGTTCCCCGACCTGATATGGCAACAGCGGCAGCTAAGGCGGAAGTAAGCCGCCGTACTTTCGATGAAGTCATGGTGCCGGTTTATGCACCGAGCGAGATCGTGCCGGTGCGCGGTCTCGGGCTCGACGTATGGGACCAGCAAGGCAAACAGTATCTCGATTTCACTGCCGGCATCGCCGTCACCAGCCTCGGTCATGCCAATCCGGTTGTGATCGACGCCTTGCGCACCCAGGCGGAAAAACTTTGGCATGTTGGTAACGGCTACACCAATGAACCGGTGCTGCAACTGGCCCGCATGCTGACAGAAGCCACTTTCGCCGATCGTGCGTTCTTCTGCAACTCCGGCGCGGAGGCGAATGAAGCCGCGTTCAAGCTGGCACGCAAGTATGCGCATACCCGCTTCGAGGAAAGCAAGTCGCGTATCGTCTCCTGCACCAATTCCTTTCACGGCCGCACCTTATTTACCGTTTCTGTCGGCGGGCAGCCAAAGTACACCGAGGGCTATGAGCCTTTGCCGGCCGAACTGTTCCATATTCCGTTTAACGATATCGAGGCAGCGCGAGCGGCAATCGGCGCCGATGTGTGCGCGGTGGTGGTGGAGCCGGTGCAAGGCGAAGGCGGTGTTCTGCCAGCCATGCCGGACTACCTGAAAACACTGCGCGAACTATGCGATGCCAGCGATGCCTTGCTGATCTTCGATGAAGTCCAGTGCGGCATGGGCCGCACTGGAAACCTGTTCGCCTATATGGGCTATGGCGTTACGCCCGATATCCTGACTTCTGCCAAAGCGCTGGGCAACGGCTATCCGGTCGGAGCCATGCTGACAACCGACGATGTCGCAAGCGCCTTTACAGTCGGCGCACATGGCACCACTTTCGGTGGCAACCCGCTGGCGGCAGCGGTCGCAATGCGCGTGGTACAGACTATCAACACGCCAGGCTTCCTGGCGCGCGTGACAGAGGCGGCTGGCATGCTCATCAGTACATTGCAGGCAATCGCGGGCGATTATCCGCAAATGTTTACGCAGGTACGCGGCAGTGGCCTGATGCAGGGCATGGTGCTGGCCGATGCGTGGCGCGGCAAGGCGAAGGACATTGCCAAGGCCGCTGAAGCGCAGGGACTGATGCTGCTGATCGCTGGCCCCGATGTGCTGCGCTTCCTGCCGGCGCTGGTGGTATCGGATGCGCAAATTGAAGAGGCAGGGCTGCGTCTGCGCCGTGCGCTCGATGTGGTGCTGGCCACGCCAGTAAGGGGTTGAACCGACCGAAAGGGGATGCAATGGTGTTTGTCCGGCCTGTCGCTATGTCGGATATTCCGGCGCTTGAGGAACTGGCAACGCTCACGCCCGGCGTGCACACCTTGCCGCGAAAGCGCGAGACGATCGCTGAGGCCATCGAACGCTCTATTGCTTCGTTCGCCGCAAGTCCGGATATGCCTTCCGAAGAATCTTATTTCTTCGTGCTGGAAGCAGGTGACGGCCAGATTGCCGGCACGGCAATGATTTCCGGAACAGCCGGCTTGGGCGGCACTTTTTTTGCATTTCGCAACGACGTCCTGGATCAGGTCTCGCGTGAGCTCAATATCAGTCATAGCGTGCACGTACTGAGCATGTGCTCGGACCTGACCGACTGCTCGCAACTCTCCGGCTTCTACGTGCAAGAGCAGTATAGAATCGAGTCCGAGGCGACACTGCTGTCACGTAGCCGGCTATTGCTGGCTGCCGTTGCGCCGCAGCGCTTCAGTGAAAAATTCTTTTCGTCGATGTCGGGCATCACCGATGCCAATGGCCGTTCGCCGTTCTGGGATGCGATCGGGCGCAAATTCTTCCATATGGACTTCCTGGAGGCAGAGCGCATGATCGAAGGCGCGCGCAACCGCACGCTGATCGTGGAAATGATGCCGCCTTATCCGGTCTATGTCCCGCTGTTGCCGGAGGACGCGCAGGCGGTGATGGGACAGTTGCATGCGCAAGCCGAGTTACCGTTTCGCATTCTGTCGGAGGAAGGTTTTGAGCCCGATGAGTATCTCGACATTTTCGATGGCGGCCCAATCCTCAGGGCGCACAGGAACGATCTCCGCTGCTTTTCCCGGTCCATGCGCCGAACGGCTGTCAGTCATTCGGTTGACAGCGGTGCGCTCACGGCGAATTATCTGGTGGCGACAGCGCGGGAAGAAAACTTCAGGGCGCTGCTGGTGGAGTGCCCGGCGCCGGAACTGTCACAAAGCGTGCTGCTCTCGTCCGATGCAATGCGCCATCTGGATGTCGTCAGCGGCGACGCCGTTTTGTGCGTGAAAATGTGAGGCCGATAATGCTGCTGGTACGCGCAATCAGGCAACAGGATCTGGACGGCTTGCTGGCTCTGGCCAGCCTGGTCGGCTCCGGCATGACGACCCTGAAGCCGGACCGGAAGACGCTTGGGCGACGCATTGAAATCGCTTGCGCGTCGTTTGCGGAGGAAATCGAACCGTCAGCGCGTGACTATGTGTTCGTGATGGAGGATACGACAGCCGGACGGGTGGTCGGGGTGTGTGCGATCAAGGCAGCGGTCGGGCTGGATGAGCCTTTCTATAACTATCGCATCGGCACACTGGTCCATTCCAGCAAGGAGCTGAAACTGTTTTCGCGCATGGATACACTGTATCTGTCCAACGATCTGACCGGTTGCGCCGAGTTGTGCTCGCTGTTCCTGCACCCCGATTACCGCGTTGGCACCAACGGCAAGCTCTTGTCCAAGAGCCGCTTCATGTTCATCGCCCAGTTCCCGCACTTGTTTCCTGAAAAGCTGATTGCCGAGATGCGTGGCTACCAGCGTGCGGACGGCAGGTCGCCGTTCTGGGATAGCCTCGGCAATCATTTCTTCCGGATGGATTTCGATCGCGCAGACGAGCTCACCAGTCTCGGCAAGAAATCCTTCATCGCCGAGCTGATGCCGCGCCATCCGCTCTACGTCGCCTATTTGCCGCAGGAGGCGCAGATGGTAATTGGCCGCGTGCATGTCGATACCGCTCCGGCGCGGCATCTGCTGGAGCAGGAAGGCATGCACTACGAGGGTTACGTTGATATCTTCGATGCCGGCGCAGTGCTGCAGGCGCGTATTTCAGAACTGCGCTCGCGGCGCGAAAGCGAACTGGTCACTCTCGATAGCGCCCGTGCCGGGGACGAGGATGCGAGCCCCATGCTGGTGTCGTGCACGGCGATGCAGGCGTTCCGCGTAAGCGCCGTCCAAGCCACGCCGCATGGCGGCCGCCTTGCGCTGAAGGAAGAGCAGCAGCATTTGTTGGGCTGTCGTGTGGGCGATGCGGTGCGCATGATGCCACTTAATCCAACCAAGGGCGTGTATGCATAGTCATTACATCAATGGACAGTGGATCGCCGGCGATGGGCTGCCGTTTTCTGCCTGCGATCCGTCCACTGGAAGACAGATATGGAACGGCCATTCGGCGACCGCGGCGGAAGTCGATGCCGCGTGCAATGCGGCACGAGCGGCTTTTGGTCCGTGGGCAGAATTGCTTTCGGAAGAACGCATTGCGATCTGCGAGCGATTTCGTGACCTGCTGAAGTCGCATGCCGAGGAGCTGGCGCAACTGATTTCGCTGGAAGTCGGTAAGCCCCTGTGGGAATCCCGAACCGAGGTGGCGAGTATGGCTGGCAAGATCGATATCTCCGCACAGGCATATCATGCGCGTACCGGTGAGTCGCTGACCAAAGTGGCGGACGGGGACGCAGTGCTGCGCCATCGGCCGCATGGTGTATTCGCGGTGCTCGGTCCCTACAATTTCCCGGGGCATCTGCCGAATGGACATATCGTGCCGGCCCTTATCGCCGGCAACACCATCGTATTCAAACCGAGCGAACATGCGCCGCAAACGGCGCTCCGGACAGTCGGATTATGGGAGCAGGCAGGTCTTCCGAAGGGAGTCTTGAATCTGGTCAATGGAGGCCGGGAGGCTGGCGCCGCGCTGGTGTCGCACAGGGAACTGGATGGGATCCTGTTTACCGGTAGTTATCAGACCGGGGCGCAGTTGCACAGGCAGTTTGCCGGCCAGCCCGGGAAAATGCTGGCGCTGGAAATGGGCGGCAACAATCCGCTCGTTGCATGGAATATCGGGAATATCGACGCAGCGGTACACCACATCATCTTTTCCGCATTTGTGAGCGCCGGCCAGCGTTGCACCTGCGCACGGCGCCTGATTGTAGAGGACGCTGCGCAGGGACATGCCCTGATCGAGCGCCTGGTTGATGTGACGGGCAAGATCGACGTAGGCAGGTTCGACCGGATACCGCCGCCATTCATGGGGCCGCTCGTGTCCGAGCAGGCGGCGGTGAAAATGATCGACGCACAAGCCGATCTGCTGGCGCGAGGCAGCAAGTCCTTGCTGGTAATGCATCAGTTGGAAATCGGCACCGGCTTTGTTTCACCTGGCATTCTCGACGTGACGGATGGGCGGGATATTCCTGACGAGGAACGCTTTGGCCCGCTGTTGCTGGTGACGCGCGTAGCTAGTTTTGCGCAGGCGATCGATGCAGCAAATGCGACCGAATACGGCCTCGCCGCAGGACTGCTGAGCGATGATGAAAAACTCTGGCAGCAGTTCCTGATCCATGCACGCGCCGGCATCGTCAACCGGAACCGCCCGACTACCGGTGCAGCCAGCATTGCGCCGTTCGGTGGCATCGGCAAGTCCGGAAATCATCGTCCGAGCGCCTACTATGCCGCCGACTATTGCGCGTATCCGGTCGCTTCGATCGAGAATGACGTGCTGGAAATGCCGAAACAATTGTCACCGGGCCTTGTCTTTTGAGCCCGCCATCGCAAAGAATTGATGTAAAAACAATGATGAAAACTGCACGCGAATTCAACTTTGATGGCCTGGTAGGGCCTTCGCATAATTACGCCGGACTTTCCTTCGGCAATATTGCTTCATCCAGTAACATCCATAGCATTTCCAACCCGAAGCAAGCCGCATTGCAGGGGCTGGAAAAAATGCGTGCACTGGCGCAGCGCGGCTTTGCGCAAGCCTTGCTGCCGCCGCAGGATAGGCCGAATTTCGCGCTTCTGCGACAGATGGGTTTTAGCGGCAGTGACGCCGACGTGATTGCACGTGCGTACAAGGAAGCACCGGCGATCCTGTCCTGCGCCTATTCTGCATCACCGATGTGGACTGCAAATGCGGCCACGCTCAGCCCGTCTGCCGATACGGAAGACGGACGCGTGCATTTCACCGTCGCCAATCTCAACAACAAGCTGCACCGTTCGCATGAGCATGGACAAACCGCACGCGCCTTGCGTGTAGTGTTCAGCGATGAGCGATATTTCAGTGTGCATGATGCATTGCCGCAGACCCCGGCGTTCGGTGATGAGGGCGCGGCCAACCATACCCGCCTTTCCTCAGCCTATGGTGCGCCAGGCGTTGAAATGTTCGTCTATGGTCGGGCCGAGTTTGATCCGGCAGCGCCCGCCCCGAAGCGTTACCCGGCACGGCAGACGCTGGAAGCCAGCCAGGCGGTGGCGCGGCTGCATGGCCTGAACAAAGGGCGAACCATTTATGTGCAGCAGAATCCGGAAACGATCGACCATGGCGTATTCCACAATGATGTGATCGCGGTCGGCAACGGTAATGTGCTGTTCTATCACCAGAGTGCCTTTCTCGACGAGAGCTCCATGCTGGCGTCGCTTAACAGCGCTATGGCCGGTGTCCAGACGGAACTGCTTGCCGTTCGGGTGAATAGCAGCGACGTATCGCTCGATGATGCTGTGTCGAGCTACCTGTTCAACAGCCAGCTGTTATCGAAACCGGATGGCAGGATGGTGCTCGTGGTTCCGCAGGAATGCCAGGAAAATACGGCGGTCGCTCGCTATCTGCAAGGCCTGATTGCCAGTGGCGGGCCGATCGACGAACAGATCAGCTTTGACCTGCGCCAAAGCATGCGTAACGGTGGCGGTCCGGCATGCCTGCGGATGCGCGTTGTCCTGACTGATGCGGAAGTAGCAGCAATGCATCAGGGCGTGATCATGACGGAGGCGCTGTATGCGAAATTGGTCGCGTGGGTGACGAAACACTATCGCGACCGGCTGGCGCCGCAGGATTTATCCGATCCTGCTCTGGCAAACGAAATTCGCACCGCGCTGGATGAGTTGACGGGAATACTTGGCTTGCCCGGGCTGTACGAGTTTCAGAAAGCTTAGAGCCTGTTTGAAAACCTACTGCGCGACCCGATTTTCGCCCTGCGATGCTCATCGTACCTTACGTACGATTGCGCTTCTCGGACAAAACTCGGACCGATCGCTACGGCTTTCAAACAGGCTCTTAGCATTTTTAAAATATTCGCAAGGCCCTTGCTTGCATCGTGAAATCAAGCTGAGAGCAGCGCCGCATCATTTCGCCCAGGCCGGCAGCCATTGAAGAAACCATGGAAGCTGCCTGCCTTCCATTTGCTTGCGCGAGATCGCATCATGCACCAGCGTCGGCAGCGCTTCGAGCGCGCCGGCAAACAGTTGCCAATGCGCGTAGTGCAGGTTTTCGCACCATTCCGGGTTAATTACGCACACGGCCGCCCCGGCCCGATGCGCTGTCTCAACGATCGCTGCGCCGGGATACATTTCG
>DATFAZ010000095.1:0-28103 GCA_035254105.1 Noviherbaspirillum sp. | reverse complement strand
GGTTCGTCGAACAGCATCAGGTCGGGTTCCATCGCGAGCGCGCGGGCAATCGCGACGCGCTGCTTCTGTCCACCCGAGAGTTGCGAAGGATAACTGTCGCTCTTGTTAAGCAAATCGACCTTGCGCAGCAAGGCTTCCGCTTTAGGCATGATCTCGTCGCGATGGATGCGTTTCACCGTCATTGGCGCCTCGATGATATTTTCGAGGACGGTGAGGTGGGGAAAGAGATTGAAATGCTGGAACACCATGCCCATCCTGCTACAGATCCGGCGCACGTCGGCTACCGGTGCGTAGCGGCAGTTGCCCTCCGCATCGGTCGTCGCCATCGTTTCGCCTTCGATTGCGAGATGGCCGCTGTCGATCGTTTCGAGGTGGTTGAGGCAGCGCAGGAACGTACTCTTGCCCGAGCCGGAAGGGCCGATCAGCGCAACCACATCACCCTTCCTGACATCCAGCGAGATTCCCTTCAACACCTCCAGCGTGCCGAAGCTCTTGCGTATGTCGCGTGCCTGGATCATTAGCATTGCTTCTACAGCTTCATCCTTCACGGCATCATCCTTCATAGACGGCATAACGTTTTTCCAGACGATGGAAGCCCCAGGTCAGCACCAGAGTCATGAGCAGGTAGAACGCAGCGGCGACGACAAACGGCATGGTGGTGAAGTCGCGCTGCACGATGCCGCGCGCCGCGCGCAGCAGGTCGTTCATGGCCAGCACGTAGATCAGTGAGGTGTCCTTGACAAGGGTAATGGTCTCGTTGCTGACCGGCGCCAGGATACGCTTGATGACTTGCGGCAGGATGATCCGGCGCATGGTCTGCACATAACTCATACCCAGCACCTGCGACGCCTCGTACTGCCCCCGATCGACGGACTGGATGCCGGAGCGGAAGATTTCGGCGAAATAGGCCGCGTAATTGAGTGTGAACGCGACGATGGCGGCGGGGAAATCCGGCAGGCGCACGCCAATGACCGGCACCCAGGGCAGCGCGAAGTAGATGAACAGCATCTGCAGCATCAGCGGTGTGCCTCGCATTAGCCAGATGTAGCCGCTGACCAGGCCACTGGCGACACGGAAAGGGGAGAGGCGGATCAGCGCCAGCGCAAGGCCCAGCGGCACCGAGAGCACCAGCGTGATGAAGAAGACCTTTAGGGTAACGACGCTGCCGTCCAGCAGCGGCCCCATAATTTCAAAGAGGTAGTTCATTGTGCTCGCCCGCTGACCCGGCGCAAGGCCGGGTCATGCGAGCAGTTAGGCCCAGTGGAGAAGGCGGTGTTATTTGACGATGTTCTTGCCGAACCACTGGGTCGAGATACGCTCGGCCGCGCCATCCTTCTTCATGTCGTCGAGCGCCTTGTCCAGCTTGCCCAGCAGAACGGTGTCGTCCTTGCGCACGCCAACGCCGTATTCTTCGGTGCCGAAATGCTCTTCCAGCACAACATATTCGCCCGGCTTCTTCGCGGTGTAGTAGCGGCCGACCACTTCATCGACGACCAGTGCATCGAGGCGGCCAGTGCTCACGTCCATCAACGCGGCAACATTGTCGCCGAACTTGCGCAGTTCCTTCAACCCCTTCGCTGCCGCATCTTTCTCGATTGCTTCGACGGCACTGCTGCCTTCCTGGACACCGACGACCTTGCCGGCCAGGTCGGTCTTGGTCTTGATCGGCGACTTGGCCGTCACGATGATGATCTGGCGGTTCTCCAGGTACGGTGCGGTAAAGGCGATTTGTTCCTTGCGCTTCTCGGTGATGGTCAGGCCGTTCCACAAGACATCGACGCGCTTGCCACCCAGTTCGGCTTCTTTCGCACTCCAGTCGATAGGCTTGAATTCAACCTCGACACCGAGGCGCTTGCCGGCTTCGCGTGCCAGGTCGATGTCGAAGCCGATCAGTTCGTTCGACTTGCTGTCACGAAAACCCATCGGTGGGAAGTTGTCATCAAGACCAATGACGATCTTGCTGGCGGCTTCCGGCGCCGAAGCAGCAGGTGCCGAAGGCTTGTCGCAAGCCGACAGGAATACGCCCGCAACGAGGGCAGCGGAAAGCATCGAAAGCGTTTTTTTCATGGGAAGTTTTCAGAAAACAAGGTGGGCAAACGCGGGATTATTCCACAAAACTAGGTGCTTCTTTCATCGGTATTGGTGCGCGAGAGACGAAGTTTGCAGCCTACAAATTTTCATCGAAATGACAGGGGCGGCCCCGATTATTCTCTGGTAATTGCGCACTGTTTCTGAATTTTCTAAGAAGCAGGGCGCCTTCGCAAAAATAGAAAAATCGTGCCGGCAACTCCATCTGACACGATACCCTGGCTGGTGGTTGCTACAATTCAATCCTTTATACATACCCGCTAATTAAGCACAGGCGAAAAATAGGATGCTCTATGAATAACTCATTGCAGTCGCTCGATCAGGTAAAGGCGTCCGCACTGGATATGGTCATCCGGTTCGGGCCGAAGCTGCTGGTTGCGATCATTATCCTTGTCGCGGGCTATATGGTCGGGCGTTGGGTGGGTCGCATGCTGGAACGTCTGCTGGTGCGGCTGAACCTGGAATCCCCAGTGCGTTCGTTATTGGTGCGCATCGCACGGCTTCTGGTGCTGATGCTATTCGCCATCATGGCGCTACAAAACCTTGGCGTAGAACTCTTGCCGCTGATCGCAGGCCTTGGCGTGGCGGGTGCCGGGATCGCGCTTGCGATGCAGGGCATCCTGGGCAATGTCGTAGCCGGCCTCACCATTATCTTCACGCGGCCCTTTCATGTTGGCGATTACATTTCCATCGTCAAGGAAGAAGGCGAGGTGCTCGACATCAAGCTCTTCAGCACCACCCTGGGACACGCGGACCGGTCCATGGTCGTGATTCCGAACCGCAAGATTGTCGGCGAAATTCTCCACAATTACGGCCGGATCAGGCGGCTCGATATCGCAGTAGGAATCTCCTATGAAACCGATGCCAACACCGCATTGCGCCTGATAGAAGACGTGCTGCACGCCAATCCACGCGTGCTGCGCGACCCGGTGCCCACAATCGGCATCGCGCGGCTGGCCGAATCGAGCGTCACGATCGGTGTCGCGCCGTGGGTCAATGTGCCCGACTACGAAGCGGCGATCGGCGAGCTCAACAAGACGATATTGGAGACCTTCCGCGCGCATAACATTGCGATCCCCGTGCCGCACTATGAAGTACGGATGTCGGGAAGTCGCATCTGAGAATTTTCGGCCCTGAGCCGTAGCCGGGTCGTGCCGGTCAGGCATTGGCCCAAGTCTCATAGGTATAAGAGCCTGTTTGAAAACCTACTGCGCCCCCCGTGTTTCGCCCTGTGATGCTCATCGTACTTTACGTACGATTGCGCTTCTTGGACAAAACCCGGATCGCTCGCTACGGTTTTCAAACAGGCTCTAAGGGCAGACTCGGCATCCGCAGATTCTGTCATGACGCAATATGGACGGCCCAATCTGGCATACGATGGGCCTCCTCATGGCCCATTTCCCGCGTTATGTGCAGTACTCCGATTTACGTTACCGGCACTCCCGATTCATACAGGAATGCGGCGCAACGTATTCGGCGTGAAGAAATAATTGCCACCGGCGATGTTGGCACATCGCAAATGTGGCATAAGATACAAGATGCACCCTACACACCTTGCTATCCTCGCGATGCAGCTGCTGAATAGTCCAGTTTTATTCGAATGAATTCTATGAAAGGTTAAGACATGAGCATGCTGAGCGAGTTTAAAGAGTTCGCCCTAAAAGGGAATGTCATGGACTTGGCGGTCGGCGTCATTATCGGTGCCGCATTTGGGAAAATAGTCGATTCCCTGGTAGGCGACATCATTATGCCAATCGTCGGAAAGGTCTTTGGCGGCCTGGACTTTAGCAACTACTTTATTCCCTTATCCGGTCAGACCGCGACGACCCTGGTGGAAGCCAAAAAAGCTGGGGCTGTGCTTGCTTACGGCAGTTTTATTACTGTTGCCATCAACTTCATCATTCTGGCCTTCATTATTTTTATCATGATCAGGCAGATGAACCGGCTCAAAAGAACAACCCCTGCAACCCCGGCAGCGCCCGCGGAAGAAGTGGTTCTACTGCGTGAAATCAGGGACAGCCTGAAAAGATAAATTTGCCCCTGAACATTTCAGGATATGGTGGGAGAAGGATTGCTATTCCTTCTTCCCAAACAGGCCCCCAAGGCTAGCCCCCATTCCTCCAAGTTTGTCAGCCATGCCAGAGTCGCCGCTCATAAGGCTATCGATTTGAGAAGCAACAGGCGCAGGCAGCTTTTCCTTCAGAAAGCCGACTACAGTTTCCACTGCAGTCGCAGCTTTGTCTTCTGGCAGTCCCGTTCTTTCAATCAGTCGTTGAATAATCTCGTTCATATTCATTCCTCGTAGAGTGGTGTCAATCTGAGTGCTGCTTCCAGATCCGTGAATCCAATGAAACAGATATAGAGCAACGGTACTCGCAATAGCTACAGGTCGATTGAAATACATCAATGCCATTAGCGCGCTCATAAAGGTATTTACATTGCGCCTACGTGGCGGCTCCCATGCCGAGATGAAAGGTAGCGCGCCTGTTGCTATGGGCGCGCTCGGCATAACAGTTAGTCCAGCATCTGTGCCGGAATATTGCCGCCGTTTTCCGCCAGCTTCCGCAATACCGTCTTGTGCAGCCACATGTTCATCTGCGCGGAGTCCGACATCTTGTCGGCAGGGCAGCCAAGCTCGGTAGCGAGTTCCTTGCGCGCCGTAAGGCTGCTATCCAGGCCGAGCAGTTTCATCAGATCGACGATGGAGGTCTTCCAGTTGAGCTTTTCGGCGTTCGACCGAGCCAGCCCGTCAAGCTTGGAGATTACATCGACTTCACTTATCGCCGCCGGAGCGGGGGCGGAGGGTGCTGCCGCTCCGGCGCTGGGAGCTGCCGGTGTAGCTGGGGCGCTGGTAGCAGTTGGTGCGGCGGGGGCAGCTTCGGCGGCCGCTTCCTTTTTCTCATCGCCAAATCCAAGCTTGGCCAGGATGTTTTGAAAAATACCCATTCCGCTTCCTTTCAAGGTTGATTGAAGGTTGATTGAGCGATAAATGGTACGCAAAGGTGGCGTTGCGTTTTTGCGCCAGCGCACCGAGTGCTTCGATGGGCTGCAAAGATGTGGGGTAAGACTTTGAAGTCACGCATCAAATTCCGATGCTGACCAGCAAATCTTAAGGATTTAGCGGGAAAAAAAGCGCGGGGAATTAACCCCTGGGGCGTGGTGCGCGGGCATGCCACGCCCCCTAGTACGTCTAACGCAATGCCGCGTTGATTTTCTCCAGCGCGGCCGAACCCGGACACAGCACGTCGTCGCCCAGCGTGTTCAACGGCCTGTCAACCGTATCCAAGTGCGCATGCATGTCGGACGCATCCGGATCGACGAACAGCAGGCCGGTCACGATTTCACCCATCGCATGGTGCTTTTGCAGATGATTCATTGCCGCGACGCGGTCGCTTGCGTCGTAGTTTTCGTGCAGCTTGCGCAGGCGAAGTATCGAGCCGTCATGCTGCGTCACTTCCTGCATGGTGCCCGGTGCGTACGTGGTGGTGATTTCTTCGCCGGGAACGAAGAAATCGATGCGATTGACGGCCTCATTGTGCTCGCGCACATAGTCGTAGCTCTTGGTCGAGCCGGCATGGTTGTTGAACGTCACGCAAGGAGAGAGGACGTCGATGAAGGCCGCCCCCTTGTGTGCAAATGCCGCTTCGATCAAGGGAACGAGCTGCGTCTTGTCGCCGGAAAAGCTGCGGGCGACGAAAGTAGCGCCAAGTTGCAGCGCTAGGGCGACGAGGTCGACCGGCGCATCCGTGTTGATGACGCCTTTCTTGGACTTGGAGCCCTGATCGGCGGTGGCGGAAAACTGGCCCTTGGTCAGGCCGTACACGCCGTTGTTCATCGTGATGTAAGTCATGTTCACGCCGCGCCGCATCACATGCGCGAACTGGCCAAGGCCGATCGACGCCGAGTCGCCGTCGCCGGAGACGCCGAGGTAGAGCAGGTCGCGGTTGGCGAGCGCGGCGCCGGTCAGCACCGACGGCATGCGGCCGTGCACGGTGTTGAAGCCATGCGAACCACCGAGGAAGTAGGTTGGCGCCTTGGATGAGCAACCGATGCCGGACAGCTTGGCGACCTTGTGCGGCTCGATGTCCATGTTGAAGCAGGCCTGGATGATGGCTGCCGAGATCGAGTCGTGGCCGCAACCGGCGCACAGCGTCGATACCGGGCCTTCGTAGTCGCGGCGGGTGTAGCCGGCCTTGTTGGTCTGCAGGCTCGGATGATGCAGTTTCGGTTTGGCGATGTAGGTCATTGCGCCACCTCCTTGATCGGGCTGTACAGCGCCAGGCGCGAAGCGATGGCCTTGGTGATGAAACGCGCGGTGATCGGCGTGCCGTCGTAATGCACGATGGAACCGAGCTGCGCCGGGTCGAGACCGCATTCGATGGTGAGCATGTTGCGCAACTGGCCGTCGCGGTTCTGCTCGACCACGAACACGTGGTCATGCGCCTCGATGAAGTCCACCACGCTGGAATGGAATGGGAAGCCACGCACGCGCAGCGCATCGAGGTGCATGCCCTGGTGTTCCAGCGCATCGAGCGCCTCGTTCATCGCGGGGCTGGTGGAGCCGAAATGGATGACGCCGAACTTGGTGAACTTCGACGCGTTCTTCACGAGCGGCTTGGGAACCAGCTCCTTCGCCGTTTCGAACTTCTTCACCAGGCGTTCCATGTTATCGACATAGACCGGACCTTCCTCGCTGTAGCGCGCGTAGCGATCCTTGGTCGTGCCGCGCGTGAAGAATGCGCCGCGGGTCGGATGCGTGCCGGGATAGGTGCGATACGGGATGCCGTCACCATCCACATCGAGGTAACGGCCGAAGTCCTTGCCGGCCTCCAGTTCGTCATGGGTCATCACCTTGCCGCGGTCCATGCGCTTGCTGTCGTCCCATTCGAACGGATCGCACAGGCGAGAATTCATCCCGATATCGAGGTCCGACATGACGAACACCGGCGTCTGCAGCCGGTCGGCGAGGTCGAGCGCAGCGGCCGAGAAGTCGAAGCATTCCTTCGGGTCCTGCGGAAACAGCATCACGTGCTTGGTATCGCCGTTGGATGCGTAGCCGCAGGAAAACAGGTCGGACTGCTGGGTGCGCGAGGGCAGGCCGGTGGAAGGCCCGCCGCGCTGCACATTGATCAGTGTCGCAGGGATTTCGGCAAAATAGGCCAGTCCGAGGAACTCGGTCATCAGCGAAATGCCCGGGCCGGAAGTGGCGGTAAAAGCGCGCGCGCCGTTCCAGTTGGCGCCGATCACCATGCCGATCGAGGCGAGCTCGTCTTCTGCCTGCACAATGGCAAAGTTGTTCTTGCCGGTTTCCGGATCAACGCGCAGTTTGTGGCAATACTTGTCGAACGTTTCCGGAATCGACGACGAGGGCGTGATCGGATACCACGCGCAGACGTTCGCGCCGCCCCATACGCAGCCGAGTGCCGCGGCCTGGTTGCCATCGATGAAGATGCGGTTGCCAACCTTGTCGGCGCGCCGCACCTTCAGCCCCATGCCGGTGCAGTCCAGGTGTTCCAGCGCGTAGTTGCGGCCCATGTGCAGCGCCTGCACGTTGGAGTCGAGCAGCTTTTCCTTGCCCTTGTACTGCTCCGCAAACAATTGCTCGATGACCTTCGGATCAATGTCGAGCAGTGCCGCAAGTGCGCCGATGTAGATGATGTTCTTGAACAGCTGCCGCTGGCGCGCATCGGTATAGGCTTCGTTGCAGACCTGCGTGAGCGGCATCGCGATCACCGTGATGTCGTCGCGCATGCGGCTGGCCGGAATCGCGCGCGTGCTGTCGTAGAACAGGTAGCCGCCCGGATCGATTTCCTTGACGTCGGCGTCCCAGGTCTGCGGGTTCATCGCAACCATCATGTCGCAGCCGCCGCGGCGTCCGAGATAGCCGGATTCCGACACGCGCACCTCGTACCAGGTCGGCATACCCTGGATGTTGGAAGGGAAGATATTGCGGGGACTGACCGGCACGCCCATGCGCAGCATGGAGCGCGCAAACAGCTCATTCGCCGAGGCCGAGCCGGAGCCATTGACGTTGGCAAACTTGACCACGAAATCGTTGGTCGCCTGAATTTTCTGGATCATCGCGCGTCTCCCTGATTATGCTGTTTCTTGTAATTGCGCGATGCGCTGGTCGCGGCAATCCGGCCCGGCGTGGGCTGACTGCAGCATGAATTTCTGCATGTCCCATGCTCCGGTCGGGCAACGTTCGGCGCACAGGCTGCAGTGCAGGCACAGGTCTTCATCCTTCACCATCACGCGGCCGGTCTTGAGCGTTGCCGACACGTACAGCGGTTGCGTCGGATGCAGCGAAGGCGCCTTCAGGTGCGTGCGCAGGTCTGTTTCCTCGCTGTTTTCGGTGAGCGTCAGGCAATCCATCGGACAGATGTCGAGGCAGGCGTCGCATTCGATGCATTTTTCTGCTGTGAACACGGATTGCACGTCGCAGTTGAGACAGCGATGCGCTTCCTTCGCCGCAAGCTGCGGGTCAAAGCCGCGTTCCACTTCGATCTTGATGCTCTTTCGCGCCACATTGAGTGCGGCCATCGGCACCTTGTGCCGATGGTCGAGCGACACCACGTTGTCGAAGCTCCACTCGTGGATCCCCATTTTCTGGCTCGCCATGCGCGTCATCGGCAGCGGGCGCAACGCGATGTCTTCCTGGTTGCAGAAGCGGTCGATGGAGACAGCCGCCTCGTGGCCATGCGCCACCGCGGTGATGATGTTCTTGGGGCCGAAGGCCGCGTCGCCGCCGAAAAATACGTTGGGGATTGTCGATTGCATGGTCTTGGCGTTCACCACGGGCATGCCCCAGTCATCGAACGCCAATCCGATGTCGCGTTCTATCCACGGAAAAGCATTGTCCTGGCCGACGGCGATCAGCACGTCGTCGCATTCCACCAGTTCGTCCGGCTCGCCGGTAGGCACCAGGCTGCGCTTGCCCTTGTCGTCATAGATGGCCTTCACCTTCTCGAACGTCATGCCGGTGAGCTTGCCGTCTTCGTGACGGTAGGACTTCGGCACCATGTAGTTGAGGATGGTAATGCCTTCATGTATGGCATCTTCCTTCTCCCACGGGCTGGCTTTCATTTCCTCGAAGCCGGAGCGCACGATCACCTTCACGTCCTCGCCACCCAGGCGCAGGGCCGAACGGCAGCAATCCATCGCCGTATTGCCGCCACCCAGCACGATCACGCGCGAGCCGACAGCGTCGATGTGGCCGAAAGAAACGGACGCCAGCCATTCAATACCGAGGTGGATATGCTTTGCCGCTTCCTTGCGGCCCGGCAGGTCGAGATCGCGCCCGCGCGGCGCGCCGCTGCCAACAAAGACGGCATCGTAGCCCTGGGCGAGCAGCGCTTTCAGGCTGTCGATGCGCTCGCCCGCGCGGAACTCCACGCCAAGGTCCAGCACGTAGCCAGTTTCCTCGTCGAGTACTTCGTCAGGCAGGCGGAATTTCGGAATCTGGCTGCGCATGAAGCCGCCGGCTTTCTTCTCGCCGTCGAATACCGTCACCTGGTAGCCCAGCGGCGCGAGGTCACGTGCCACGGTGAGCGATGCCGGGCCGGCGCCGACGCAGGCGATGCGCTTGCCGGACTTTGGCGCTACCTTCGGCATGCGTTCGCGCACATCGCTCTTGTAGTCCGCCGCCGCACGCTTGAGTCGGCAAACGGCGACAGGCGCGTTATTGTCGGCGCCTTCCACCCGCGAGCGGCGGCAGGCCGTTTCGCAGGGACGGTCGCAGACGCGGCCGAGTACGCCGGGAAATACGTTTGCCTCCCAGTTCAGCATGTAGGCATCGCTGTAGCGGCCTTCGGCCACCATGCGGATGTATTCGGGAACGGGGGTGTGGGCGGGGCAGGACCACTGGCAATTGACGACTTGGTGGAAGTGGTCTGGCTGACGCGTGTCGGTTGGCTTCACTGCTGTATCTCCTGTTCGCACACCGGGTCGCCCGCGTGCGGGAAAGAGGCGGGGACGCAGTTCGATGCGTGTTCAAACACATGAGCAGGTTGCGCTTCGCATCCCGCTCGGCGGCTCTATTTTGAGGTGCGCACCATTATGGGGCGTTGCCGATAGGCAAGCCAGTTTATGAAGTGGTAGCTTAAAAATGATTGATTCAAATCAAGATACGCAGAGTTGCGGTCTTGAACGGGGCGAAAGACATACGCTGAAAGGTGTGCATCTCAATAAACAAGGGTGGAGTGGCGAGTTTGACCCTCATATATATGTGCCTGTAAGCAACCTATAATGAAAGCTTCGCCGTTACACGGCTCGCTGGGAGGCGCAGCATGTTCGAATCCGCAGAGGTCGGCCATACAGCCGACAAGAAAACCTACGAAGAACAAATGCCGTTATTGCGCGAGGCACTGCTGGAAGCGCAATACGCCCTGCTCGAAAAACCGGAGCATGCGGTTGTCATCCTGATCTCCGGGGTGGATGGGGCAGGCAAGGGCGAGACGGTCAACCTGCTCAATGAATGGATGGATCCGCGGCATATCGAGACCGTCGCGTTCGGCGCGCCCAGCGATGAAGAGCGCGAGCGCCCTGCGATGTGGCGCTTCTGGCGCGCGCTACCGCCCAAGGGGAAAATCGGCATCATGTTCGGCTCCTGGTATACCGAACCGATCATCGGGCGCGTGACGAAAAAAACCTCCAATGCCCAGCTCGACCAGAGCATCGCCGACATCATCGATTTCGAGAAAATGCTCGCCGCCGAAGGCGTCATCCTCATCAAGATGTGGTTCCACCTGTCGAAGGAAGCGCAGGAGAAACGCCTCAAGTCGCTGCAGAAGGACCCCAAGACCCGCTGGCGCGTGACTAAGCTCGACTGGGAACGCTTCGAGATGTTCGACCGCTTCCGCAAGTATTCGACGCATACGCTGAGCAAGACCGATACCGGCAACGCGCCCTGGACAGTGGTCGAAGCCACCTGCCCGCGCTACCGCAGCCTCTATGCCGGCAATGTGCTGCTCGAGCGTCTGCGCGCGGCCATCGACGAGATAAACCGCCCGCCGGAAAAGAAGCCGCGGGCGAAGAAGAAAGTGGCGGCAACCATCGACCAGCGCACCGTTCTGTCCGCGCTCGACCTGTCTGTTGCACTCGGCAAGAAGGAATACGAAAAGCAGCTCGAAAAATACCAGAGCAAACTCAACCTGCTGATGCGCGACCCGCGCGCGGCGCAGCGTTCCGTCATCGCCGTGTTCGAAGGCATGGATGCGGCTGGCAAGGGCGGTACCATCCGCCGCATCACCGGCGCGCTCGATGCACGGCATTACCGCGTGGTGCCGATTGCCGCACCAACCGACGAGGAGCGCGCCCAGCCCTACCTGTGGCGCTTCTGGCGCCATATCCCGCGGCTGGGCCGCGTCACCATCTTCGACCGTTCGTGGTACGGCCGCGTGCTGGTCGAGCGGGTTGAAGGCTTTTGCCCGGAATCCGACTGGAGGCGCGCCTATGCCGAGATCAACCGCTTCGAGTCGGAACTGGTTAATCAGGGGGCGATCATCGCCAAGTTCTGGCTGCAGGTTTCCGACGATGAGCAGCTCCGGCGCTTCAAGGAGCGCGAGCAGACAGGTTTCAAGCGCTTCAAGATCACTGAAGAAGACTGGCGCAACCGCGACAAATGGCCGCTGTATGAAGTCGCGGTCAACGACATGGTCGAGCGCACGTCAACCGAAGTCGCTCCGTGGACACTGATCGAGGCCAACGACAAGTACCATGCGCGCATCAAGGTGCTCAAAACGATGTGCGGCACACTGGAAGAAGCGCTGGACAAGAAAAGTTGATGCATTTTTCCTGCTACAAGAACGGGATCAGGTCTTGCGCGTTTGTCTTGTATTGGGAAACCATCTGCTGCGCTGGTCGCTCGCCGGGCAGGTGCTTGTTGCGCTAAAGGACGTTGTATATAGGCTCAGACTCGATTCAGCACTTGCCCAATTCTGACTCTATATATCCGTTCTCTCCCTTAGTTGACTTCACATAACATCGACTTTCGTATCCCGGCATAGCATTTGGCGATATTCACTTCGCCTGCGTATGCCACCAATGCAAAGACTTTACTTCCGCCTGCTTGTTTGCCTTAGCCTGATTGTTGCCGTGCTCGGCGGCTGCGCTTCCTATGAGGTAACGGGGCGATCCGAGGACAAGGCCATTCCGCTCGAACACGGTTCCGTTGACATTGTCTGGAGCAAGCGCATGCCGGAAAGCGTGTTTGTAAAGCAGACACCAGGTTATGGCATCGAAATGGCTGGCGTTTCCGACGGTGAGCTGCTCGATCTTCAGCACACGAGGCTGCAGGTGGTGAGGGAGCTATTGGCGAGTACGCCTCAAAAGGTGAGGGCGTTGATCTGGCCGTACATCAGTATGAAAAAGAGCATGACGAAGTACGTACTTCAGCTCGAAATGAACCGTGTGCATATCGATGTCGACGGTACGCGGAATATCACGATCACGGCAACGCTCTCTGAACCGCCGACCGTCTACGATTATTGGTCGAGGAATATACAAATCCACGCAACAAGATTCAGCGAGGATGACGTGCTATCCACCCAGTTAGCAGAGGCCGTCGTTGCACAACTGCGGAACAGTGAGTTGATAAAGTAAGCGAGCGTTTCAAGCAAACGTGGGGGCGCTTTGCGTACCGATCAACACGTTATCCATAAGCACCACATTACCGCACATCATCGTTTAAACCTCGTTACAGCTTGTTGCAATATTGGAAGCGAACCCTGCTCGTTTTTTCGGGCCTAAGAATACAGGACGTGTGAGAACAACTCTGTCAGAGTGGATGATCTCTACGGCTGGAAGCAGGTAAGTTCAACCAGAACTCGGCCCATCAAACTTTCTCACTACTCCCATACTGATCTTCCGAGTTCGCCAGCTCCTGCTTCTGTTTCGTTTATCCATGCAGATAAAGGAGAAAAATGATGAAATCCGGACTCAAACGAAAACTCACCTGCATTGCTCTAGCCTCGGCCTTTGGGCTGGCAGCTTCCATGCCATCCTTTGCACAACAAGACAGATCGGCCACGACCGATGCGAAAGCACCTCCGATGGCAAGCAAAGCCTCCGCAGAGGTAAAGCAAAGTGGCCATGATGTGCGTGCAAGCAAAATCATCGGCAAGAACGTAGAGAACGCTCAGGGCGAAAACCTGGGTGAAATCAAAGACCTGATTGTCGACCTCGGCAACCAGCGCGTGCACTACGCCGTACTGGCGTCTGGAGGCTTCCTCGGTCTCGGCGATAAGCTCTTCGCTTATCCGATCAGCTCATTCAAGGCGCAGGCGGACAGCGACAAACTGGTGCTGAACATCGACAAGGACAGGCTCAAGAATGCACCGGGATTCGACAAGGACAAATGGCCCGACTGGAATGACACTCGTTATCGCGGTGAAGTAGACCGCTATTTCAAGACAGATACGGCAAAAGCATTACCACGCAGCGCGCGGATGGCCCGTGCCACCGAGTTGATCGGCAAGAATGTCAATGACCGTAACGGAAAGAACGCCGGCGAAATTGACGACGTCGTCGTCAGCATGAATAGCGGTCGCGTACCGTACGCTGTCCTGGACTTCGACAAGGCATGGAGCCCGGACGACAAACTCGTGCCGATGCCGCTCACCGCATTCACCTTCCCGACCGACAAAAAGAAAGACATCGTGCTCAACCTCGCACGAAACCAGATCGACATGAAGAAGGGATTTGATGACGACCATTGGCCCGATATCAATTCCGCCGAATTCCGGCGCGAGGTGCGGACCAACATTGCAGGAATGGAGAGAAGTACGCACAGAGCCGCCCGCGCTGTGGATGACGCAACGACTTCGTCCGGTCGTTAAGCGCCGCTTTTAAGACGATTGATGTCCGCTTTGCCGGCCGGTTATCCGGTCGGCAAAGCGGGTTTTTGCATATTCGTCTTCTCATCAGCGGCGTGGTTTGGTAGCAGGCGTAAGATGCGCTTTGCACACCGCTTCGAAGAAAAATCGGTTTCGGTAAATATAAGGGTGGCGAAAGAAATTACGCACATACATTAATCGTGCTGGCCCCTCAGCTGTCGAACCTTTGCCACCGCTTCGATCTCGATCAAGGTATCCGGGCTCGCCAACGATGCGACACCAATGCCGGTCAGGGCCGGCCGCGATGCGCCGAAATATCTGGAAACGACGGGCGCTACCTTTTCAAGATGGTCGCTCACTTCGCCCCGCACATACAGGCGCAGCTGGAGAACGTTTTCGGTCGACGAGCCTGCAGCTTCCAGTACTGTGATCAGGTTCTTTACCGCGCTCTCGGCCTGCTCCTCCATACTCGTGTGCCTGATTTTCAGAGTCGGATCCCAGTCCACCTGACCGGATATGAAAACAAGACCTGTATCACTATCGACCGTCGCGTGGGACAGGCCGTGCGGCGCGCCGTCATAAAGCTCGGCTGGATTGATATGTTGGATGCTCATGGCTGACCTCATGCTGGGTTGAAGAATGTGCCGCCAGCATAAAGACTTGAATTACCGCGCTCAATCAATCGCAGCTTGTAACGGTAACAAGCCGGCCTATCGCGGCTACGCCAGCAGACTCCTGACTCTATCAAGCAGCCAGATCATGAATGGATTGTCCTTCGCACTCGGATGATATGCCGCCACGACCTGATACCCCGGAGGATACTTCGGCAGCGGAATTTCAAAGAGTCCTGCACAAGGCATCAGGCGGGAAGGGAGGAAAGCGACCATGTTGGTCTTGCGCAGATACTCCTGTGCCATGAAGAATGACGGAGCAGAGAGCGCGACATTGCGCCGCAGCCCTTGCCTTGCGAACCAGGCGTCTGCAGAACCGCTGACACTCGGCACACCGGGATTGGTGATGATGAAATCGTGCTCAACCAGCTGCTCAAGCGGCAGATAGCCATCGCAGGCAATCGCATCGTTCCCGGTAACACAAACGTACTGCTCGATAAACAGCGGTTCGGAAATCAGTCCCGGCGGGACATATCCGTCTACCGTAAACGTCAGGTCGATTTCTCCCTGGTGCATTTTCTTCGTCAGGCTGCTGACTTCGATATTGGCCACCAGTATTTTCACCTTCGGCGCAAATGCGCGCAGATCAGCGAGCAATGCGCCGACAACAACACGCTGGGTGTAATCGGTTGCAGATATGACCAACGTCCGCTCAATATTCTCCGGCGTGACGGAGGCGGGAAGTGGAATGGCGTTGAGGCAGGCCAGCACCTTCTGAACATGGGGTTCAATCAGCTTCGCGTAGGGCGTAGCCACCACGCCGTGGCCGGTGCGAACGAATAGCTGATCACCGAGAATTGCTCGTATTGTTTTCAGCTGGAGGCTGATTGCCTGTTGAGATACACCGACATTTTCCGCTGCCATGGACAGGTTCCCGAACCTGTATAACGCATTCAAAGTCTTGAGATGATTTAGTTCGAGTTTCTCTATCATTGGTAACGCTTTCCCCTTGTGCGCTATCGCGAGCAGATAGCACAGTTTAATTCAGACAAAGACGCATCACATCGGAAGTCATGGAGCATGGTTGGATCAAGTTGAGACTGTGCATATCGAGGTAACGTCGGTATCAGCAAACGTAGGTTGGGCTGACGAAGGAATCCCAACTTCTCTCTGCCTCATGACAGAAACCGATGTTGAGCTTTTCAGCCCAACCTGCGTGTAATCGCTCAAATTGATGCTGGCGCATGGAAGTGGCGAAAGACTTCAGGTGTCGAAAATCTTTACGCTCAGTAGAGATTTTTTGCTGTGATGATTCGGAAGTCCTTGTTTCTATAGGCGTTCCATCCGTTGGTATGCCGTCTGCTTTCATGTTCCTCTAGCTATCAAACAGGGAGGGGAACATGAAAATTGCAAAGGCAATCGCACTCGCAATCGCACTCGGTTTGGGGCTGTTCATTTCCACTCTCGCGTCGGCAAGCGTTATCTACGAGTGGAAGACCTTATCCACCTCCTCAACGATCTGGATGGCAGCAGGGCGAATCGAAATCACCGATGCTGCGTGGAGAGCACGCAATGTTTCCTATCAGGTGCCGCCAATTGTCTGGGACTCCACAATCCCATCCGGCTACAGCTATGCCGATCCTGCCAGCCCAGTCATTCGCTTCTCTTTCACCATTAATCAACCACCGGAAAATCCTATGCCCGCTATTGACGTCAACGTGCATAGAGGTACGGGTCTGTACTGGCCAATCGATGGTTGGTTAAGGGCAGACTTCTCGATTACGGGTCGAAAAATGGACCTGTCGCTATACGTAAATGACCAAAACAGTGACATGCGGCTGATGCATAACGCCATCACGCGGTTTGGCAGTGACGCACCTTACTACGGCGAATGTGCTTTTTATACAGGATGCGACGGGGCAGTCGGTGAGTGGATACAAGTGCCCGAGCCTGCGGTAGGCGCATTGCTGGGCATTGGGCTATTTGGAATTGCCTGCCATCGCACAAGGAAACGATCACTCAAGTCCCCCGCCTTTGACCAGCTGAAAACTAATCGAGCCTGACCGCATATATACGCGGCAATGAATAGCCGGGTGCGTCAATCTTTCGAGCGGGCGATTGCGGTAATCAGTGTGACTGTGAATACGAGCAGCAGCAGCCACTTGATCGAAGCGCACGTGGCCGCCGCCAGATACGGCAACTGCACCCCGAAACGCGGCATCTCGGTCAGCCACAGATGCAGCACATTCTCCGTCGCATCGAACAGCGCCGCTGCCGGCAGCATCCATGCCGCCAGCCGGCTAAGCGGTGGCGGCAGCGAATGGAAGACCTGCGTCCGCGTCGCCAGCAGGTAGCCGAACAGGCCGTATGCAAGCAGGAACGCGAAGTCGGCAACGAAATGCATCCTGAAGCGAAGCAGTTGATCTTCCGACCAGAAATGAATGATCTCGCCGAAGGCCTTCGGTGCGAAGGCGAATTGCAGCGCGACCACGCCCGGTTCCAGAGGCGCCAGGTACCAAGCCATGCCGGCAAACAATCCGAGCGCGGCAAGGCCGCTGAGCCAGACGGGAAGCACGTTGTCGTTTTTCTTAAGAATGGACATGGCGGCAGCCAGAAGCTGGTGTTAGGGGAATCCCTGAGCGGGACAATTATGCCCGCAAATCGAGATTGTGCAATTCAGCAGATGAGTGATTGCAAGGCCCGTCCACTGTATTCCCGCACCGGTTCGAAGCGCAGACTATATGGGGCAGACTCGATTTAAAGATTAATCGAGTCTGGCCAGCGACGAGAGTGCGCGCCGCGCAGCTTACCGTGAATTGGTCAGGGTGCCCCTCGATGCCGGATTGCTTGACGAGATTCGCGATTGCACCAATAAAGGTTGGGCATTGGGTTGCGGGCGCTTTCAGGAAAAGATAGAACGCCTGGCTCAGCGGCGGGCGGCACGTTTGCCGAAGGGGCGGCCGAAACCGGCGGATGTCGGTTAGTCGAGTCTGACCCCATATATGCATACATATATGCATATATGCATAAGCGCTTCTCAACAATTAACTAATTCTCTTCGTTGATCCAAGTCCGCTTGCATTAATTTAACGCCAAACCCATTCAACTCTTTTTCATTGACGAGCCCTTGGCTGTCCGGCTTATAGCCGCCCCAAAAGAAATTATTTGCTACTTGTCCTGGTGGCGTATTGTTAAGCACAACGCCGAGGGCCAATGTAGCGTACGGGTCGCCTTTATTTGCCAGATAGGACCAGTAGTGCCGACGATCTCCCTTGGCCGCATATCCACCCAATATGTCAATATCTTCTGCAGTGAGCACTCTCGCCATTTTTCTTCTCCCTAATTATTGGTTCTTCAAATTGGTCTGATCGTCGACGTGCTAATTTGTTTTTTCCGGCTTGGGCGCAGCAGCGCCAGATGGAGTGGCGCCATGCACTACGTTGTCGCGGATCAGCGCTGCAATGCTGTCCTCTATTTTTTTCCAGTCTTTTACAAAGCGACGGTTATATAAGACTTTGATCCTTACCGCCAGATCGCTCAGAATAAATCGATGCGTACAGCGGGGAAGCCACCACTTGCTGTAATAATCGGACGGCGGCCCAGATATGCGGGCCGTGCACAGAATGATGCGTTCCACATGCCCTTCGGGAGCGCGACTGTAGAACAAATCTGCCTCGCCGGGAAATTCACCGAGACTCAGGTACTCGTTCGGGAGGTATTTATTTTCCTCCGCAATACGTTCGTTCAACCATTCTTCGGAACGCCCTAAACCAGATAAACCTGGAACGATGTCCAATTTTTCAACATCAGGGAACGACTCGTATTGCTTTACCACATCGGCGTAAAACGCATAGCGCAATTCTGGCTTCACATCAAAATACGTATCTATGAAGACAAACATCCGGCGATTTTTGCGCATATCCGGCTCGCGCATGATGGCCAGGCTTTCCTCAGGAGGGATGCTGCCAAATTCCGGCCACGTGGTTGTAAAGTTCAGGGCACCATTTCCCGGCCACGGAGTCGACGTAGCCAGATCGAGAGAAAATCCCTTGGGGAAATCCACTACGAAATTCGGGAAATACACCCACCGCGGATGTTTCTCTGTCGGGGCAGTGCTGTTCTGTTGAGAGCACGCTACAACCGGCAGCATTGCTACCAACAGCAAGCTATTTCTGAAAACCTTGAACCATTGTTTTTTCATGATCTTTTTCGGCTTGACGAAAGGGCGGTTAGATATCGATTAAAGGCGTCAGCATTATTTATGGGGTCAGACTCGATTTAAACCTTTATCGAGTTTGACCCCAAATATCCAATCAGGCGGCAGCATCGCTGGCGATCTGGGTCGCGGTCATTTCCTGCGGGCGCTTGCTGGCGTATACCTGATGTCGTTCGACGTGGTGCGCGGGGAGGGCGCTTTCGCTATATATGTCGAGTCTGACCCCATATACTTCGAGCGTTTAGTTACCGACTTGAGTTAATTGCGTTAGATGCCTTAAGGATCCGGCTTGCCATGTTTTCGCTGATTTCAGAGGGCAACCTAAAACGCGCCAAGAAGTCTTTAATTTGCGTACGGTCGCCTCGCTCGCCCAGCATCATATATGCCAGATAAAGAATTCCGACTCCCTCGTGCAACGTTGAAGGACGTCTCTCGAGAAAAAACGCGTTAGCGAATATTTCTACTTTGTCGATGTACGATGCCGCAACCTTCTCTATCTCTGCAATCGTCGAAATTTGAAGAAAGCTTAGATGGCCTACTGACGCCTCAAGCAATTCGTCACTTGTCGGGGTTAAGTGGGTGTGAGCTATGCGTGCAACTGCCTTGGAGAGACTAAGCACAGCCGAGTTTTCCGACTTAAGTAAGGCTCGTAGCGAAATTTTATCAATGCCAACATTTTGCGGATGCTCGCGAATCTCTTTTGGGATTGATGATGCGTATGTGTCGAGGGCTCGCCTAATAGCAGAAAATTCATCATCTGCAAGCTCCAGTAAGCCGGCTAGCCGTGAGAAACGCCGACGCACGTCTTTCGGAATTCCTGCAGAAGATTTATATCCAAGGTCATGCTCGATTTCAGCCCATGCGTGCTGGAGTATGGAGCGAACTTGAATTTCAAATCGCATTTCCTTAAAGCGCGCGTATTCTACTAAGTTGGAACGCTGCTGAGCTACAGATGCGATGTAATGTAAAGACTGGTATCCGAATCGATCAGCGTCTAGTAATTTTCGCTTGTCAACCGAATTCACATGATCGATGAGAAACTCGCGCTCCACTATGGCTGCTACGCGGTCGACGTCCTCAGCAAAATATGTGGTAACCCGAACGGCTGCTAGATCTGTAACGTCAGAAAGCTGTGCATAATCCTTCTCGGCTCTTGCTAACTTGCCGGAAAGACTATCAGGGCTCTTGCATCTGTAATTGACCGAATGCAGCTGTATTCCATTGAGTATCTGCCCAAGCAGTGAAGCGACTGTCGCTGCGAGATCTTGGTAGAGACCAACCCTACGCGTATATTCGCTCAGCATGGCCGCCTGGAGTTTTTGTTCAATCATCCTTCATCCTTGGCGAGTTGCCTTTTTGAAAGGCTATCACAAGTACGAATGAAAGAATGCAATACAGCCTGTTGACACTTCGTTGACAGTTGCAAAGAAAAAGGGGCTTACATTTCTGTAAGCCCCTGATTTTATTGGTGCCGGCTGCAGGACTCGAACCCGCCACCTGATGATTACAAATCAATTGCTTTACTTACCCCAACCATCCTTCAACGTAACCACCCGATTAAACACCGGCCTAGTCGCCGAGTGATCCACGCGGTCCGCCACAAAATACCCATGCCGCTCAAACTGGAACTTCTCATCCGGCAGCGCATGCCGCATGCCCTGTTCCAGGTAGGCGGTAATCACTTCCTTTGCATTCGGGTTCAGCGCTAGCTTGAAGTCCTTGCCGCCCGCATCCGGGTTCGGGTCGGTGAACAGGCGGTCGTACAAACGCACTTCGGCTTCCAGCGCATGCGCGGCGCTGACCCAGGGGATGGTGCCTTTGACCTTGTAGTTGTTCGCGCCTTCAGTGCCGCTCTTGGAGTCCGGGAAGTAGTTGCAGTGCACGGCAATCACCTTGCCGTTGGCGTCCTTGTCGCAGCCGGTGCATTCGACCACATAGCCGTACTTCAGACGCACCTTGTTGCCGGGGAAGAAGCGGAAGTAGCCTTTGGTCGGCACTTCCATGAAGTCTTCTTCCTCGATCCAGAGTTCCTTGGTGATCGGGAAAGTGCGGTGGCCGCGTTCCGGGTGGTGCGGGTGGACCGGGGCGGTGCATTCGTCGGCGAGGTTTTCCGGGAAGTTGTCGATGATGAGCTTGAGCGGTTTCAGCACGGCGACGGCGCGCGGGGCCTTGGCGTCGAGGTCGTCGCGCAGTGCGCCTTCGAGCGTGCCCATGTCGATCCAGCTGTCGGACTTGGCGACGCCGATGCGCTCGCAGAACAATTGAATCGATTCCGGCGTGTAGCCACGGCGGCGGATGCCGACGATGGTGGGCATGCGCGGGTCGTCCCAGCCTTCGACGATGTTTTCTTCTACCAGTTGCAGCAGCTTGCGCTTGCTGGTAATGGCGTAGGTGAGGTTCAGGCGCGCGAATTCGGTTTGTTCCGGCAGCGGTTTCTTGAAGAAGCCGCCTTCGGCGAGGCGCTCCAGCACCCAGTCGTAAAACGGGCGGTGGTCCTGGAATTCCAGCGTGCAGAAGGAGTGCGTGACGTATTCAATCGCGTCTTCGATCGGGTGCGCGTAGTCGTACATCGGGTAGACGCACCATTTGTCGCCGGTGCGGTGGTGGTGCGCGTGGCGGATGCGGTAGATCGCGGGGTCGCGCATGTTCATGTTGGGCGAGGCCATGTCGATCTTGGCGCGCACGATGTGTTCGCCGTCCTTGAATTCGCCCAGCTTCATGCGCCGGAACAGGTCGAGCGATTCTGCGGCGGGGCGGTCGCGGAAGGGCGAGTTCTTGCCGGGTTCGCCGAAGTTGCCGCGGTTTTTTGCCATGTCTTCCGCGCTCTGGCTGTCGACGTAGGCGTGGCCGGCGGAAATCAGGTACTCGGCCATCATGTACATCTGGTCGAAGTAGTCGCTGGCGAAGTAGAGGTGGTCGCCTTGCGCGTCTTTCCAGTCGAAACCGAGCCATTTGACTGCGTCGATGATGGTATCGACGTATTCCTGTTCTTCCTTGGTCGGGTTGGTGTCGTCGAAGCGCATGGTGCAGCGGCCGCCGAAGTCGCGCGCGAGGCCGAAGTTCAGGCAGATCGACTTGGCATGGCCGATGTGCAGGTAGCCGTTCGGCTCCGGCGGAAAGCGGGTAATGACGGTGGGCAGCGGATTGCCGTTGGGGTCGGTGCGCTTGGCGTGCTTGCCGGCAGCGAGATCGGCTTCGATCAGGCCGCGCAGGAAGTTGGAGGCCGGCGCATTGTCGGCAGAGGCTTTGTTCTTTGGATCGTTGCTCATGGAGGAAGTCTGGAAATGCTTCGGATTGAATGGTTTAACGGGGCATTTTACCGTAGCGGGGTGGGGGATTGGTCATCTGGCCATATGACGTTGAAAGCAAGCTGTCGGTACGAGCCGTGCCCAGATGCAATATATCGACACCCTCTATTTGACACTGCGTAAAGCGTGTGCAGTTCGCCGGCGAGCCTTGATTTATCTCTATTCATAAAAAAAATCGTCCTATTAAATATGCTTTGTAGATGACTTGGTAATGCAAATGAGGAGCGTTCCAGGCAACCGTCAATTCCGCGTTCATGCACCCTGTTCAGATGCCGTGCGATTGTGCGATGTGCGCGTTGATCCGGATGGACATAGAGCCGAGCACCCACACTTCATCCCTGCATTCGATTCCTCGCGGTAAGCCGGCCTTTACCAAAGGCAACGGCCCGCTAAACGAGTGACGCGGAGTGACGCGGAGTGACGCGTTTTCCGTAAGCCGCTAGGTCGATATCCGGCGTGTTTGAAGAGCCCCTGCATCTGCTGCCAAATAGTTGAGATCACTGAGTGAAGTAAAGAAGGAGTAATGCATGAAAATCAGACGCAAGGACTTGGTAGCTGCCGCTGCCCTGGGCTTGCTGCAGCGACGCCAGATCGCGCCACTGTTCCTGTTCCTGCTGCAGCGGGATGTGCATGCCAAGCGCGCTGCTCTTGCCGCGCAGGCGCGCACCACGCAGCGCACCAGCGTTGGCGGATTGCTGTTTTATATGGCCGCTTTCTCGGCAATTGCCACGACTGTGCTGTTTGCGGTGTTGCTGACGACACGCACGCCGGGTTCTGCAGGCATCGGCGCAATGTCTCTCTTTTCCGTCTTGTATACGCTTTGCGCGACCGGCATCATCCTCTGGTTCAAGCGCCATGGATATGGCAGGTTCATGCTCATGTCATCGGCGCTGGTCTTGACGGCTGTGCCCTTGGCGATGCTGGCGGCAAGGCAGGCGGGAGGATAGAAAACCGGTTTTGCCGGTGCAAGTTGGCGTCAGAATCCGACTGCCTGCCCATCACGGCGGGCGTCGCTGGCGGCGATGTAGCCGTCATCCGTCTTCCAGATGAACTGGCCCGAGCCAAAATCCATATAGCTGTCGTGAATGGTTTCCAGCTGATGGCCGCGTGCTGCGAGCCCTGCGATTACGTCCGCTGGCATCGTGTGTTCCATATCGATCGACATGCCGCGGTTGACCCGCCAGCGCGGTGCGTCGCAGGCAGCCTGCGGCTGTTGACCGTATGACAGCATGCGCACCAGCGTCTGCAGGTGACCCTGCGGCTGCATGTTGCCGCCCATTACGCCAAAGCTCATTTGCGGCTGGCCTTCTTTGGTCAGGAAGCCGGGGATGATGGTGTGGAAAGGGCGCTTGCCCGGCGCAACGCAGTTCGGATGATTCGGATCGGTGGAAAAACCGTAGCCACGGTTTTGTAGGCTGATGCCCGTTTCCGGAACTACCACGCCGGAACCGAAGCCCATGTAATTGGACTGGATGAAGCTGACCATCATGCCGTTTTCATCGGCAGCCGAGATGTAGACCGTGCCGCCTTTTGGCGGCGTGCCGTGCCTGAAGTCGCTGGCGCGGTTAAGGTCGATCAGTCTTGCACGCTCTGCCAGGTAGCCATCGTCCAGCAGGTCCTGCGCGGTAATTTCGCTCATGTGCCGGCTGTCGGCTACCCAGCGGTAGGTATCGGCGAAAGCCAGTTTCATTGCTTCGATCTGCAGATGCTGGCTGTCCACGGAATCTACCGCGAAGCGCGTAATGTCGAGCTTGTCGATGATGCCGAGGGCAATCAGCGCGGCAATGCCTTGTCCGTTCGGCGGGATTTCATGCAGGGTATAGCCGGCGTAATCCTTTTGGAGCGGCACTACCCATTCCGGCTGGTAAGCGGCCAGATCGTCCAGTGTCATGGTACCGCCATGGTGTCGCGCATGCTGCACTATCGCCTCGGCCAGCTCACCTCGGTAAAAGGCCTCGCCGTGGGTTTCCGCAATACGCGTGAGAGTGTGCGCGGCTTCCGCAAACACGAAGCGCTCGCCGACCTGCGGCGCGCGACCGTCCGGCATGAACGCTTGGGCAAAGCCCGGTTGCTCTTTCAGTATCGGAATCGCCGCAGCCCATTTGTGCTGCACGATCGGCGCGACCATGTGCCCGCGCGCTGCCAGTTCGATGGCCGGTTCGAACAAGTCGGCAAACGGCAGCTTGCCGAAACGTTCTGACAGCTCGACCCAGCCGGCGACCATGCCCGGCACTGTTACCGAATCCCAGCCGCGCTGTGGAATCTTGCCGCCATGTTTTTTTGTGAAGTATTCCGGGGTCCATGCCGAAGGGGCTGGCCCGGAGGCATTCAGGCCATGCAGTTGTGCGCCGTCCCAAAGAATCGCGAAGGCGTCGCCGCCCAGTCCGCAGGAGACGGGTTCAACGACGGTAAGGGCGGCAGCAGCGGCAATGGCGGCATCGACTGCATTTCCGCCTTGCATCAGCATGCGCAATCCGGCCTGGGCTGCCAGCGGTTGCGACGTTGCCACGACATTGCGCGCAAACAGCGGCATGCGGATAGTGGGGTAGGGGTTGCTCCAGTTGAAGGACTGCATGGTCCCTCCTTATTTCTTGGTCTGTTCTTTTTCGGCGTTACAGGGCGATGAAGCGTGGTCTCGTAACGCTGTACTGGTTGTTTGCTTACACCACACCTTTTTCTCTCAATAGGGTAATGCGCTCGTCCGTGTACCCCAGCACTTCGCGCAGTATATCCGTCGTATGCTGGCCCAATAATGGCGGTGGCATGTCATGACGCGGTGGTGTCGCAGACAGCTTCATCGGGCTACGAACCAGTTTTACCGTGCCGCCGGTGGGGTGCGGCAACTCGACTTGCAAGCCGCGTGCCTGCACCTGCGGGTTGTCGAACACTTCATCGAGCTTGTTGATCGGTCCGCAGGGAACGCCGGCCTCTTCCAGTGCCGCAATCCACTCCTGCTTGGTTTTGGTCTTTACCATCTCCGCGAGCAGCGGAACGAGCGTGTCGCGGTAGCGTACCCGCATCGGATTGGTGGCGAAGCGTTCATCGGTCGCCAGTTCCGGCCTGCCGCCGGCTTCGACGAAGCGCCTGTACTGGCCGTCATTGCCGACAGCAACGATGATGTGTCCGTCCGATGTGGCGAAGGTCTGGTACGGCACGATGTTCGGATGCGCATTGCCCCAGCGTTTCGGCGGGTTGCCGCTTGCAAGGTAATTGCTGCTCATGTTGGCCATCATCGCCACTTGCACGTCGAGCAGCGCCATGTCGATGTACTGGCCTTCGCCGGTGCGGTCGCGGTGAGTTAGGGCAGCCATTACGGCGATCGTCGTGTACATGCCGGTCATCAGGTCGGCCACGGCGACGCCTGCCTTCTGCGGCCCGCCGCCCGGCAGGTCGTCGCGCTCGCCGGTCACTGACATGAAGCCGCCCATGCCCTGGATGATGAAGTCGTAGCCGGCGCGCTGCGCATACGGGCCATCCTGGCCGAAACCGGTAATCGAGCAGTAGACCAGGTCCGGTTTTTCCTGTTTCAGGGATTCGTAATCAAGCCCGTATTTTTTCAGCTGGCCGACTTTGTAGTTCTCCAGCACGACATCCGAGCAGCGCACCAGTTCGCGCACGATCTGCTGGCCTTCCGGCGTGGCGATATCCAGCGTGACCGAGCGCTTGCCGCGATTGGCGGCAAGGTAATACGCGGCTTCGCTGGTATCGCGGCCTTCCGCATCGCGCAGGTAGGGCGGGCCCCAGGAACGGGTGTCGTCGCCGGCGCCTGGTCGCTCGATCTTGATGACGTCGGCGCCAAGGTCCGCCAGATTCTGTGCGCACCACGGCCCGGCCAGTACACGGGTTAAATCCAATACGCGAATATGCCCTAGTGCTTGCTTCAGTGGCGAATCAGCCATTTTTCAAATTGTTCTGCGGTGAGCGGTTGTGTGAAATAGTATCCCTGTGCGATGTCGCAGCCGTGATCGCGCAGATATTCCATCTGCTGCGGCGTCTCGACCCCTTCGGCTACCACGATCAGGCCAAGCGGCTTGGCCATCGAAATGATGGCGTTCGTAATGGCGCAATCGTCGGCCTTGCCGGGCAGGCCGCTGACAAAGCTGCCATCGATTTTAACCTTGCGCACGGGATAGCGCCGCAGATAAGACATGCTCGAATTGCCGGTACCGAAATCATCAATGCTCAGGCCGATCTGCATGTCGGTCACCCAGTCCAGCATTGTCGCAGTCAGTGCATTGCTCTGCATGAGCGTGCTTTCCTTGATTTCCCATTCCAGCCTATTGCCGGTGATGCCGGTGCGCTCGAGCGCGTTCTCCAGCACCGTCAGCAGGCCGCGGTCCATCAGCTGGCTGGCGGACAGGTTGATGGCGATGTTGAATTCACCCGCGCCGCTGCTGCTCCATGCTTTCAGCTGATCGCACACGTCATTGAGCACCCATGCGCTGACGAGCCGGATCAGGCCGGATTTTTCTGCGGCTGGAAGGAAGTTCGATGGCAAAAGCACGCCATGGCTCGGATGTTGCCAGCGCAGCAGGGCTTCGACGCAGCGCACCTTGCCGGTTTTCAGGTCAATCTGCGGCTGGTAATAATGGCGCAATTCCTGCTCCGCAATCGCGCGGCGCAATTCCTTTTCCAGCTCGTTCCGGCTGGCCGTTCCCTCGCCCGTCCTTGCGCCGAACACCCGGTACTGGTCGCGCCCGGATGACTTGGCCTGATACAGCGCGATATCCGCTTTTTTCATCAGCGTGTCGATATCGGTGCCGTCAAACGGATACAGCGCGATACCGACGCTGGCCGAGATGTTCAGTTCATGCCCCTGCAGCAGGAACGGGTCGCGCGTAGTTTCGACGATCTGCTGCGCGATGTCTTCGGCGATTTTCATGTCGGTCAGATCGCGCGCCAGCAGCATGAACTGGTCGCCGCCCAGCCGCACCAGGATGTCGTTCTTGCGCACGGCATTCTTCAGGCGCAATGCCGCCGCCTTCAGCAGCTCGTCCCCGATCGCATGGCCAAGCGAGTCGTTGACATTCTTGAAGCCGTCGAGATCGATGAAGAAGGTGGCTACCGAGGTTGCTTCTGCCGTCACCTTCGGAAAAATATCGGCCGCCAGATCGAACAGGAAATGGCGGTTGGGCAGCCCGGTCAGGCTGTCGTGATGCCCGAGATGGCGCAATTGCGCTTCAGCCTTGCTGCGCTCGACTTCGCGGAAAATCAGCGATATCAGTCCGCCGACATTGTCTGCAAACTCGGTTTCATCCGTGCGCCACTGGCGTGGCTGCTCGTAGCCGGAAATAATCAGCAGGCCGTCAATGCCGCTGGACTGCTGCACCGGCACAATGATGATTGCCTTGATGGAAGCGGCATGGAAGTATTCGCAGGCCAGTGCGGCGCGCGGGTCACGATCGACATTATCGACCGCCATCTGGTGTTCGCTGCGCAATACCTGTTGCAGCAGCGGGAAAAATCCGGTTGCGAACGCGGTATCCAGCGCTTCTTCAATGAAATTCTGCTTGCGGTCGTCGTACGCCATCAGACAGTGCGTCGCAGCTGGCACGCCACCGACCTCCCAATAAGCACAGCGATGCGCGCCCAGCGCCCGGGCCGTTGCTTTCAAAATGACCATCAATGCCGATGTAAGGTTCGCATGCGGCTTTTGTGCCATGCGAAACAGCCGATTCAGGTAATGCAATTGCCTTTTCTTGACGGCGGCAATGTTTTGCTGTTGCTGGATTTGTCCCGTGACGTCCCGCGCAATCAGCAGCAAACCAGCCACCTGTGGATTGGCGAGCAGATTGCGCAGATGCCCGGTGATATGCCGCCACGAGCCATCGCGATGCCGCAGTCGGAAAACAACTTCAGCCGATGCGCTGTCAGTACCGGCAATTTTGTCGATCGCAGAGCGCAAGCCTGCCCGGTCTTCCTGATGCACTGCCTCGCTCCATGCGTTGCCGTGTGTGCCGACGATATCGTTGAACGACTTGTTGGCATAGGTTAAGTTCATGTCGGTATCGCATACCACCACGAGATCCGGCAATTGCTCGGTAAT
>DATFAZ010000094.1:0-4007 GCA_035254105.1 Noviherbaspirillum sp. | reverse complement strand
ATTCGCGGCAGCCAGACGTGCGAGGCATTTCTTCACCCGAAGTTCAAGCATGGGTGGGGAGCGTCTTGGCCGTGTCTTTCTATACTGCATCATATGACAATAACATTATAATCGCGTTATAACGTAAGGATCATAGCATATGCAAAGGATGAGGCTCTGCAAGAACGCCTGCATGAGCCCGCGCCTTCGATTTTTTGAAACATTTAATGTGAAAAAACTTTCTCGTGTTGCATACGAGAAAGGATGGCAAGCACACCGCAAAGGAATGTGTGGGTAGGAAAAGAGAGCTTGAAGTGCTGTCTTCAGTGGTTATGCGGGGATATTTCGCTTGGCCTCGATTGGGCGATCAGGTATCGCACGATCCGGTGCCCTGCGTTTTAAGACTGCTGGCGGATCTTTACTTTTGTCGCGTATTCCACCTGATGCTTGTCGAGGTATTCGCGAATCAATTGGCGAATTACCTGGGAGGGCGTCAAGTCCTGCAAGGCGCACAAATCTTCAAGTGCCTTTTTCTTCACCGGATCAATCAGGATAGTCAGGCGTGCGGTTTTGGATTCCATCGCGTACTCTTGCTTCGAATGATAATGTAATTATCATTATACGCACATGACGCCATCGGATCGCACCAGTCACCGCTGCAAGGAACTGCGAGGTCACCTCCAGAAACCTGAGCTCATCGTAGCGCGCCCCTATCATCGAAGTCTGCCCCGATATATTTCGGATCGGGCGCAACATAAGCCTCCACCCGATGATCCAGTACGCCGGGCGGTGCAACCCGGCGCAGATCGAAGGAGTTGACGCCAACCGCGACATTGAATGCCCATGCGAAAGATTTGTCGCCCACAATGAATTGAACAATATCGCCGCCAGTCACATTGACCCACTTCGTATCCGGCCTGATGACGATCGTTTGCGTGGCCGCAGTAACCGGCGCCGGATCGCCCAGAAATGAAAGAGGCCGTTCAGGGCTTTGTAATGTGCACGCAGATACCAGTGCAGCGGCAAGCAGGATGAATCGCGGTTTCATGCTGTTTCTCTGAATGTGACACAGAATTTTGACACCAGCATATGGGCGCGGTTCTTGCGGCATCGAACTTGCATTCGACAAGGGAGCCTGCTCTGTCGCAAGCGGGCCGCATGATTTTTCAACAGCAGCAAAAGCTGTTTGACCCCATTGATTCTGTAACGCGCGCCGATGCATTTACATGTGGAAAGCCGACCCGGGCCTCACGGTGATCTGGAACCCATTGCCTTTCTCCTGGGAGGGCAGCGTATCGAGGTTTTGCAAATAGTCGACCGCTGGATCGCCACCGACCATAGCTATTTCAAAATTGAAGCGAGTGATCGCGGCCTGTATATCCTGCGATTCACACCAGCGGAAAAGCGCTGGGAACTGACCCTGTTTCAGGCACCGTCGAATTAAAACAATCGCTCATTCAAGGTCGGGCAACGTTGCCTGTGCAGCTTTTCGCGCTGACCTCGGTGCAGCGCGGGCAACCAGGCGTTCAGCAGGATAGTGCGTAAAGAAGTGCGGCGCGTCCTCCACCGGACATGTCAGCCAGTCGTCATACTGCTCCGGGCTCAGAATAACCAGCATGCGTTTTTCATCGTCCGGTTTATGGAAGCGACGCATCAGCGGGTGATCGTCCGCATTCACCGTCAGCATCGAGAATGACAGCAAGGGCAGCCCATTGGGACCGTCCTGCTTGTGCTCCCAGATACCTGCAATCCCGAGAGCTGAGCCCTCCGCATCTGCGATCTCCCAGCGTTCTGCCTGGCCCGATTCGTAAGACGGCTCATAAAAAGAAGCGACGGGCAGAATGCAGAACTGGCGGTGCTTGTAAGCGCTGCGGAAAGTCGGTTTCGTTGCCACGGTTTCGCTCCGCGCATTGTAGGTTTGACGCGCGAGTTTCACGTCGGCCCAGTGCGGCACCATGCCGAACATGCCCAAGGCACAAGCCCGGTCGCCCGGCACCGCATCGGCACGCGGCAGCCGGATCATCGGTGCCATATAACCGGGGAACGTCTCAGCCTTGAATTCCGAGTCGGGCGGTGCCACAGCAAAATGCTGCTGCAACTGGTCGCGATTGGAAGGGGTGTAGTTGGCGCACATGGGTTAATTCTACCGCCGCATAACCGTCGTTGTTTCACGCTGCGCGGGAAGGGTAGTGACCCTTCATCGCCTCCAGCCGCCCCGGCCACCATGCCCATGAAAACCACCGTAATGCCCTCCACCGAAACCGTGTCCTCCAAATCCGTGGCCATGGCCGTGACCGCCACCACTGCGGTAGTTCAGCCCAAAACTGAAATTCACCGGCGGCCCCACGTAAACCGGTGGACCGTAGACGGGCGCGGGCACCACATATCCCGGTGCAAGGACATAGGGTTGGCTGTAGTAAACATCGGGAGAGTAAATCGCGTACGGCTGTTCATATGGCGACACAACAGCACATCCGGATAATCCGGCAGCAAAAACAAGCGGAACAAGCAGGTGCTTCATAAGGAACCTCGACGCATAGTGCAAATTAGATGCGTTTATTGCTCTGGCGTTCGGGTTTGTTACTTATTGTTTTGCTGGGGTTCTTCCGCTCTTGCAAACGGAGGGTTAGAGATCATTATGTTGACGACAGTGCGGCTGCGATGCCTTTGATTGTTATGGCTATATTGGTTGGTATCTTTCCCTTCGGCCTTTTGCAGCTCATACCTCTTAAAAAGCCAAATTAAATTTGAGTCGAGTAAGGCATCGTGAGCGCGGACCAACAATTCGAGACTTTCCTCTATTCATGAATTTAGGATAGATTTTTTAAATAGTTGCTGTTATAAAACAGTCAATTATCTTGATAAAAATCAACAATCATGAAGACACTCTATGATGTCTTGGGCGTAAGTTCCCAAGCCTCAGCAGCACAGATTGAAGCGGGATACAAGTTTTGTCTTGAGTCGCTCGCTAGCAAGGAAAGCAATGATGAAGAGCTGATTCGTGCCAAAGCAATTAAAGAGGCATACGACGTTCTGTCATCTCCTTCAAGACGACAAACTTATGACGAAAAACTAAAAAGTAAGACGCAGGTCACTTATCAAGTCGTCGAAAAGGAAGAATTTCCTTGGCTAAAAATCGCATTTGTACTTCTTCTGTTGGGCGGTGGCTTCTTCCTTTATAAACATCAGGCCAATAAGGCAGAGACAGAACGGCTTGCCTTGGAAGCAGCGAAGGTAAAAGCCCAAGCTGAAATCGCTGAAAAAGAAGCGACTGCTGCAGCGGCTAGGCTGGAACAGCAGCGGATTCAAGAACAACGGAATGCCGAGATAAATCACCAACGTGAGATGGAGCAGGCCAGACGTGAAGGACAGTTGATACACGAACGGATGCAACGTATGGAGGCGCAAGCAGCTCGTGAAAAGGAAAGAGAAGAGCAACAAGCGAGATATGAGCGACAGCGGGAGGAGCAAGCCGCACAGGCTCGGAAAAGAAGCGAGATTGCGGCCATGGAAAGAGCCTTGAGTATTCCAATCAGGCGGCATTGATGACGGATCATGTAAAAATAGCCTCGCAGTGCGGGGCTATTTTTTTACTTCGAGCTAGATTTGCTTTTGAGATGAACGTATTGCAGCTGCCACCTTTCCGTCACGCTGCAAAGTAAAAAGGACTTCGGAGTTTAGCCTAACTCCTGAAGTGTTATAGGGGCAGACTCGATTTGGCGTTTATTCTAGTCTGACCCCACATATACGGCGACAAGGTGAGAGAAGGATTCACACTTGGCGGTCCGATCCCAGAAGAATGAATCTCGGGAAATTACATCGTGCCTACATGAGGCACAGAAAGCAAAAAGCCCAGTCCGAAGACTGGGCTAAGTGCTTGATTCTGTTGGTGGGTCGTGAGTGGCTCGAACACTCGACCTACGGATTAAGAGTCCGCTGCTCTACCAACTGAGCTAACGACCCAACGGAGGCCGCATTATATCAACAATAACGATGATTGGCCTAGTCGGAATGGCAAAAAAACTTCC
>DATFAZ010000093.1:0-21672 GCA_035254105.1 Noviherbaspirillum sp. | reverse complement strand
ACGATAGGCAGCACGCTCCATGCGCCGTTGAATGCGTAATCCGGCTCAAGGAAGTTGATGATGTGCGCATTGAACGCGCCGATGACGCCGGTCATGAACGCCGACAGCAGCAGCATCCAGGACTTCAGCAGCACGCTGTTGACGCCCACTACGCGGGTGGCATCCTCGCTGTCATGCATCGCCCGCAAGGCGATGCCGTAGTGGCTGTTGCGTACCTTGGCATACACCACGCAGAATGCCAGCACGATCGTCAGCGCCAGCAGGTATGGACCGAGTCCGGTCAGAAAATCCGCCTGCACCACTGTCGGCAAGCCCGGGATCGACGACAGGCCGCCGGAGCCGCCGGTGAACGATTCGAACTCGGTTGCCAGGATCTTGAAGATATGGGCGTATGCGAGGATCGCCAGCGCAAAATACGGCCCCGACAGGCGCAGTGCCGGCAGCATCGCCAGCGACGCAATCGAGGCGCACACACCGGCAACCGGCATGGCAAGCAGCACCGGCCAGCCGGCCTTCATCGTCAGCAGCGCCGATGCATACGCGCCGATGCCGAAGAACGCCGCATGGCCGAAGCTGACCATACCTCCGAGATTGCCGAGCAAGGCCCAGGCGACCGCGACACCGGCGACGATCAGCGACGACACCGTCAGGCTCAGGATGTAGCTGTTGCCCTTCAGGGCGAACGGCACGACCAGGTACAGAATCGCCACGGCGATCCAGAGCAGTTTTTTCATTGTCTTTTCCATTGACTAAGCCCTTAACCCCGACGCTTCGTGGCACCGAACAGGCCGTTCGGCAGGATGAACAGCACCACCAGGAACAGCAGCATGCCGGCCAGTTCCTGCAATGCCGAGCTGGCGAGCGTGACCGTCATCGCCTCGGTAATGCCGAGCAACAGCGCGGCCAGCACCACGCCCGGCACCGAACCCACGCCGGCCAGCACCGTAATGATGAAGGCCTTGACTGTCAGCGAGTGGCCGAGCGGCGGCGAGATCACGCCGCTGGAGAAAATCGCGATACCGGCAATAGTGGCCAGCACGCCGGCGACGAGGAAAGATGCCAGCTCGACCTTGGCCGGGTTGATGCCCATCAGCTTTGCAGCATCGCGGTTGGACGACACGGCACGCACGGCGCGGCCGTACCAGCTGCGCGATAGCCACCAACCCAGCACAATGGCAACACCCAGGCTGACGATGAAGAAGAGCAGTTCGCTGAACATGCTATAGAGGTCGCCGATCTGGACCGCGTCCTGCATCGAAGCATTGGCTGTGGAGCGAATGTCGCTTGACCAGAACAGCAGGACGGCGTTGGTGAGGATCATGCCGAGTGCAAAGGTCAGCATCAGCGAATTCAGCTCGCGGTTGCGCTTGATGCGGGAAACCAGGAAGTACACCGTCGCCGAACACGCACAGACGATGATGAGTGCCAGCGGAAGCGCCAAAATCGGGTTGACCGCAAAGCGGCTTTCGACTGTATAGGCCACATAAGCGGCTAGCAGCACCAGCTCGCCGTGCGCCAGGTTAATAATGCGCATGGTGCCGAATGCAAGCGTCAGGCCGAGTGCGATCAGTGCGTAGACGCCGCCGACCAGCATACCGGAGTAAAGGGATTGCAGGATAAGTTCTGACATGGTGTCCGTTCTGTGAAGCTGGGCAAGCCCGCCTTGATGCTTTTCGGGAGGCTTGCCTGTTTATGTCTTAACGCGGAGGACGTCACCCCGCGGCACTCTCCCCTGCAGAGGGGGAGAGTCCGGGCAAATGATGACGTTCGACGCTAGTCCGAATTACCAGGGCACGGCCGGGAACTTCAACGGCGCGGTCGCCTGGGATGCGGGCGACACGATCGCGATCTTGCCGTCCTGATGCTGCCCCATGCGGTGCTGGAAATTCGGGTTGTCGCCGTTGGCATCGAAAGTCACCTTGCCGATCAACGTCTCGCGATTGGTCTTGCGCAGTTCGTCGGACAGGCCGCCCTTCTTCAGCGAGCCGTTGTCAGCGGCGCGTGCGATCGCTTCAAACAGCAGCGCAGCCTTCACGTAGCCGAACTGCGCGAGGTAGTCGACGTCCTTGTTGAACATTTTCTTGTAGGTGTCGGCGAACTGTTTGCCCTCGGGCGTCTTGTACTCGACCGGGAACGGCAGCAAGGCGGTACCGATCACATTCGGCATCAGGTCCGGAAAGTCGGCTGCCATCTTGGATGTAGCCAGCGACCATACGCCGACCACCGACTTGACCTGCGGTTTCAGCACCTTGGCGGCACGGATGATGCCGACGTAGTCGTTCTCATAGGCGCTCATCAGGATGACTTCGGACTTGTCCTGCAGCTTGATCTTGTTGATGATCGGCTTGAAGTCGGTGATCGCCGGGTCAAAGGCATGCGTCGTTACCTTGATGCCCTTGCCGGCAAGCGCCTTCTCGACGCCCTTGGCGAGGTCCGAAGTAGCCTCCTTGGTGGAATACACAATCGAAACCGACTTGACCTTCGTTTCCAGCATCAGGTTTTCGATCGCCAGTTCATAGCCGCGTGTGTTGTTAATGCGGAAGAAGGTCTTATAGCCACGCTTGGTCAAGTCGTCGTTAACACCGCCGGCGGTGATGTAGGTCAGGTTATGGCGGTTGGCCGCGTCGGATGCCGGTCCGATGATGTTGGAGCCGTAGCCGCCGATGATTGCAGTGACGCCTTCGGACTGCAGCTTTTCGACCGCGGCAACGGCCTTGGCCGGTGCCGATTCATCGTCGATGGTGACCATCTTGATGGTGTGTTTGCCGTTGGTTTTGTTGAACATTTCCACAGCGGCCTGCACACCTTCATTGAAGCCCGCGCCGGAACGTGCGATCGCGCCGGTCAGCGGCATATGCGCGCCAACCTTGAATTCTTCAGCGCTGACGCCGATGGCGCAGAATGCCGTGCTCAATGCGATGCCCAGCTTCGCTACGGTGGTAAGTTGAAATTTCATGTCTCTTCCTCTTGTTAAAAAGCACTGGTTCACGAATGCGTGGGTTCGGTGACCCGCTTTGCGGCGAGTTGTTGCAGTTCCTTTTTCAAAACCTTGCCGGTCGCCGCAGCCGGCAAGTGATCGAGTACGACGATCTCTGAAGGAATTTTGTAGGGGGAAAGATTGGCTTTCAGGTGCGCGCGCAATGCATCGAGCGTAACGCCTGCGTCCTTCGAAATCTCAACGAAGGCGACGACTTCCTCGTTGCCTTCGACCTCGCGGCCGACGACGGCGGATTGCACCACGCCCGGATAGCCGTTGAGCACCTGCTCGACTTCGATCGGATAGACGTTGAAGCCGGAGCGAATGATGAGCTCCTTGCTGCGCCCGACCAGCGTGATCGCACCGTCGGGTTCAAAGCGCGCCAGATCGCCGGTGCGCAACCAGCCGTCTTCGGTAAGCGCGGCGGCGGTGAGCTCGGGCGCCCTGTAATAGCCTTTCATCACGTTCGGACCGCGCACCCACAGTTCGCCGGCACCGTCGGCGCTCTGTTCCGCGCCGTGCAGTTTGACTTCGATGCCGGGGATCGCCGGGCCGACCGAGCAGTCGCTGCGCGGGGATTCCATGCGCGTCTGGCAGATCGACGGCGAGGATTCGGTCATGCCGTAGCCATTGTGCAACGTCAGGCCGAACGCCTTTTCGAAGGCCTGCTTGAGCGGCAGCGTCAGCGGCGCACCACCTGATTGCGCCACGCGCAGATGCGGTGCTTTGATTGCATTGCCGGCGTTGTTGCTCTCCCTTTCGCCCCATTCAAGCAGCTTGGCGTACATCGCGGGCGCGCCGTGCATCACGGTGATGTCCTCTTCCGCCAGAGCATGCGCCAGCGTTTCCGGCTGATAGCGCGCAGCCAGGCGCAGCGTCGCCCCGCCCATCAGCGCGGCGACCAGCAACGACGACAGCCCGTACACATGCGACAGCGGCAGCACACCGTAGATCACGTCATCGGGCGAGATGCGGCGCATCCGGCAACTGTTGGCGCCGATGAACAGCAGGTTCGCGTGGGTCAGCATCACAGCCTTCGGCGCACCGGTGGTGCCGGAGGTGTAGACCAATGCGGCAATCTGTTTCGAGCCATCCTGCTCGACCGGTTCCGGCACGGTTTCTTCATTCAGCGGGCCGAGCAGCAACTCGCCGATACCCGGCCACTCCACTGCCTGCGCGCCGCGCTGCTCGCCATGCGCCTTCGCCTGTGGCGATACCGCGCTGAAATACAGCGCGCGGCGCGCGCCGGAATGGGAAAGGAAATTGTCGATTTCGCGCGCGGACAAGCGCGCATTGACGCTGGCAAACCATGCATCAAGCCGACTAATGGCAAGGATGCAGATGCATAGCGCCACCGAGTTTTCGGCCACCAGCAGTACACGGTCGCCGGCCCGCACGCCGGCGTCGCGCAGGCGCTGCGCCACGGCTTCAACCACGCCGTCGAGTTCACCATAGGTGAGCGCTCGCTCATCATCCTTCAGCACAATCTTCCCGGCCTGCGTTACGGCCCAGAGCTGAAAGGCTTCATGAATGCGGCGTGACTTGGCAGCCAGATCCACCGGGTGGTTCATTGGGTCTCCTTGCTTTATTGCAAATCATCGGCATTCGCAGAACGCTTTCCGAAAGCAATCAGGGTTGTTCGGACTGCATTCAAGCGTGCTGATACTGTCATAAGCCTTTTAGAAAAGCAACGACTTCTGCAGAATTAAGTTCTGCATTGCAGCATATTAAAGGGAAATGGGGCACTCAGATTGACAGCATTTATGTTTCGACAAGCGCTTCTTGCAACTATATTGGAGTATCTATGCCGAACCCCATGGATTTTTGACATTCCCCGAAAAAAAGCAACACAGTTCCATTTTATTGTGTGTTATTCTGCTGTGCAGAACGATGGAAATTTTACAGGAGCCGCTGCATGCATGAGGCAATATGTCCGGAACCCACGTCGCCGCTGTTGACTGTCGGCCTTGTCGGATGCGGGATAATGGGGCGCGGGATCGCGCAGATTGCGGCTTTGGCCGGCACCACCGTGCGCCTGACCGATAGCCGCGAAGGTGCCGCGCAGGCCGCACGTACGGAATTGATTGCGACCTTCGGCAAGCTGGTCGAGAAAGGCAAGCTCGATGCCGCGATTGCAGCGGCGGCAGGCGAACGGCTGCACGCCAGCGCGGGGCTGGAAGACCTGGCCGATTGCCATATCGTGATCGAGGCGATCGTCGAAGACATCGGCGCTAAAAAATCACTGTTCGCCTCGCTGGAAAGCATCGTCAGCGAGAACGCGATCCTTGCGACCAATACCTCGTCGCTGCCAGTGACCGCGATTGCGGCCGGACTCAAGCATCCGCAGCGCGTTGCCGGCTTCCACTTCTTCAATCCGGTGCCCCTGATGAAGATCGTCGAAGCCATCGGCGGTTTCCTGACCAGCCCGGATGTGGTCGATTACCTGCTCGCGCTCGGCAGGCACTGGGGTCATACCGCCGTGCGTGCGAAAGATACGCCGGGCTTCATCGTCAATCACGCCGGTCGCGGCTACGGCACGGAAGGCATGCGCCTGCTGGTCGAAAACATTGCTACCGTGCCGACACTCGACAGCATTCTGCGCGACACCGCAGGCTTTCGCCTCGGCCCGTGCGAACTGTTCGACCTGACTGGCCTGGACGTATCGCATCCGGTAATGGAATCGATCTACCATCAGTATTACGAAGAGACACGCTTCCGCCCGCAAGGCCTGACACGCCAGATGCTGGTCGCCGGTGCGCTCGGCAAGAAAGTCGGCCATGGCTTTTATCGTTACGGTGCAGACGGCAAGAAGGAAGCGGTCGCCGAGACTGCGCAAGCGACGCAAATGCCCGCGAGCGTCTGGCTTAGCCAGGAACGCCCGGAACTGGCCGAACGCATTGCTCCCCTGATCGCTGCTGCCGGTGTTCCGCTCGAAAGCGGCGCGCGTCCGAGCGATGCGGCGCTGTGCATTGTCACCCCGCTGGGCGAGGATGCCACCACCTGTTGCGCGCGCGAAGGCCTCGATGGCCGCCGCACGGTTGCTGTGGAAACACTGCTCGACCTGTCCCGCCGCCGTGTCGTGATGACCACACCGGCCACCAACGCCGACTACCTCGCGATGGCCTGCGGGCTCTTCGGCGCCACCGGCACACCGGTCAGCGTGATCCGCGACAGCGCCGGCCTGGTCACGCAACGCGTGGTTGCGCACATTGTCAACATCGCCTGCGAAATCGCGCAGCAAGGCATTGCCGATCCCCAGGACATCGACCGCGCGGTCACGCTCGGCCTCGGCTATCCGCTGGGCCCGCTTGCCTGGGGCGACACGATCGGCACCACGACGGTGCTCGCCATTCTGAAAAATCTGGAACAGCAAACCGGCGACACTCGCTACCGCCCAAGCCCGTGGCTGCAGCGTCGCGCCTTGCTGGGCCTGTCACTACATCACAAGGAGATCTGATCCATGCTCGACGCTTACATTTATGACGGACTGCGTTCCCCCTTCGCACGCCATGCCGGCGCCCTCGCTCCGGTACGCCCGGACGATCTTGTCGCCGAAGTGATGCGCGCGCTGGTTGCGCGCAACCCGTGGCAGGCGGACCAGATTGAAGACGTCATTCTCGGCAACACCAACCAGGCCGGCGAAGATGCGCGCAACGTCGCACGCAATGCGCTGCTGGCGGCCGGCCTGCCGGTGACCGTGCCGGGCCAGACGGTCAACCGCCTGTGCGCCAGCGGCCTGGCCGCCGTAGTGGATGCGGCGCGAGCCGTGACTTGCGGCGAAGGCGAACTGTTCATTGCCGGCGGGGTCGAGAGCATGAGCCGCGCCCCCTTCGTGGTGGCGAAAGCGGAATCGGCATTCAGCCGCGACTTCAAGGTGTTCGACACGACCATCGGCGCGCGCTTCCCGAATCCGAAAGTCACCGCGCAATACGGCGCCGATACGATGCCGGAAACCGGCGACAACGTTGCCAAGGATTTCGGCATCACACGCGAGCAGGCAGACGTCTTCGCGCTGGCCTCGCAGATGAAATACCAGGCCGCGCTGCAAGACGGCTTCTACGCCGGCGAGATTCATTCGATCTCCGTGCCTACCGGCCGCAAGACGCCGCCTGTTGTTGTGGATACGGACGAACATCCCCGCCCGGAAACCACTGCTGCAACATTGGAAAAACTCAAGCCCCTGTCCGAAGGCGGCGTCGTCACCGCTGGCAATGCGTCCGGCATCAACGACGGCGCAGCCGCACTGTTGATCGGCAGCCGTGCCGCCGGCGAGAAAGCCGGCAAGGCGCCGATGGTGCGCATTCTTTCTGCGGCGGTGGCTGGTGTCGAGCCGCGCATCATGGGCGTCGGACCGGTCAACGCAATCAAAAAGGCATTGGTGCGCGCGAACCTGACGCTCGCCGACATGGACATCATCGAGATCAATGAAGCCTTTGCCAGCCAGGTGCTGAGCTGCCTGAAGCTGCTGGAAGTGGACCTGAAAGATTCGCGGGTAAACCCGAACGGCGGCGCGATTGCGCTCGGCCATCCGCTCGGCGCCTCGGGTGCGCGCCTGGCTCTGACCGTCAGCCGCGAACTGGCACGCCGCAACGGCCGCTATGCGGTCGTCAGCCTGTGCATCGGCGTCGGCCAGGGCCTCGCCGTCGTTATCGAACGCATTTAATACCGGAGACATCAATGACAAGTAAAGCATCCTTTCAATGGAACGACCCACTGCTGCTGGACCAGCAACTGACTGCCGATGAACGCGCCGTGCGCGATGCCGCGCAGGCGTATTGCCAGGACAAGCTGCAACCACGCGTGCTGGAAGCCTTCCGCCATGAACAAACCGATCCGGCCATCTTCCGTGAAATGGGCGCACTCGGCCTGTTGGGCCCGACCATTCCCGAGCAGTACGGCGGCCCCGGCCTGAACTATGTCAGCTACGGCCTGATCGCGCGCGAAGTCGAGCGCGTCGATTCCGGCTACCGCTCGATGATGAGCGTGCAGTCCTCGCTGGTGATGGTGCCGATCTATGCCTTCGGCAATGAAGCCACCAAACAGAAATACCTGCCCAAGCTCGCCAGCGGCGCATTCATCGGCTGCTTCGGCCTGACCGAGCCGAACCATGGCTCGGATCCGGGTTCGATGGTCACGCGCGCGAAGAAAGTGCCCGGTGGCTACAGCCTGTCCGGCAGCAAGATGTGGATCTCGAATAGCCCGATTGCCGATGTGTTTGTCGTGTGGGCCAAGGATGATGAAGGCGCGATTCGCGGTTTCGTGCTGGAAAAGGGCTGGAAAGGCCTGTCCGCGCCGGCGATCCACGGCAAGGTCGGCCTGCGTGCATCGATCACCGGCGAGATCGTGATGGATGAAGTGTTCTGCCCGGAAGAAAACGCGTTCCCGGAGGTGCGTGGCTTGAAAGGGCCGTTTACCTGCCTGAATTCCGCGCGCTACGGCATTGCCTGGGGTGCATTGGGCGCGGCCGAAGACTGCTGGTTCCGCGCACGCCAGTATGTGCTGGACCGCAAGCAGTTCGGCAAGCCGCTGGCGGCCAACCAGCTGATCCAGAAGAAACTGGCCGATATGCAGACCGAGATCACGCTGGGGCTGCAGGGTTGCCTGCGGCTGGGGCGCATGAAGGATGAAGGCACGGCGGCAGTCGAGATCACGTCGATCATGAAGCGCAATTCCTGCGGCAAGGCGCTGGATGTGGCGCGGCTGGCACGCGACATGATGGGCGGCAATGGCATTTCGGACGAGTTTGGGGTGGCGCGCCATCTGGTGAATCTGGAAGTGGTGAATACCTATGAGGGTACGCATGACATTCATGCACTGATCCTGGGACGGGCACAGACAGGAATCGCGGCGTTCTGAAGAAAGGATCGCTAATACAAGAGAAGGTTGTGCCGGACAGTTCCCGCTTCTGACGCTGCCGAAAGAGCCTGGTTCAAATCGGATAAAGAAGCGAAACATGTCTGAGCCGAAGGCGAGTTGGTTTCGCTTCCCGATTTGAACCAGGAGCTTTCGGGAACCCCGCAGGGGCAGCGGCTGTGCGGTCGCCTTCTTTTGCTTACTTTTCTTGGCGAGACAAGAAAAGTAAGCGGCAGCCGGGCCGCCCCCGGCAAGGTTCTACGAAGAGATGACCGCGCCGCATCACCGAAGAGCCAACACCGCCGGAACAAAGAACAAGCAAGAGGAAAACATGAACCTGAACTTCACCCCAGAAGAACTCGCCTTCCGCCAGGAAGTCCGCGAATTCGTCGCCACCCATCTGCCCCCCGACATCCAGCACAAAGTCCTGAACGGCTTGATCCTGGAGTCCGACGACTACATCCGCTGGCAAAAAGTCCTGCACGCAAAAGGCTGGGGCGGCGCTGCCTGGAAACTGGAATTCGGCGGCACCGGCTGGACCACCGCGCAGCAGTACATCTTCGACGAAGAATGCGCCGCTGCCGGCGCGCCGCGCCAGATCCCGTTCGGCCTGAAAATGGTTGCTCCGGTCATCATGCAGTATGGCTCGCCGGCGCAGCAGCAACGCTTCCTGCCGAAAATCCTCGCCGCCGAGGAATGGTGGTGCCAAGGCTATTCCGAGCCGGGTTCCGGATCGGACCTGGCCTCCGTCAAGACCCGTGCAGTGCGCGAAGGTGACGAGTACATCGTCAACGGCCAGAAAACCTGGACCACGCAAGCCCAGTATGCCGACTGGATCTTCTGCCTGGTGCGCACCGATCCGGAAGCGAAGGCACAACGCGGCATCTCCTTCCTTCTGATCGACATGAAATCGCCCGGCATCACCGTGCGCCCGATCATCACCATGGATGGCGCACACGAAGTCAATGAAGTCTGGCTGGAGAATGTGCGCGTCCCTGTCGAAAACCGCGTGGGTGAAGAAAACGCCGGCTGGACTTATGCGAAATTCCTGCTCGGCCATGAACGCACCAACATTGCCGGCATCGGCATCGCCAAGCGTGAACTGGCGCGACTGAAACGCATCGCCACGCTGGAAACCAAGAACGGCAAGCCGCTGATCAAGGACCCGCTGTTCGCCGCCCGCATCGCCCAGGTCGAAATTGACCTGACTGCGCTGGAAATTACCAACCTGCGCGTACTGTCGTCCGAAGCCGAGCGCCGCGCCCCAGGCCCGGAAGCGTCGATCCTGAAAATCAAGGGAACGGAAATCCAGCAGGCGATCACTGAACTGCTGGTGCAGGCGGCCGGCCCGTACGCGCTGCCGCTGCGCCGCGAAGCGATGGCCGCCGGCTATCAGGGCGATGCTGTCGGCCCGTTCTATGCAACGCCGCTGGCCGCCGGCTACATGAACATGCGCAAGCTGTCGATCTATGGCGGCTCCAATGAAATTCAAAAGAACATCATCTCCCAGATGATCCTGGGCCTGTAGGAGCACAACAATGGACTTCACCTTCACCGAAGAACAACAGATGCTGCTTGATACCACCCGTCGCTTCATTGCGAAGGATTATGGTTTCGAGGCACGCCGACAGATCAAGGAAAAATCACCAGACGGCTTCAGCCGCGAGGCGTGGCAGGCGCTGGCCGACATCGGCCTGCTCGCACTGAACGTGCCGGAAGCCGACAGCGGTCTGGGCGGAAACGCCATCGACACCATGCTGGTGATGAACACGATCGGCGAAGGCCTGCTGCTGGAGCCTTATCTCGCCAGCGCCGTGCTTGCAACCCGCACCTTTGCTCTGCTCGGCAACGATGCGCAACGTGCGCAATGGCTGCCTGCGCTGGCAGCCGGCGAAAAGATCGCCGCGCTCGCGCACGACGAGCCGTCAACCCGCTTCGACCGCATGGCCATTGAAACCCGTGCCTGGCCTGTCGGTGATGGCTATGTATTGACCGGGCACAAGAATGTAGTGGTGCATGGCGCTTCGGCCGATGTGCTGCTGGTTACCGCACGCATTGCTCAAGCCGGCGAATCCGGCAGGCTTGCCGTGTTCTGCATTCCGCGCGATGCAGCTGGCCTGCGCCAGACTGCATTCACCACCGTCGACGGCGTGCGCGCCAGCGAGGTCTGGCTCAACCAGGTATTCGTGCCAGCCGGCGCATTGCTCGATGGCGCAGAAGACAGCGCAGCCGCGCTAGCAGACGTGCTCGATTTCGGCCTGGCCGCGATCTGCGCGGAAGCGGTCGGTGCGCTCGACAAACTGCTTGCCGCAACGGTGGAATATGCGCGCAACCGCAAGCAGTTCGGACAACCGATCGGCAAATTTCAGGCCTTGCAACACCGGATGGCCGACATGGTTTTGCATATCGAACAGGCGCGTTCGATGAGCTATCTTGCGGCAGTACGCTGCACAGACCCAGACCCGGCCGTGCGCAGCCGCGCAATGTCAGCAGCGAAAGTTGTCATCGGCCAGGCGTGCCGTTTTGTCGGACAGCAGGCGGTGCAACTGCATGGCGGCATGGGCGTCACCGATGAACTGGATGTCAGTCACTACTTCAAGCGCCTGATGGCGATCGAACTGCAATTTGGCAGTACTGACCAGCATCTGGAAGCCTACGCCAGCCAGCTTGCCTGATGGTTTCCTGATGTTCTCCTAACTTACGGCGATAGCCGCCCTCCCCTTGCCGGGAGGGCGATCCCGCAAGCAATTCTTCCTCCAGCTGCGTTCCAGCCGCCCCAGTACAGTGCTGGAATCGCGACAATGTCGATCTTTCGTGCAGCACATCAAGACCGGGAACTGCCTCGGTAAGACGCAACAAGGCGGCTGTCATATACTTGGTGCTGCATTCTGACATCCCGGATCTCTCGGGATAACTGGCTTCCTTACGTATCAGACCGTAAAGGCACCGACATTGTCTGCACACCCCTCCGACACCCGAGGCCGACATTCCTATCTTGCAATAGGCATCTTTGTCGCGCTTTTTTTCCTCGCACTGATCGCAGGATATGTCGTCTATAACAACCTGGTGGATGACGAAGAACAGAAAACCCGGGAGGCCCTGAATACGGTGGCGACGGTGCGGGGTGCGGCCGTTTCTACCTGGATGCGGGAAAGACTGGCGGACGCCAAGGTATTCAGCAGCGGCCGTTTCCTCGGCGAGGCCATGGATACCTGGATCAGCACGGGAGGAACAAACGAACGAACCCGGCAGCAGATTCTGGAGCAACTGAAAGCCATCAAGTCTACGTATGATTATCTGGATGTATGTATCTACGATATCAACGGCCACGAGCGCATTTCGACTGAACAAGAGAGCAGCAATTCCCCTCTGCTCCTGGAGAAAAAATCAATTGTCATGCATGCATTCGCGTCCAATGCAATGCAGGTTTCATCCATTCATCCTACGAGAGGAGAGGCAGACGCCAAGCGCGTAGTCCATATCGCCACACCCCTCCTCAGCGTTTACGAAGGCCCAAGGAAAATACCGTCGGTTCTGCTACTGACAGCAAATGCGGACAAGCTGCTTGAAGCATTCATCCAGCCGGCGCAAACCACAGCCGGTGGAATGGAATCGTTTCTGGCGGAAATTCGTGGCGAACAGGTCGTTGCGCTGGCAAATAATGCAAGCTCACCGTATTTTGTGGACCTGAATGTCCTTTCTGTTTCTCCAAGCGATTTTTTTGCTGCCTTAAAAAACCCGTCCGGCAATTTTTTGCTGACCGCCATGACGGGGGAGACGATGATGGCGGTTGCCCGGAAGATTGACGGCGTTCCCTGGTTCCTTGTCACGATGATTGACCAGGAAGCGCCCCAGGCCGCTCTCAACCGCCTGGCATGGATAGTGGCCACTATCGCTGCCGGCTTGCTGACACTCTTTGGCGCAGCAGTATTGTTCTGGTGGAAGGAAAGGGAGGTTGAATTCCGCTTCCAGAGCTTGCAGGCTGCAACAGAAAAAGAACTATTGCAACGGCAATACACTTCTCTCTCCAAGTTTGCCAACGATCTGATCGTCTTGACCGACCCTGATGGCAGGATTATTGAAGCAAACGATAAAGCCACCCAGGTTTTCGACCACAACATCGACTTGAAAGGCGCGCCGTTCTGGTCGATCGTCCAGGCCTCCGGCGCTCCAGAATTGCGAGAAGCAAGGGAAAATTTGCGCGCAAATGGCACGGCAATGTTTGAAGTTACGCACCACGCAAGCGATGGCAATTTATTGCGAGTGGAATTCAGCGCACGCGCACTCGAGCAGCAAGGCAAACGCCTTGTGCAGATGATAGGCCGTGATGTGACTGACAGATGGCAGGTGGAGGCCGCGCTCCGGGATAGCCAGAACCGGTTGAATGGCATACTGACGTCGATCCTGGATGTGGTTTGGTCACTTTCGCCGGACCGCTCCCGGCTTCATTACATCAATCAATCGGTCGAGCAAATTTACGGGCATCCCTCGCCCGCTTTCCTGGAGAACCCTCAACTGCTGTTTGACCAGATCCACCCGGAGGACAAGCAACCCGTGGAAGACGGATTTTCGGCACTTGATGCGCAGCATCCGGTATTCGACAAAGAATACCGGATCGTCCGCCCCGATCATGAAATACGCTGGCTCCATTGCAAAGGCTTGCTGGTACTGGACGAGCGCGGAAAGCCAGTGCGCATCGATGGCGTCACCACCGACATCACTGCCAGAAAGGACGCCGAGCAGCAAGTACAGCAGCTCGCACACTACGACAGCGTGACACTGCTGCCCAATCGCAGGCTGCTCAATGACCGTTTGAGGCAGGCCATAAACATGGCCACGCGCAGCGAAAAGAAAGTTGCGCTGTTGTATATGGACCTGGACAACTTCAAGAACGTCAACGATTCGCTAGGCCACCATATCGGCGACTTGCTGTTGCGCGAAATCGCCGCACGCCTGATGCAATGCGTGCGTGAAGAGGATACGGTTGCACGGATCGGCGGCGACGAATTCCTGGTGGTGCTGCCCGATATTAAAAAAGCGACGCAGGCAGTGGCCGTCGCAAAAAAAATTCTCGCCACCACCGCCCTTCCCTTCCAGCTGGAAGAGCACCAGATCTACACCACCATCAGTATCGGCATCAGCATCTGCCCGGACGATGCAAGCGAGCCAAGCAGGCTCATCCAGAATGCGGATTCCGCGCTCTATCAGGCAAAGGGCCAGGGGCGCAACAATTATCAGTTCTTCACACAGGAGCTCAATCGCCAGATCACACGCAGCTCAAATATTGAGCGCCAATTGCGTGAAGCGGTCGATGCGGGCGAACTCAGCCTGTGGTATCAGCCTCAGATCGATATTGAGGCAGGCAAACTGATCGGTGCCGAGGCCCTGTTGCGCTGGCGCGGGAAAGAGGGCGAAATCCTGTCGCCGATGGAATTCATCCCGATCGCGGAGGAGCGCGGCTTGATCGAGCGCATTGGTGAATGGGTTCTGCGCGAAGCATGCACGCAATGCCGTCACTGGCAGAAGCAGGGTTTTCCGGTTGTTCCGATTGCGGTGAACGTGTCGCCGATCCAGTTCCAGCAAAAGGGATTTGCCAACCTGGTGACAGGCATTCTCGCCGATACAGGGCTCGCTGCGAACTACCTTGAACTCGAAATCACGGAGAGCTCCATCATGCGCAGGGCGCCGCAAGTCGCACAACTGGCAATGCAGTTGCGCAAGGCTGGCGTAGGCATCAGCATCGACGATTTCGGCACCGGTTATTCCAGCCTCAGTTACCTGAAGCAGATTCCCATCGATAAAATCAAGATCGACCAGTCCTTCATCAAGGACATGCTGAACGATGACGACGATGATGCAATTACCTATGCGATCGTCAATCTCGCACACAGCCTGAGCCTGAAAGTCATTGCCGAAGGCGTCGAAGGCAAGGCGCAGATAGACAGGCTGCGGCTATATGGCTGCGACGAGGTGCAAGGCCACTATTACAGCCCCGCCGTTTGTGCCCAAGACTTCGAACACTTCCTGACGAACGGGAAAATGTTTGCAGACGCAGCTGAACTACGTCAATAAGATATGGCGGCAGAACAGTTCTCTTCCCACTCCAGCGCTCCTTCCCAGCCCGCCCAGCACGACGTCAAGCTGCCGCGCACCTTTTATGCACGCGATACCGCGCTGGTGGCGCAAGAACTGCTCGGCAAGCATCTGGTCCATGTATCCGGCGGCCTTGTGCGCCGCGCCAGCATCGTGGAAGTCGAAGCCTACATCGGCGCACACGACCTCGCCTCGCACTCTTCCAAAGGCATTACACCACGCACGAAAACCATGTATGGACCACCGGGCCATGCGTACGTTTATCTGATCTATGGCATGCACCACTGCATGAACGTGGTAACTGAACCGGAAGGCAATGGCGCTGCGGTGCTGCTGCGTGCGGTGCAGCCAGTGGAGAACATCGATGGCGCAACCAGAGGGCCGGGCCTGCTATGCCGGGCGCTCGGCATCGACAAACGGTTGAACGGACATGATCTGCTGAGCGACGACTTCTACATCGCCGAGCCGCCGCAGGCACAGCGCTTCGACATCGTCGCTCGGCCGCGCATTGGCGTCGGCTACGCAGGCCACTGGGCCGATGCCGTTCTGCGCTTTTATATTGCGGGAAACCCTTACGTATCGAAGCGATGATGCAATCCAGTCTAATGCGCGTCTCGCCGCACCTCATCACACCATTCAAATGCACTCAGCTGCAACTGATACAGGTCGCTGCAGGAAAGCTTCAGGTTGCGTGCAGCCTGCATCAGCTGCACATCGGTTTTTGTGCGCCATTCGGCATATTCGACCAGCGCTAATAGCTGGCCGAAGTAGCCTTGCCGGTGCAGCAGTGCGTCGCGGATTTCTTCGATCACGGGAATCTCGCGCACGATTTTATCCATCGGCGTGGAAAATATCGCATCCATCAGCGACATGACGCCGACAGTAAATCCAGTATCGGCCATACTGCGATTGCCAGGAATGAGCTTGAGTGCGATCAGTTCCATCAACCTGCCGCGCAGGGTGGCCTGCGCCAGCAACGGCATCATGCCGGGGTGTTGCATGCCACGGTTCGTGTCCGGCAGGCTTTGCAGCCAGCGCAGCAGCCGGTCGCGGCCAAGCACCATCACTGCCTGCCGCAGCGATTCGACAGGGTGCGCAACCATATTGGATGTATTTGCCAGGCGCAGCAGGTTCAGTCCGAGTGCGACATCCGCCTTGATGCGGTCTTCGATCACGGATGTATCGGCATCGGAGTCCAGCAGTGTGACAAGCTCTGCAATGACCGCCTGTGACGGCAATACGACTGATTCGGCCTGCGTTTGCGGCTCGGTGAAGTAATAGCCCTGAAAGAAATCGAACCCGAGTTCGAAGCAGGTCTGAAATTGTTCGCGCGTCTCCACCCTTTCCGCCAACAGTTGTTTCTGGTGTGCGTGGAAGGTTCTGCAAAACCGGCTGAGTTCGTCCCTGCTTTTGCCGGTGATATCGATGCGCACGCCTTCAACCAGCGGCAGCAGTTTTTCCAGCGCCGGTGTGTTGTCGTTGATGACGAGTGCAAAACGGAAGCCAGCCTGCCTGAGCAGGTTCATGCGCTCGAGGATCAAATCACTTGCATCGGGTATTTCCGCGATTTCCAGAATCACGTTCTGCGCCGGCAAAAACTGGAAAATATCGCTCATCAGCGCATCGGCATCGATGTACAGAATCGCGAACAGATCACCAATGATCCGCTCCATGCCATGCTGGCAAACATCGGCAATCACCGATGCCGCTGTCGGGTGTTCTTCACCGGTAGCACATGGCGCAATCTGTGTTCCGGTTTCGCAGAACAGCAATTCGTGAGCAACAAGATTTTGTTCACGGTCCACCACCGGGCGCCGCGCCATGATGAATTCAGACGCCAGGGATATCCGGTGCGCGCTGTTTGTAACGCTGATGCTCATGATCCCTCCTCCTGTACCGAAGATGCACTTCCCGTCAGGGTACGCCGGCGAAAATTGATCTCTTTGCAACTCTCCCGGATGCCATCGCCTTCCCCGCCCGGCTATTCTGCTTGATGTACCTTCCTTGCCGTATCCGCTCATCCTTATTATCGGCACAAATATGGCCGCTCTTAAGCGTTGTGGGAGCGTATTTCTAAATTTGCTTAATTTGCGATTTACCGGGCCAGTATGCTGATACGATAAGCAATTACATTACAGAAACATTGCCTCTTTTACACGAATGGCCTGGATACGCGGGATTTGTCGTTACCTTTGCAGCGGCTGCATGCTGACAGCGCTGTGGCTTGCAGTTGCATTGCCGGCGCACGCGGCCACCCTGCTGCTGCAGCCCGGCAATGATCCGCTCAACCTGACACCTTACTGGGACGTGCTGGAAGATCCCGAGCAGCGCTGGTCGATTGACGATGTCAGGAGTCCCGCCTTTGCCCAACGTTTTGCCTCATCCGGCCATAACGCCGACTCCATGAATTTCGGGCTGCGCAGTTCGGCAATCTGGTTGCGCATCACGCTCGCTAATCAGGGTTACGCTGACCAGGATCGTTTGCTGGAGATTCCGTTTCCCCTGCTGCAGTATGTCGATCTGTACGTCCCGGTCGGGGATAGCTACGCACGCATGGCGACCGGATATGCAAGACCGTTTTCCGACCGCCCGACGAACCACCGTCATTTCGTTTTTCCGGTGCGCCTGCCGGCGAATTCGGAAGCCACCTACTTCCTGCGTATTGCATCCGGTACAACGCTCGATATCCGGGCGATGCTGTGGGAGCCGGAAGTATTCCGGCACCAAAGCCTGCGCGAGTATGTCGGCCAATCGCTTTATTTCGGCATGCTGCTCGCCCTCGGCCTGTATAACTTTTTACTGTTCATCACGCTGCGTGACCGCACCTTTTTGTACTACGTCATGTTCGTCAGCACGACCGGGCTTGCGATCGGCGCCTACAGCGGAATGGGTTACCAGTTCCTGTGGCCGGATTCGCCCGGCTGGGCAAGAATCGCATCGATGGTCGGGTTTTCGGCGGCGACCGGCATCTCGCTCCTTCTATTCCAGCGGCGCCTGCTTTCCACCGCGGAGACCGTGCCCCGCCTCGATCGGATAATAAAGGTATTCATCGCGCTGAACGTGATGCAGATTGCCAGCTTTTTCCTGCTGCCTTATCGCGACATCATTTTGCCCGGAACCGCACTGATCACCGCCAACATGCTGCTGGCATTCATCGTTGGCATTGTTTGCAAACGACGCGGCCAGCGCAGCGCCGGTCTGTTTCTTTTGGCATTCAGTTGCCTGGTATTGGTGGGAGTCATGATTGGAATGCGCAGCGTGGGCATGAACGGCATTTCCAATTTTTTCGCCGTCTACAGCTTGCAGATCGGTTCTGCGCTCGAAATGCTGCTGCTATCGCTGACGCTGGCGGACCGGTTCAATCAGATCAGGCGCGAAAAGGAAATCGCGCAGCAGCAGCTGGTGGACAACCTGAAGCGTTCCGAGTACATCCTGGAAAATCGCGTTACCGAACGCACCGCTGAACTTCTGCATGCCAACCGCGAATTGCGCAAGCATGAGTTCGCGCTGGAGGCGGCAAGGGAAGCAGCAGAAAAAGCCTCGCACATGAAATCGGTTTTCCTGGCCAACATGAGCCATGAAATCCGCACGCCGATGAATGCCGTCATTGGCCTGACCCATCTTGCACTGCGCACCGAGCTCACCGCGACCCAGCGCGATTACCTGGAAAAAATCCATGGCGCTGCGGCCTTACTTCTCAGTAGCATCAATGACGTTCTCGACTATTCAAAGATCGAGGCCGACAAGCTGTCCCTCGAAAGCACGGACTTTGCGCTGCAAGATGTCCTCTTCAATGTGCATACGGTAACCAACCAGCGCGCCGCAGAAAAAAGCCTGGAATATGCGTTCGATATTGCCGATAACGTACCCGCTTATCTATGCGGTGACCCGTTGCGGCTGGGCCAAGTGCTGATCAATCTTACAAGTAATGCTATTAAGTTTACCAACGCGGGGCGGGTCTGCCTGCGCTGCCGCGTTGCCGATAGCATCAACGCTTCTGTCGCCTTGCGCTTCGAAGTCGAAGATACCGGCATCGGAATCGAGCCGGCACAGCAAAGCAAGCTATTCCAGGCTTTCAGCCAGGCTGACGACTCCATCACGCGCAAATACGGCGGCACCGGCCTGGGACTGGCCATCAGCAAACATCTGGTCGAAATGATGGGTGGCAGCATGACCGTCGCAAGCACACCCGGCGTCGGCTCCACGTTCGGATTCACTGTGCGCTTCGCTTGCAGCACGGCATCACAGGTGCCGCCGCGCACCGGCTTGCATACTTCACCGCACTGCCTGCCGCAATTCGACGGCCGGGTATTGCTGGCTGAAGATAACGAGATCAACCAGCAGATTGCATCCGAAATGCTGAGGGCCGCGGGCCTGCAGGTAGACATTGCCTGCAATGGTGAGGTGGCGCTGGAAAAGCTGTTCGCCGCCGGCCCCGGGGCTTACTGCCTGGTACTGATGGATATCCAGATGCCGGAGATGGGCGGCCTTGTTGCAACCCGCCGTATCCGTATGGATGAACGATACGCCGCTCTGCCGATCGTCGCCATGACCGCGCATGCGATGGCCGAGGATTGCGACGAGTGTTTCAGAAGCGGCATGCAGGCCCATATTGCCAAACCGATCCATCCCGATCGCTTTTATCAGGTCTTGTCGCACTGGCTGACGCCGGCCAATATGCCGACTACCTCGGTGACAGCGGCTGCGCAACCCGTTGCTACTGCGTCCGCATTCTTGCCTGTCGATATTCCAGGCTTCGATTTTCCCGACGCGATGGAACGCATGACGGGCGACACCGAGCTCTACCATAATGTACTGACCATGCTCGGCCCGAACCTGGAAATCGCGATGAAGAGGTTTGATGCAGCCAGGGCAGCCGGTGAACGCAGCGGCATGCAATCCGCGACACACAGCATTCGTGGCATGGCAGCCGATGCCGGGGCTGTCGATCTGGCGAAGCAGGCCGGTGCATTGGAGCAAATGCTGAAAGAGGGCCGCGAAACTCCCGCTCAATTGACGGCATTTCGCACGCTGCTTGAGCGGACTTTGCTGCTGCTGGAACAGGCCTTGTCGCTAACAGAAGATAGGTCCGCATCGTAAGTTGCTTCATGGCTCTGCTTGCAGCAGGAAAGACAAAACCATGATGCGAGTCACATCGCCGCTCTGTCGCGCTTGATCCCTCACAAGTTTGCCAATAAGAAGAATTTTATGATGCAGACAGGCGCTCCATTTGTTGGGCAAGCCGAAAGCTGCAAATCCAAAATTCCATTACGCTATTCAGGGAGCCAGGCCATGAGCCAAGCCGTGCCGATACTTCTGTATCACCGGATCGATCGCTCTGCCCTATCGACGGCGACACCACCCACGGTATTCCGGCGTCACCTACAATGGCTGAAGGAGCGTGGATGGCGGGCGCTGACGGCGGAGGAATTCAGTTTTTTCATGAGCACAGGAAAAGCTCTCCCACCCCGCTCTTTTGTCATCACCTTCGATGATGGCTATGAGAGCATCTCCAGCATTGCCCTGAGCATTCTGAAAGAATTCGGCTACCATGCGATCGCTTTCATTTCGACCCGGTTGCTGCAACATGAAGCCAGCAACGACGACACCGTACAAGGTGCCACGGAAGCTTCAAGCTTCATGTCATGGGCGCAGGCGCGCGAGTTGCAAGCAGGCGGCATCATCGACCTGCAGTCACATACGCACTCGCATCAGTTATTCTCGGGCTGGCCGCTTGTCGGAATCATTGATGACCTGACGACCTCAGTCGATATCCTGTCACATGAACTGAAAATGCCGAGAAGCCATTACACACATCTGGCATGGCCGTGGGGAAGGTCAACGCCCCAATCGCGTGCAGCCGCAACACGATCCGGATTCAAATACCAATATACCGTCGCACGCTGCTCATTCCATGCGCGCATGCCGATCGACAATATTCCCCGCACCTGCTTTGACGCCGCCGACTTCACGCAATTCCAGCGACAGTTCTGGTTACAGTCCGGACAATTTTCGCCACTATGGCATGCCGCATACCCGCTTGGACGGAGGCTGCGCCAGTTCGCCAGCCTCCTCAGCTGACTGAATCAGGCGGCCACGCGCATGGTGTCACGAAGTTCAGGTTGGGTCTCCAGCATGGAACCGGTATCGCGATAACGCGTATGCCATGAAAGCGCCTTTTCCAGCACGTGAGGCGTATGCCCGCCGCGCTGTTTGGCTTCTTCCACGTAGTCCCTCAACATCTGCCGGTAAGGCTCCGCCACGCAATTGTTGATGATAGCTTCGGCACGCTCGCGCGGTGCCAGCCCGCGCAAATCCGCCAACCCGACTTCGGTGACGAGAATATCCACATCGTGTTCGTTGTGGTCGACGTGCGACACCATCGGCACGATGCTGGATACCTTGCCGCCCTTGGCGACGGATTTCGTTGCGAAGATCGATAGATAAGCATTGCGCGCAAAATCCCCGGAACCGCCGATGCCATTCATCATCTGTGTGCCAAGCACATGGGTCGAGTTGACGTTGCCGTAAATATCAGCTTCGAGTGCGGTGTTGAGCGCAATAATGCCGAGACGGCGGATCACTTCCGGATGATTGCTCATCTCTTGCGGACGCAGCACCAGACGGTCCTTATAGCGGCCGATGTTGCCGAATACTTCCTGGCTTTTCTGCGGCGACAGCGTGATTGACGACCCGGATGCGAAGTCGAGCTTGCCGGCGTCGAACAAATCGAATGTGGAATCCTGCAG
>DATFAZ010000092.1:0-8970 GCA_035254105.1 Noviherbaspirillum sp. | reverse complement strand
TCCTCATGCATGAGCGCAAACCACTGTGGAAGCGTACTTAAAGCGTCCGGCTCGTAGCCCAGCATCGTGAAGAGACGGTTATCTGCAGAGAGGATCTTCCCGGTTGGAACGTGTACCTCCCATACCGCCGTATCCGCCGCTTTGAGCGCGAGGCCAAGGCGATACTCGCTGTGTCGCAACTGCTGCTCAGCTGTCACGCGTTCAGTAACATCCTCAGCAGCAACAATGATCCCGCCAACGGCGCCACTATCATCGCGCCACGGCCAGATTTCCCATCGCGTCCATAGCACTTGCCCGTCAGAGCGTTCAAAGCGATCAGCATCGGCCCGCAACACTTCGCCTGAGAGCCCGCGACGGTAAGCTTGACGCCACGCGTCGGGAATGTCCGGAATCAGCTCGTAATGGGAGGCCCCGATGATATCTTTACCTTCAAGCCGCAAATCCTCAATCCAGCGCCAACTAACAGCCAGGTAGCGCATATCGCGGTCGAATATGGCAATAGCGGCTGGAGCATGCTCGGTGAGCGTTTGAAGGCGACTTTCGCTCTGGCGCAAAGCCCTGCTGCGCTCGGCCAAATCATGTTCGCGGGCTTCGAGCGCGCTCGTCCGCTCTTTCAGCAATTGGGCTGCTTCTCCCATCGCCTTTGTGACTTCCGCAGCCTCCTTGATCTCCACGTGTGGCAAGGAAACCGCCGCTCCTGATCCGAGGGCGACTGCCGGGGGCACAAGCGCCTGGAAAGAGCGAGCGATTCTCCTGCTCATTGCGTGCGCAAGACCGAGGCCAATGGCAAAGAGACCCGCAATTCCCAAGGCGAGGGCGGCCAGCTGCCGGTTTAGTGAGGACGACAGCTCTTCCTCGGAAATGTTGACCGCCACACGCCAACCGGTCACAGGAGATTGGGTATGTGCAACAAAAGCAGCAACCCCATCTTTCATCGTCGCATCAAAACTGCCCTCGTTGGATTTCATGAGATTTTGAAGATAATCTTCAGCGGGCTTTCGACCTGCGAACTGCTCCGGCGAGCGACTGCGCGCAAAAACAATTCCGGATCCGTCAAAAACTGTTGCTACCCAGCCGGACGGTAAGCGCTGAGCATTCAGAATCTTATTGAACTGGTCGGAATCAATGCTGACGGTCAAGGTGTAGATAACTTTTCCGTCGCGGACTACGGGCACACCCACGACCATCAGTGGATTCCCGGTCAGTGCGTCGTAAAACACGTTAGAAACGACCGGCATGCCAGTTTCAAAGACACGTCGAACGACTTCGGGGCTGCCATTCATGGGCAGCGGGGCGCCAAATTCCACTCTTGTATTGACGATTAATTGCCCTGTCCGGTCCGATAAACCGATGGTTGATCCAAGTCCTGCGGCAACTAGTGACCGGCGTGCGCGACGATGAAAACCTACCAGATCGCCGATGAGTATCGCGTCGGTGGTAGCAAGGCCTTGCCCCAGACGCTGCAGCCCGAGAATTTGCGTGTCTACGACTTGGATCAGGGCACGGGCAGTCTGTAGCGTGTCCCGTTCTAATTGCGCCCGATTTTGTCGATACTCATGAGCAAGCAAGGCAACGGCACCAATAATTCCGGGAAGCAGGCATCCAAGCACTAGCCAGAGCAGGAATGTCCGTACGGGGCGCTGACTCATAATTGATGGTGCTTGGGTTTGCTCGTTTACTGGGGGAGTGCGCTTCAATGAAATTGATGCGTTGCCATTATGTAGTTTCCTTTGGACTCCTCCTTGGTCAAATAGATTCTTCGTTTAGCCTTGTTTCTATTCACACACCTGACTGACCTGCCAAGAATTGTGTAACCACCGGCTGTGGCGAGCCTTCATGCCGCTTCAACGATTACTAGATGAACGTCAGCATGGAACCACTTCGGGCCAGGCGTCATAGTTGTATCCAACAGCGGGCAGATGCATTGCTTGTAGGATAGCTAAAAGCACGGGAACCCATGGTACAAAAATGAGGACTAACTGGGGATTATCTTTCACGAAGCCAAACCATCATCGAAAAATGGTTAAAGAAAAATAATATAGGTTGGGTCAAATCAGACCTCGATACCGTGCACATTCATCCGCCCTTAAGTTGATTGTGCATACCGGGTTGTCATTCTTGTGGGGCAGGATGAGAGGAAGCGTCATCGGCGGTTCAAGTGGTTCTGCCGCATATCCTGATAGCGCCATGGCGCTCAGGCTGGCAGATATTTTTTTTAATCACAGTGTCAGCTGCCTGGCCATTCTCGACCTCGACTATAACTTTGTGCGCGTCAATGAGGCCTACGCCCGTGCATGTCGCCGGAATAGCGATGAATTTGTCGGACGCAATCACTTTGACCTATATCCTTCCGATGCAAAACCAATTTTCGATGACGTCGTGCGCAGGAAGCGCCCATATGTGGCCTACGCCCATCCTTTCGAATTTTCTGATCAGCCCAATCGCGGCATAACCTATTGGGACTGGACGCTTGCCCCGGCTCTGGACGATAACGATAAAGTCGAGTACTTGGTATTTTCCCTTGTTGATGTCACCGAACGGGTGCGAGCCGAAGAAGCTCTGCATATTGCGGCGCTCGTTTACCAACATAGCTCGGAAGCGATGCTGGTCATGGATGCGTCGAACAAGATCATCGCGACAAATGATGCGTTCACTTCGCTGACGAACTACAGCGCGAAAGAGCTAGTTGGCAAAGGACTTGACCTATTTGATGCGGACCATCAGTGGACCGGGTTGTACGCAACAATGCTCGGTGCGCTTAATACTGCGGGCCACTGGAAAGGGGAAGCACGCTGTCGCACGAAGAAGGGCGAATCGCTGACATTGCAGCTTACGATCAATACGGTGTTCGACGACACCGGCAAGGTCAAGCAGCGTATCGCGCTCCTTAACGACATTACCGAAGCGAAGCGGGCGCAAAAACAGATATGGGAACACGCCAACTTCGACGCCTTGACTGGGCTCCCCAACCGGCGCTTGTTTTACGAACGACTTGCGCAACATCTTGAGGCGGCCAAGCGTGGCGACTGCGAAATAGCTATCTTATTGATCGATTTGGATCAGTTCAAGGAAGTCAACGATACGCTGGGTCATGAAAAAGGTGACATGCTGCTGACGCAAGCGGCGCACCGAATCACTACTTGTGTACGGCAACAGTCAACGCTAGCTCGCTTGGGCGGAGACGAATTTGCCCTGATTCTTTCCGAATCGGCAGATGTCGAGCGAGCAGGGGACATTGCGAAGCACATCAATTGCAGCCTGGCCGGTCCGTTCCATCTAGACATGGAAACTGTCTTCATCTCGGCGAGTGTCGGCATCACGATCTTCCCTAAGGACGGTGCAGAAGTCGAGGAATTGATGCGTCACGCAGACCAGGCAATGTATGCAGCAAAACATGCCGGGCGTAACCGCTATTACTACTACAACAGCGGGCTGCAGGAGGCGGCACAGCTGCGGATGCGCCTGCTTAATGACATGCGTGCCGCCATTTCCAAGGAAGAGTTCGAACTGCATTACCAGCCGATTGTAGAACTGAACACAGGGAGCATCAGTAAAGCGGAGGCCCTGATTCGTTGGCCTCATATAACTCGTGGTATGGTCAGTCCGGTCGAATTCATCCCGATAGCCGAGACAAGCGGCCTGATTCTTGAGATTGGGGAATGGATATTTAAGACAGTCGCCGGGCAACTGCGGCAATTTCTTGAGAAGGACCCTTTCAGGGTCCAGATCAGTGTCAATGTATCGCCGGTACAGTTCCATAACGACGGCGAACTCCACAAAAGATGGCTAAGCCATCTCGCTGCGCTAGGCATGCCGCCGCAAAGCATGGTCTTCGAAATTACCGAAGGGCTGCTGTTGCATCTTTCCCCCGAGGTGAAAGAAAAATTCCATGCATTCCGCGATGCAGGCATGCAGATATCGCTGGACGATTTCGGAACGGGATATTCGTCGCTCGCGTATCTGCAGAAACTCGATATCGACTACCTCAAGATCGATCGCGCCTTCATCAAGAATTTGAATGCAGGCACGACCGACTGCGCACTGTGCGACGCGATTATCATGATGGCGCACAAGCTAGGAATGAAGGTAATCGCAGAAGGCGTGGAAACGGCAGCGCAACGCGATCTTCTTTTAGCGGCTGGTTGCGACTACGCGCAGGGCTATTTTTTTTCAAAGCCTGTTCCGGCGCAAGAGTTTGAAGCGCTGTTAAAGCCGTCTGCATGACAAACCTGATGCCGCTCAGGACGCGTGGTTCTTGAATTTATTGGATTTCGCTTTTTAAATAAATTCAAGTAATTATTGACACATCTGAAGGCTAAAAGCAGTCGGCTTGGAAGTCGAAAATATGTCTGATATTACAGCTTCCGACCCGTAATTCAGATCGATGTATGCTGCAACAAGGGCCAGACGCAATCCTTTCAGGATTTATTCCACGGACCTGATTGACGATGCCAACGGCTTGCTATGCCTGGAGGTCTTGCTAAAGCACGCTGTGGAAAACAACATGCTGGTACTTTTTTATCAGCCGACTCGAGATAAGCGTAGCTGTGCGCTGATAGGCGACCAACTCTTGGAGCGGGCACGATTACGTGGACATCAAAAGTTCTCTAATTCCGATGGTTTAAGCAAAGAAGAATGGTTTCACGTCCACGCCTGAATGCATCGTGCGAGCAAATTGTGGAAATCAAGCAGTGTGGGGTGCGTTGAAAGTATTCGAACGCACGACTAGCGGCTGACCTGGTACGCCTGCGGCAACCAGTCGCCGTGCAACGCCACTGATGGTCGCCTCATATGCATGAAACAGAGCGATCATATCCAGGTCGGTATCGGCGATGTTCTTCATGGCGGAAAGCGAATGAATTGCGTCTCGGGTAACAATGCATTTATGGGTGACCGCCTCTACTGTCACGGTGAAAGCAACGCCATCGTTGATTAGGCTTGCTTGCGGTGTGTGGCTCATGATGAGCTCCTTTATCTTAGAGGGACTGAAAGTCCCAGTGTGCTAATCGACAGCATTAGACGACCGGAGAGCTTGAATGCATCGCCGGAAATGCCATGCGCCGATAAAAAAGAAGAGGGAATTAGATTCCGAGTAGGTGTGTTCTCTAAGAAAGAACACTCGTAGAGGAGGGAAATAGTCCGCAGGAGGTCTTAATAGAAAAACTAGTGACGTTATGAATATTGTCAGTCGTCACAAATATTAGACATCACGCTTTGGGATTAGTTTTATTAATTGAAAATATGTCTTTTGCAATAGCGAATGACTGATTTCCAAGGTGAACTCAAGCTGGATACGGCTGGAAGCGGCTTGATGGAGTTGAAGCACTTTGCTGCATTATCCTTGGCTATTAAGTCGAGCCGACGGGCAATGAGCAGGGCGAGATGACGGCGCTAGGGAATGCGTTTGACAAAAGATACTATCGCTATGAGAGATCGCGGAACGAACGCTGTGCTGAGGCGGCGAAGCATGCAAAATTGTGAAACCGTGAAAGTCAGCACTGACGGTTCATTTTGATCTACAGACAGCCCGAGCAAGTATGCAACGATCTTCAGAAACAACCTCGCGCATCCAGTCGCATGCTGAAGAAACCGCAAACAGCATAAGCCATGGATTCGGATTTGTCGCCGCGCTTGCCGGCACGCCGTTTTTGATTATGCAAGCGGTTAAGCGCAGCGATGCAGGCGTTGTCGTTGCCATGGCATTATTCTCGGCGAGCATGATCACGCTTTATCTGGCGTCAACGCTCTACCACGCTCTACCCGCGGGGAGGGCGAAGCGGGTGTTTCGCGTGATCGAGCATTCTGCTATTTATCTCTTGATAGCCGGGACTTACACGCCTTTTACGCTTGGCATCCTCCGTGGGACATGGGGATGGGCGCTCTTCGGCACAGTGTGGACGATTGCAATGGTCGGGATCGCGCTCAAGGCATTTGGTAAAGCTGCCCATCCGGTGTTATCAACGAGCCTTTATCTGGTGATGGGATGGCTCATTGTAGTCGCCGCCGTTCCGATGGCAAAAAGCATTGCTCCCACCGGAGGACTTCTCGTCATTGCTGGCGGCTTGTGTTACACGGTTGGCGTAGTGTTTTTTGCGCTCGATTCACGATTGAAATACGGCCATTTCATTTGGCACCTCTTCGTCCTGGCCGGAACCACATGCCATTATTTTGCTGTGCTCTGGTATGCCGTTTAACGGGCAATGCGTATCAACGAACGCGCTCTTTTTGCATAGTATTACCAAGAGAATTATTTGACGTGCCTGGCTTTGGCGGCGGGATGGGAATCCGGTATGGCGGGTAGCCAGTTGGCGAATCCAGTCAAGGGTTGCATTTTGAAGGGGCTTAAGTCCGACGCAAGAATCCCGAATGCCTTCCGATGCGCATCGACGATTCGTTCAATCGCTTGCTGTTGACTGGACATGGCGTTTTCGGCGAGCGCCTCGCTGCAAGATTGCGTGGCATTTGTCCATGCCTTGATGGTTTGTTCTTGAATGATTCTTGCCGAGCTGACGCTCAGGTATTCCATATTTTGACGAATGGCTTCGCCGTAGACATTTGCGATTTTTGTCGTCAGAGCGAAGAATGGATTTTGAGAGAAAACATTGGGGGAGGGCGAGGCGTTAGTCACAAGGGTTTCCAATACGGTAGTGAACGAATGCAGATGTGCATTTACTGTACGAGTAGGGAATCTGCGATAGGTTCATAACTATCTGACAATTGGCGATCTTGCTTGAAGAGACGCCTTCTTTTTACGCTGCAGCGAAATGGCTCACCCGGCGCACGATTGGAACGTTGCTGTCGGTAAGTCTTTTGGATTGCTTTCACATTTATCCATTTTTATTGTGCGCCGCAGTATAAAGAGGCGCATACTTTTGACAAGGCTCATCCGAGTCATCACATTACGGAGACATTTATCGAGACCATCAAACTTCAGCCGCCCCCCGCGGTTCTTCTCGCGCTTGAACCGTTTCGTGCGATATCCGATTACGTTGCCGGTGTGGTCGGCACTATCGCGTCTTTGCCACGCGGCGATGGTCATCCAGTCATCGTGTTTCCCGGCTTTGCCGCCAGTGGCGTTGCGACAGCTGACATGCGCGGCCGTCTGCAGCAGTTAGGCTATGAAATTTATGACTGGGAACAGGGTTTCAATAACTGGCCGGACAACGAGTTTGACCAGTGGCTTCAGCATCTGGGCACGCAGCTTCAAAGAATACAGGCACGGCATGGTCGCGCTGTTTCCTTGATTGGTTGGAGCCTCGGCGGCATTTATGCCCGTGAGCTTGCAAAGAAATTTCCGGATCTGGTGCGGCAGGTTATAACGCTGGCGACACCATTCACTGACAAGCCTGACTCGACGCATGCAGGATGGCTTCTGACCTTGTTGAACGGAGGCGCCTCACCGGTAGGTGAAGCGCTACTGGAGCGTCTGAGATCAGACCCGCCGGTACCTTCCACATCGATTTACTCGCAAACCGACGGCGTCGTGGCGTGGCAAGGATGCCTGGGGACAGAATCGCCACGTCACCGCAACATCGAGGTCAACGGCGTTAGCCACTTGGGCATGGTCCATCATCCGGAAGTTCTTCGTGTCGTAGCTGACCTTCTTGTACGTCCAGGTTGATTAACTGTTTTGCGTACAACCGATTATGCTGTCCTTGAGATCGTCTGCAAACCGGGTTGACAATCGGCGTAATTGATTCGACCAAGCGTTCATCCTACGCGCCCATCCCGGTGAACGGTACGTAAAAAAGCGGGCATGCGGCGCTTATAGATACCTACTGCAATTGCGAGGGCAGCGGCCCGGCACACGAATGAGTAGCTTAGTGCTAATCGGATATTCAGGATTGAGTCTGCGGAAACACGGCTTAGTAGGAGCTTCAACAAGTCTGCCCATAATTTTACATAATATAAATTATGCGAAATGGCGTGCATATTCATAGGATGGTTTACACGTTTCTTTGTCGCGATATAACTTTGCATCGCACTCACGCCGGTACCCAGTAATCCAGTGCCTCGCAAAACAACTCTCAATCAGCGTCATAGATTTGAAAAGTGGCCCTACCTTATTAAGTTCTCTTGATTAAACACACGTTTAAGCAGGGCTCGGACGCTTGACGCATACCACCGTGCTCCGTACCTTCCACGCACACCTCTTCGATTTAAGTCAGTAGCAATTGCACCATAAGATTCTCCTCTCGCTCTCTGTGCCATCAGCTTCGAAAGAAGCTGGCCATCGACTTTACAAGGCTCCTCTCTATGGTCGTAAATAAAATCACAAACCATGTCGAATTGTATTCGCCTTTGCATTGTCTGCCGCGCGTTTGCAAACTCCAAAAGCTGATTTAGCATAAATGATGCGACGAGTTGATTTTCAGATGTGGACATCGTTTTCATATTCTGTGACAGCTACTGCTGTCATACATTGGGTAAGCTATCTATCGCGGTAGTCAGGTGCAAAATCATCTCCGTCGGACAACACTCCTGCTTGCTGTATTAAATGCTGGATAACTTTTGACAGGCCCATGAACTATCAGGGCCTACATCGCGCAGTCTTTCCAAAATATTTTGAGGAAACGACCTTGCGACCTGCTGCTTCAATAGCTGGCTTGACGCTTTCAAGCGCCCCGCGCTTACCGCTTCGAATGTTGGCTCAGTATAGGAACGTGCAAATATGCCGGTTCAGTATTGATAGAACCCGCGCCCGGCCTTGCGTCCGAGATAGCCGGCATCAACCATCTCCTTCAACAGCGGCGCGGGCCGGTACTTCGGATCGTTGAAGTCGCGATAGAACACTTCCATCACGGCGAGCAGCGTGTCCAGTCCGACCAGGTCAGCAAGGGCGAGCGGACCGATGGGATGGTTGCAGCCAAGCTTCATGCCTGCGTCGATATCTTCCGGCGTAGCCAACCCTTCCTGCAGCACGAAGATCGCTTCATTGATCATCGGAACCAGGATCCGGTTCACGGCGAA
>DATFAZ010000091.1:0-7214 GCA_035254105.1 Noviherbaspirillum sp. | reverse complement strand
CAACCGGTTCCTGAATCTGGAGCTTTCGGCAATGGAAGCGGATGGCAAGGGCAAGATCATTTCAAGTCCGCGCGTCGTGACAGCCGATCAATTGAAAGCACTGATCGAACAAGGTACCGAGTTGCCGTACCAGGTTGCCACATCCAGCGGCGCAACGTCGATCACGTTCCGAAAGGCGAACCTGAAGCTTGAAGTGACGCCTCAGATCACGCCTGACGGAAATATCATTCTCGATGTTGATGTAAATAAAGACAGCGTCGGTGTCGAAACCCGAGCCGGTTTTGCAATTGACACTAAACATGTCAAGACGCAAGTGCTGGTGGAAAACGGCGGTACGGTGGTGCTTGGTGGTATCTTCCAGCAAACCGAGCGTGATGCAGAGGCCAAAGTGCCCTTGCTTGGAGATGTTCCAGTGGTTGGGCACCTTTTCAAGACGACCACTCGTACAAATGACAAGACCGAATTGTTGATATTCATTACGCCAAAAATTGTGAACGATCGACTTGCGACGCGATAGACGTCAAAGAAAAACCGAGAAATAAATCAGGGAATAAAAAATGAAATTTGGCTCGATAACAAATATTTTCCGAAACGCAGTCCATATGGGAGTTACTGGGCTTGCGGCGATTGTGTTGGTGGCTTGCGGCGGGGGGGGCGGATCACCGGGCACTGTTGCAGGCAGCAGTGGCTCTACCAACACAACACCGACATCCGTTTCCTTGCTGTTCAGCACCCCGGAATTACCGTCATCGGGCGCAAGCGGAACCGAGGTTACCGTGACAGCGGTCATAAAGAATGCGAGCAACAATACGATTGCTTCGACGCCGGTAACTTTCTCTGCAAGCTCGGGTGCCCTAAGCAATGTCTCGAGCTCGACTGATGCAAGCGGAAAGGCGACAGCAACCCTTAGTACTTCGGGTGATAAAACCAATCGAAGCATCACGATTACCGCAAAGGCGGGGAGCGTCTCCTCGACCGGGACCGTAGCTGTCAGTGGGACCGCCGTAACGGCAACGGGGCCCACCACAGTGACCTCCGGCGGTGCAGGCGATTTCGTGATTTCCGTGAAGGATTCGGCAGGGGTTGCGGTTGCCAGTGTCCCGGTCACGATTTCTTCCGCAAAGGGAAATCCGATCGCCATTACTTCGTCTGGCGGCGGAAGCGCATCTTCACCATTGACCAATTCTTTGGGACAGGTGTCCATCCGTGTTTCGGGTTCGCAGTCTGGCACGGATACCTTGTCAATCTCGTCGCAAGGCGCGACCAAGTCCATTTCGTTTACCGTGAACGCGGTCAGCCTGAGCGTTGTTACTGTAGGAACGACTGTCAACAGCAGTGGCAATGCGCAGACCAGCACGGGGACGTGCGACAAGATTTCGACGACCTATGCTAATTCCGGCGTGCCGCAATCCGGCACGGTGAATATCACGGCGTCCCGCGGCACCCTATACTCTGATAGCGCTTGCACTTCGGTATTGTCGACAAGCGGGGTACCTGTCACTTCCGGGAACGCGGAAGCCTATATCAAGTCAGAGACCGCCGGCGTTGCAACAATCATTGCCACGATCGTCAATGGTCCTACAGCACAAACGACCCTGGAATTTGCCGCCCCGCTGACATCCTCCGCAACAATCACGCTGCAGGCCGATCCCGCTGTAATCGGAACCAATGCAACGACTCAAAGTGAACGCAGCCGCCTGACCGCTACCGTTCGTGATGGTACGATATACAATAATCTGGTGAAAGATACGGTGATCGAATTCACTATTATCAAAGACGGAAGTGGCGGAAGTCTTTCCACGCCGGTTGCAACCACAAGCAGTGATGGAAGTGCAACGGTAGATTTTATTGCGGGTTCTGCAACAACAGATGCGAATGGTGTGCAGATTCAGGCAAAGATCCAAGGCACTAACAAGAGCGCGACGGCCGCACTGACCGTTTCCAGGAAATCGTTGTTCATCACCGCTGGCACAGGTAATACTCTCGAAGTGCCGAGCTCGACTACCTACAGGCAGGACTATTCGGTGTTCGTGACGGACGCGTCGGGTAACCCGGTTCCGAATGTTGCGGTAACCGCATCGGTTCGCGTGACCCGGTACCTCAAGGGAACGTACAGCTATTTCACCGCGGACGATGTCACGGCCGGAAATGCAACTCAGGCGGGATGGGCCCGCAATATTACGAGTTATTGCGCCAACGAGGATATCAATCTGAATGGCATCCTGGATCCGGGTGAGGATGTGAACAGCAATGGCGTGCTTGATCCGAGAACGCCACTTAATGTCACCTCGAGCGGTCAAACGGATGCCAATGGTATTGCAGTCGTTTCAATTCTGTACCCGAAAGACAGGGCCAACTGGACCGAAATTGCAATGACGGTGCGTGGCAGCGTATCAGGAACCGAAGCGACCTACAGCACGCAAGCCTATGTGCTCCCGATCCTTTCGAGCGATTTGCAGAATCAGACAGTTGTTCCACCCGGCAATCCGAATCCTTACGGGTATGGTACATGCGACGTAGCGTACTAATGTGTCAAACATTTTCCTCGTAGGCCTGATGGGCGCCGGCAAGACGACAGTCGGCCGCGCCCTCGCCAAAAAGCTGGACAAACGCTTCATCGATTCTGACCATGAAATAGAGGCGCGTACCGGCGCCTCTATTCCTTTGATCTTTGAAATCGAGGGAGAGGCGGGGTTTCGTCAGCGCGAATCGGAAGTGATTCGCGAGCTGGCCGAACTTGACAACATTGTGCTGGCGACTGGTGGCGGAGCAATATTGCGCCCGGAAAATCGTGCATGCCTCAAGGCGCATGGCACGGTGATCTATCTGCGCGCGAGCGTCAGCAGCATTCTTCAGCGGACCAGTCACGACAAGAACCGGCCCTTGCTGCAGATCGCCGATCCGCGCCAAAAGCTCGAACAACTCTCTCGTGAGCGCGAGCCTTATTACCTTGAAGTTGCCGATCTGATTATCGATACCGGCCGTCCTAACGTACAATCACTGGTACAAACCATCTTGACCCAGCTGGAATCGTGTTCCAAGGGGCAGGACGGGGATAAGACGAACCCAACTTCCTGACACTTTTGATGATGACGCAACAAGCTTCCCCGATCACATTGCATGTCGATCTAGGGGATCGTAGCTATCCGATTGCCATCGGGCAGTCGCTTCTATCCGATTCCGACCTGGTGGCCCGCAATATCGTGGGCCAACGGGCAGCAATTGTCACTAATACTACTGTTGGTCCGCTGTATCTCGATACACTGGTTCGCGGACTGACCGCGGCCGGCAAGCAGGTCACGACGATTGTGTTGCCTGATGGAGAAGAAGAAAAGAACTGGTCCAACCTGATGCGGGTGTTTGACGTTCTGCTCGGCGAAAAGTGTGATCGCAAGACGACGCTGATCGCTCTTGGCGGCGGGGTGATCGGCGATATGACGGGATTTGCCGCAGCGACCTACATGCGCGGTGTGCCCTTCATCCAGGTACCGACGACCTTGCTGGCGCAGGTCGACTCATCGGTTGGCGGCAAGACCGGCATCAATCATCCGCTCGGCAAGAACATGATTGGCGCGTTTTACCAGCCGCGGGCCGTCATTGCCGATACCACGACCCTGAATACCTTGCCGGCACGCGAACTTGCCGCCGGCCTGGCAGAAGTGATCAAGCATGGCGCGATCATCGACGCGGTGTTTTTCGACTGGATCGAAGCGAACATGGCGAAGCTCGTCGCCCGCGATGCGGATGCCTTGGCGTACGCTATCAAGCGATCCTGCGAGATCAAGGCGGATGTCGTGCGACAGGACGAGCGTGAAGGAGGATTGCGCGCCATTCTGAATTTCGGCCACACGTTTGGCCACGCCATCGAAGCAGGACTTGGCTACGGCGAGTGGTTGCACGGCGAGGCGGTGGGTTGCGGCATGGTAATGGCCTCGGATTTGTCGCATCGTCTCGGTTTTATCGATGCCATGACCAAGGAGCGCATCGTCGCACTGGTGAAGGCTGCCGGCTTGCCCGTGGTGGCGCCGAATCTCGGCAAGGATCGCTGGCTGGAGCTGATGCAGGTCGACAAGAAAAACGAAGGCGGCCAGATCAAGTTCATTCTGCTCAAGCCGCTTGGCACATCAATCATCATGCCGGTTCCGCAGGATGCCTTGCTGGCGACCCTGGAAGACAGTGTCAAATAAATGAATTTCGACGCCTACCTCGCACCTTATGCCGCACGGCCAGAGGCTTCGCGGGGGCGGCGCTTTCCGGAAACGCCACCGATGTCGCGCAGCGAGTTCCAGCGCGATCGCGATCGCATCATTCACTCCACCGCGTTCCGAAGACTTGAATACAAGACGCAAGTCTTCGTCAATCACGAGGGAGACTTGTTTCGAACTCGGCTGACGCATAGCATCGAAGTCGCGCAAATCGCACGCTCCATTGCGCGTAACCTGCATCTGAACGAAGACCTGGTCGAGGCGATTTCACTCGCACATGACCTCGGCCATACGCCGTTCGGCCACGCGGGACAGGAGGCGCTGAATGCCTGCATGAAGGATTATGGTGGCTTTGAACACAACCTGCAAAGCCTGCGCGTGGTCGATGATCTGGAGGAGCATTACGGCGCATTCGATGGCCTGAACCTGATGTTCGAGACGCGTGAAGGCATACTCAAGCATTGTTCGCACCCGAATGCACAACAGCTTGGGGACATCGGATTGCGCTTCATCCAGAAGAAGCAGCCGACGCTGGAAGCGCAATTGGCGAACCTTGCCGACGAGATCGCGTATAACAATCACGATGTCGACGACGGATTGCGATCGGGATTGCTGACGACCGCGCAGTTGGATGAAATCGACTTCTACGCACGGCATCGCAGCGAAGTGGAAGCGGTTTATCCGGGTATCAGCGGCCGGCGTGCCATACACGAAACCATTCGCCGGATGATCAACGCCCTGGTCGTCGATCTTATCCAGACATCGCAGACGCGCATTCAGGATGCCGGATTGAAGAGCGTCGACGAGGTGCGGGATTCACCTGCCTTGATTACCTTCTCGGACGAAATGCGCCAACAGGCGGCGCAGCTGAAGCGATTCCTGCGCGAGAATCTGTACCACCACTACATGGTCAACCGCATGACGAGCAAGGCGCGCCGCGTCATCCGTGAACTGTTCGAGGCCTTCATGCAGGAGCCGCGCCTGCTGCCGCCGGACTATCAGATGCTCTCGGACGAGCAAGGCGACGACAAGGTGCAAGCGCAGGCGCGCAAGGTGGCCGACTATATTGCCGGCATGACTGACCGCTACGCCATGCGCGAGCACCGACGGCTGTTTCGAATCGACGAGATCTAATCGAGATCCCGCAACGGATGTGCATGCGCAGGCCAGGCAGGGGCAAAGAAGCGCGCGATCATCTCCGTCGTGACGCCATCCAATGTCGCCGGCATCCATTTCGGCGCATTGTCCTTGTCGATGACAACGGACCGAATTCCCTCCAGCACTTCACCGTTCTCAAAACTGCGTCGAACCATCGTGCGCTCCATGCGCAGGCATTCCGCAACGTTCATGTTCGCGCCGCGCCGCAATTGCGCCAGCGTCACGCACATCATCAGCGGCGACCGCTTCGTCATGATGTTCAGCGTCTTCTGCGAAAAGGCATTGTCGTCGTGTTGCAGTGATGAAGCGATCGCAGCGACTTGGTCGTGCACAAAGTGCCGATCGATCGTCGCGCGTTCCAGGGCGAGGGCGCTGCGCGCGGGATCTGCATGCGTCTCGAACTGCCTTGCGAAATCGCGAATTGCCTGGCGTGCGTCAGAGTACTCCATCGATTCCATCAGCTCCACCAGTGAGGATAGTTGTGCGGCAGGGATGTACACATCGGCCAGGCCGGCATAGAGCGCATCTGCTGCACCAATGATCTCTCCTGTTACCGCGAGATAAGTGCCGAGCTGGCCGGGAGCGCGGGACAGGAAGTAGCTGCCGCCGATGTCCGGAAACAGCCCGATGTTCACTTCCGGCATCGCCATTTTGGTACGCTCGGTGACGATGCGCAGGCGGTTCGATTCGCCGCCTTGTGCAACGCCCATGCCGCCACCCATGACGATGCCATCCATGACGGCGATATACGGTTTCGGATAATGGTGGATGAGATGGTTGAGTGCGTATTCCTCCGTGAAGAAGTCCTCAAGCAGCGCACTGCCGTGCTGCGGCGTGTTGCGGCCGGCTTCGAAGAAGAAGCGGATGTCTCCGCCGGCGCAGAATGCCTTGTCGCTGCTGCTGCGAATCAGCACAGCGCGAACGCCGTCGTCATTGCGCCATGCGAGCAATGCTTCGGTGATGGTGCGTACCATCTCGAGGGACAGGGAATTGAGTGCCTTGGGGCGATCGAGTGTAATGAAGCCGATCTTGTTCTTGATGGCGGTATGAACGAATTCAGTCATGACGGATGGAATGGTTGATGTCCGACGTATTCTAGCGGCAATGCTGAAACACTTCAGTCGCGCCATTGACAGTCGATTCCGGCGCTGCGGGCAATAAAAAAGGGCGCATTCGAATGCGCCCTGATTTTGGCAGCCGACGTCGTCGGCAAAAATGGTTTTCCTAGGCAGCAGTCTGCACGTCCGGCATGTGCTTGATCGCCGCGTGCTGATGATCCTGGAGTTTGGTCTTGTATCTGAGGACCTGGCGGTCCAGTTTGTCGATCAACATGTCGATTGCCGCATACAGGTCCTCGGCGATACTCTCAACATGGATGACGTTTCCTCGCAGTCGGAGGTTGATTTCGGCTTTTTGCCTTTTTTCCTTTTCAGGGAGCTTTTCCACGGCCAGGATGACCGCTACATCAATGACATGATCGAAATGGCGCTTGATCCGTTCCAGCTTGGTCTGCACATACTCACGGATGGATGGGGTCAGTTCGAGATGATGTCCACTGATTGTGAGATTCATACGCGCTCCTATGGATGGCGTCGCCGGAGGTTCCCAACATGCCTGCATTTCCGCGTAGCAGACTACGCCGGAACACAGCAACGAGACAACACTACAACACAATGACTACAGGGATTTGCGCAGATTGACTGGAGGGATTTTCAGGGCTTCGCGGTATTTTGCGACTGTGCGTCGTGCGACCACCATCCCCTGTTCCCCCAACATATCCGCGATTTTGCTATCTGAAAATGGATTCTTGGGGTCTTCTGCTCCTATCAATTGTTTGATCAGTGCACGTAT
>DATFAZ010000090.1:0-76846 GCA_035254105.1 Noviherbaspirillum sp. | reverse complement strand
CTGGCGCTACTGGCTGGCCATCTAAGGCGTGGCGAAAACGTCATTGTCTTTCCGGAAGGGGGGATTGCACCGGAAGAAGGCTTAAAGCCATTTCATTCGGGCGCTTTCGTTGTAGCGACTTCAGAGAAGGTGCCTGTTGTTATCGCGGGTCTCCATGGAGCGCGGGAGGCGTTGAAGCTTGGTACCTGGATGCCCCACCGCGCGGTAATTACTGTGGAAATCGGCGAAGTATTTCTGCCGGAAGAGATCGAAGCAAAATCGTCGCAGCAATTGAAGGAAGAGGCGCGCGAAGCGATGGAACCGCTTACCGGAGAGAGTGATGCCGGCGGAGCAGTTCGACCGCAGGCACATTCCTAGCGTAACGTGTCTTTCCAGTCAGGAAGGAAGCCTTGCCAAAGCTGCTTCCAGGTACGCCAGTCATGCCCGCCGGGAATCGAGCGTACTTGCGTGTCCGGCAAATGCGTCGCGAGCAATCCATTTGCCGTTGCAAACCAGTCCTTGTGGCCGTAACCGAGATAGATAGGCAGATCAGGGCTTTTGTGAACGAAGTTTTCTTTCAGCCATGTCCATAAGCTGCGCTGGTAGTCTGCATCATTAACGGTTCCCGGCTTCCAGCTTTTCAGGCCGCCAGCTGTCACGATTTCACGAACCAGCGCCCCCTCGCCAAGATAAGGCGCAAACAACAGCAGGCCGGCTATCTCGGACGAATGGCGTGCCGCATAAGACGCAGCGCCGAAACCGCCGAGCGAAACGCCAGCCAGCCAGATACGCTCATAGCCGGCCATACGTGCTGAGGCAACGACATCCTCCGTGATCCTTTCATGAATCGCCCGCGAGGCGTAATAGCCATAATGCGCATCAATGGCGACCGCATCCGCCGCAATTCCGTGTCGGCGCATATCGTCGATGAATCCCCTTCTTTCAAAATCCTCTGCCAGATCACCAATACCCGGCAGGAAAACAATCAAGCTTTTTGTCTGCGCCTCGCCCGGATACTCCATGCGTACGAGGGGGGCATTCGTTTTCAGCAAGGGATCAAACCTGGAAGAGAGCATGGCCAGCTTGGCTACTGCGCCTCTTCTCAATTTCCGGAGTCGGTATTCAAGGCGGGAATTCATAGTGAAAATTCAATGCCATTCAATAAGGAGAGCGAATTCCGGACATCGTCCATTCAGAAAATGGAGGCGTTGAAATATACACAGCGGCAATGCACGCCAGAATTTGTGTGCTGCCTGTTTTCCTGTATACAAACTGCAAGCGAAACGATAGCCAGCGCTATTGCAAGGATGCGTAACAACACCAGCTAATTAGATACGACTCAATCGTGGATTTGCAAGCGCATTTACTGAGTTAATCGTCCTCTTGCGAAGGTGCCAACTGCGGGCACCCGGCCTCGTGCAGGTTCTAAAAATTCATGGAAATATTCTCAGTAATCGGCAACTAGGAAAAGCAACCGGATAGCAGTCAGTTCGCTTTTTAGACAACCGGACACAACCGACTCATCACCGCTGTTATGCAGTTTAATTGTTTGCAGGATGATGCCGTCGCCAAAGCCGGATGGTCAGAAATACGACCAGGAACATATTGCTCGTCAGAACAAGACCAGTAATCAGTGATGGACGGTGCAACAGGTGGTTGAATTCAAACGGGATGTAAATCCCTCCTGAAAGAGCTCCCAGCCATTCACCCCAGGCGTAATCGTTCCAGAGTCCATAGCTTTCCAACAGTCTCACTGCAATGTAACCCGACGCTAGCAGAAAGAGCGGCCGGATATCGGCGCCAGGTAGAAGGCTGGCGTAATGCAAAAGTACCGACGGATAATGGGCCTCTGGATTCAAGTGAAAGTGCCCGATTAGCTCCATCGCAAGGCGCCGCACATCGTGATGCATAAGGTCAAGAACACCAACGACGGCCGCAAATGCCGCAAGACCCTTGATTGCCTCAAAGGCTGCGATTGCACGCAGAGTGCGCTGCATAGCAACAGGACGTGACGGAACAGCGGAGTGAATGGGCTTGGAATCCATCATACTGGGAAAAATCAGTCCATGCTGAGGCACTTTCAACGCCGGTGTAATTTCTTCTCGGGCGTGCGCACTCGACGAACAAGTTAAGCGACGCTGAGCATTTCTCATTAAGAGACCGACCGTGAAGTGCACCGAAATTATCTACGGATCATGCGGCCAGGCACTTCTTCTCTCTCTGTTTTCTAACCAGGAAGGCATTAATTAGATTAGCCGCATTCCGAACTGATCCTTTTCCCCTAACATTTTTCCGCAATCCAGATTCCCGGAACGTGGCAAATCGCGCTTGCATCTAATGTTCAGCATCTGATCCTCGCTTCGGAAAACCAAGCGACGGAGGGAGCAGCTGCAGCCTGATTGCTGCAGAACCACGCAAAGGAAAGCGACCATGGACAAATCAAGATACAGCAGAAAAGCCTGCAACTCCTGTAACGCAGCCCCGACTGCGCGAGTGGTGCGATTCTCTCGAATGTCATGCGCATGGCGCAAGGCTATGCGAGGTGCGGGGATCGCAGCAAGCGTTGTGCTGGCAACTGCCTGCGGAAACAATAGCGGTGATTCAGCTGACAACGCCGCGCAAGGAGAGGATACCGCCAGTATGGGACAAAGTCCTGCAACGGATCCGGCTCTGCTGGCGCAAGGCCAGAGAGTCTTCCGATTCGATACCTTTGGTGACGAGTCCCTGTGGACCGACATGCTTCGCATGCATGAAGTTATCCGTACCGCGGTCGATCCAACCACTGCTCTCTCAGTCGGCTTGAAAGTGGATGCAGATGCGTTGCCGGGGACGGTAATCAACGGTATAAAAAACGGCAGTGTCGACCTCAAGAGCCCGGACACGACCGTGACGCTTCTTAAACACAATGCAGTCGTAGGACTTCAGGGGAAAGTGGAGACGGTAAACGGCAAGGACACGCTGACGCAAGTCGGGATAACCTGTGCGCTGTGCCATTCAACTGTCGACAATTCATTCGCACCGGGTATTGGCAAGAGGCTGGACGGATGGCCGAATCGCGACCTGAATCCGGGCGCAATCATCGCCTTGTCGCCGGCGTTGAGCGCAACACAGAAAACCGTCTACAACTCTTGGGGAAAGGGCAAATACGACCCGCGATTCAACCTAGACGGCAAGAACGGCCCGCAAGTTATCCCGCCTGCGTATGGACTCAATGGCATCCATCGCATTACCGTAACCGGCGACGGAAATGACATTGCTTATTGGAACCGCTACGTCGGCGTGACGCAGATGGGCGGACACGGCACGTTCGTCGAATCGCGCACCGGGGTCAGTGTAACAAACGGGACGGACGACCAGATCACGTCAAAACTTCCTGTGCTGCAAGCATATCAGCTCAGTTTGAACCCACCCGCACCGCCGGCTGGCAGTTTTGATCCAACCGCAGCCGCTAGAGGAAAACTGCTTTTCGATGGGAAGGGACGATGCGTTACCTGCCATAGCGGCCCTGAAATGACGGATGCAAATGTGCGCTTGCATCTTCCGTCAGAAGTAGCGAGCGAGCCGGAACCTGCAGGTGTGCCGAGCTATGCGTCCAGGAGCGCAACGGGAATGTATCGCACAGCTCCTCTGCACGGCGTCTGGCAGCATCCCCCATATTTCCATAACGGCATCGCGGCGACACTCGAAGATGTTGTGCAGCTATATAACAGCAGGAAGTCCCTCGGGCTCACCGAAGTCGAGGTATCAGACCTCGCGCAGTATCTGAAGTCACTGTAACGAGGCACAGGCGTTGCTGCCGGCATTCGCTTGCAGCAATCTGGAGTTCTCGATTCCATGGAGGGCGCTCTGGCGTTGCAAACTTGGCCTCGCCCTGCACGGAAAAAATGAAGACAGATGCGACACTCTTTTCCTGTTTATCAAGCAACCATCTTTTTGACGACAGCAAACGGACTTAGTCCCAACCACGACTGCATGGACTTGATGATGCTCTGCGGGCCAGAAAATTTGATCCTGGAGCGCTCCCTTTCAATGGTAGTCACACCCATCCAAATCGACGTCATCGTTCGCAGATCGGTCGCCACGTAGAGATCTGTCTCGAAGCCGGGATCGGACCAGCAAAGATCAACCTCTCCATCGGGTTCAACCACAATCCACCAATTTCTCTTGGAAGCCGGAAGGTCGGAGTACAAGAATTGAATCACGGTGCGTTTTCTGGGGAGAGGCGTTGAATTCAGGTTGCGTCGCATATCCCACATCAGCAATGACACGTCGAGATTCTCCAGCGACGCGGCCGACTTCACCCACTTCTGCCCCCAGCAACCGATGGCGTCCACCACTGCGCCCAGATCGCGGCCCGCCTTGGTCAAGTGATATTCAAATATTCCATTTTCCGAACGCGAGAGCTTGCGCTTGATGACTCCCGCACACTCAAGTTCCTTCAATCGCTGAGACAGGAGAGTGGGCGACATTTTCGGCACGCCGCGCCGAAGATCGTTGAAGCGAACCGAGCCCGCGACGAACTCGCGAATCAACACCACGGTCCAGCGAGTGCACAGTATCTCAGCCGCCATGGCAAGTGGGCAAAATTGCTTGTAGCTTGCTTGCGTCATTGGAAGACCTTTCGTATGCGTCCAAAGGCCAATATAGGCAGCCCTCTACCCCACGTCCAGTACTGAAACTGTACCGGACGATTCAGTCTCGTGACTGGATCATGATTGCCAACCGCCAGATACTCCTTCACAGGCAGGCAGATCAAGCCGCCTGAAGTACCAACCTATCGACAACCAAACTTATGGAGAAGCAATGAGCGTCTTTTTAATAGCTGAAATCAAGATTTCGGACGATTCCTGGGTTCCCGCCTATGCGGCGAACGTTCACAAATTTGTTGAAAGGCAAGGAGGGAAATACTTGTCGCGAAGCGGCAATATCACCGCCATCGAAGGCGCACAAAAAGACTGCAGTCTTGTCGCGGTCATGCAGTTCGATTCGAAAAATGCATTGCTGGCATTCGTCAACGACCCCGAATACCAGCCCTATGCCAAAGCGCGGCAAGCCGGCAGCGTCAGCCAGTTTTACATGATCGACGATACCGACCTTGCAGGAACGGTCACCTACCTTCCGGCAGCATAAGCGGTATGGTCAGGGAGGGATTGTCCATGGCATTTGTTTCAGGCGTCCCGCGCGGAATAAGCGTGGGACACTGGCATAGATTACACACAAGCCAATGCGGCCGTCCGTTACAAACCGAAGCACAAACAAGCTGACCGTGCTTACGATACGACTGCGAGCGCTTTTCAGTAGTGCCTGATTCAGGCTTATTGAAATTTGACTGCTACCGATCGTCGTCTGCTTGTACGAATCGCGTGAAAGGTTAAGCGTATTTCGAAAATCCTGAAATCAGCATGCTCAAAAAATATGCAAAATACCTTACACGTACAAAGCCTGTGTTCCAAGTCTTCGGAGAATCATCCCCCTCGCCTGCCAGCCCTTCTCAGGATTCCAAGGTGGTAGCCGAGCGTGCATGATCCAGATCGGGGCGCTGCCATGGATCGACATGGGTCATCAGGTTCAGCACACGATGGCGCTGCATGACGCGCTGTCTTGCCGCAACGGCGATGTCGTGGCCGGCTTCGACGGTAATTCGTGCATCGACCTCGATGTGAGCATCGACAATAATCATGTCGCCCATCTTGCGTGCGCGAACATCATGCACTCCGCTGACACCTGGCGTTTCGATGAGCGTGCGGCGGATGGCCTCGACTTCCTGCTCATCCGCGGAACGGTCCATCAAGTCGTGCAGCGCATCCCAGCCGAACTCCCATCCCATCTTGATGACCATTAAGCCGACAATCAGTGCCGCGATCGGGTCCAGCATTGGGTAGCCGGCCAGGTTACCGATAATGCCAACACCAACCACCAGCGACGATGCCGCATCCGAGCGGGCATGCCAGGCATTGGCGACCAGCATGCTCGACTTGACGCGTTTGGCAACGGACAGCATGTAGCGAAACAGCAGTTCCTTCGAGACGAGTGCGGCACCGGCTACCCAAAGGGCAATGCTATGGACTTGTGGGATGGTTTCAGTCTGTTGCAGCTTGCCAAAGGCCCCCCAAAGCATGCCCGCGCCGACTGCCAGCAGCAGTACACCGAGCGCCAACGAAGCTGCATTCTCAAAACGCTGGTGGCCGTATGGATGATCCTTGTCCGCATCTTTCTGGCTATGGTGGCTGGCAAACAGCACAACGAAGTCCGCCACCAGATCGGACAGGGAATGAATGCCGTCAGCCACAAGCCCTTGCGATTTGGAAAAAATGCCAATCGTGATTTGTACGATGGTCAGGAACAGGTTGACCACAACGCTGACCCAGGTACTGCGCGAAGCCGCTGCCGCACGTTCAGCGGTACTGTGTTGAAGGTCTTCCGGGTCGTCGGCAAGTTGGTTGAAATTCATGATCTTTGAAGGGGAAATTTGCAGGCGGAAATAATTTGTCGAGCTTAAAACCTCGAACCGCCAAACGCGCTATCTTATCTGATCGTAAAGTCAAAGACGCCCTGTTTTACTGGCCGGAACCGTCGCTAACCATGCGATAAGGGCCTCCGGGCCTCTACGTGCTTCCCGCCCCTTTCTTCTTGTAGCCTCATTTTGCTTACTATTTTCGCTTTCCCTGCTAAGATAGTAATAGGTTACTTACTTCCAGAAAGCAAGATTTATGGATGCTCACTCAAGACATTTGCCGGCTGATGAGCGGCGCGCCGTGACCGTCGAAGCCGTGGTCGCGCTAGCCGGTTCGCAAAATCCCAGTGAAATCACGACTTCGGCCATTGCCAAGCACATGAACCTGACACAAGGCGCCCTGTTCCGCCACTTTCCGACCAAGGACGCGATCTGGCAGGCCGTCATGGAATGGGTGGCCGACCGGCTGCTGTCCCGGATCGATCAGGCAGCCGCCGGTATCGACTCCCCGCTCGCGGCCATGCAAGCCATGTTCATGAGTCATGTCGAGTTTGTCAGCGAACATCCGGGCGTGCCGCGAATGATGTTCGGCGAGCTGCAGCGCGCCGAATCTACGCCGGCCAAGCGCATGGCCCAGACCCTGATCGCGCGTTACGCTGAACGTATCCGCAGCCGTATTGAACAAGGCAAGGCCTGCGGAGAAATCGCTCCAGAAGTGGATACCCAGGCTGCGGCAGTTTTATTCATCGGCACCATCCAAGGCCTGGTCATGCAGTCCATGCTGTCCGGGGACATCCAGCGCATCCGCACCGACGCGCCCGGCGTCTTTGCTGTCTACCAACGTGGCGTGAAAGCTTGAAATGAAACGATTCCTGTCCACCAATAGCAGAACCTTGGTTCTGGCCGCGGTATTGCTGCCCCTGCTGGCACTGTTTGCCTATGTCGCCCTGCGCTCGGGGCCACTTGCTCCGGTGCCGGTCACGCTGACAACGGTCGAGCGCCGGGAAATCACGCCGGCACTGTTTGGCATCGGCACCGTGGAAGCGCGTTACACGCACAAGATCGGCCCGACCTTTGCCGGCAGGATCAGGCGCGTCGAAGTGCAACCGGGCGATCGCGTCAAGATCGGCCAGCTTCTTGGAGAAATGGACCCGATCGACCTGGATGACAGGATCGGTGCGCAGGAAGCTGCATTAAAGCGCGCCGAAGCCAGTGTGCTTGCGGTCGAGGCGCAAATCCAGGAAGTCGGCGCACGCAAGACCTACGCGGAAAACCAGGCACGACGTTATGAGCAATTATTGGTGAGCCGCGCTGTCAGCGAAGAAGGCGTCGAAACGAAACGGCAGGAAGCGCAGGTTGCGCAAGCAGCCCTTGCGGCGGCGCGCGCCAATCTAGCCGCCTCCCGGCAGGATCTGCTGCGCCTGCGCGCTGAACGCGACGGACTGAACCGCCAACGCGCCAATCTTCGCCTGGTGTCGCCGGTCGATGGCATTGTCACCCGGCGCGATGCCGACCCCGGCACCACGGTCGTCGCTGGCCAGGCGGTGGTGGAAGTGGTCGAACCCGGCAGCGTCTGGATCAATGCCCGCTTCGACCAGCAACGCGCATTGGGCCTGCAGGCCCGGCTGCCAGCTCAAATTGTGCTGCGCTCACTGGCAGGCGAGCCGCTTCCCGGAAACGTGCTCCGGGTTGACCCGCATGCCGATCCCGTCACGGAAGAAGCAGTGGCCAAGATCGAATTCCAGCAGCTTCCCGCAAGTCTGCCGCCAATCGGCGAACTGGCGGAAGTGACGGTCGCACTTGCCGCGCACAAGCCGATGCCTGTCGTGCCGAATGCAAGCGTGCAGCGCGTCGATGGGCGCATCGGCGTATGGACCGTGGACGACGGCGATTTGCACTTTACGCCGGTCAGGACAGGCGCATCCGACCTCGACGGCCGCGTACAGATACTGGAAGGCCTCAAAGGCGGCGAGCGCATCGTGGTCTACAGCCAGAAGGCACTGGGCGTTGGCAGCCGCATCAAAGTGGTCGAAAAAATCGCGGGCAAGGTATCATGATCAGTCTGGCCGGACGCGATATTCTGCATGCTTGGGGCAAGTTCGTCTTTACCGGCATCGGGCTGGGGCTTCTGATCGGCGTAACGCTGACGATGGCCGGCGTCTATCGCGGCATGGTGGACGATGCCAAGGTATTGCTCGACAATAGCGGCGCCGATTTGTGGGTGGTGCAACAGGACACGCTTGGACCCTATGCCGAATCGTCCAGCATCTATGACGATACCTATCGCGGCATTCGCGGCATGTCAGGCGTTGCGCGTGCAGCCAACGTTACTTACCTGACCATGCAGGTGCGCCAGACCAGCGGCGCCAATCCGCACGATGTGCGTGCAATGGTGGTCGGCATCACACCCGACGGCCCCGGCCATCCCGGGCAGCCGCGCTATCTAGTGGATGGGCGTCATCTGGCCCGAGGCCATTACGAAGCCGTTGCCGACATCGCCACTGGTTTCGCACTGGGCGACCGCATCCGCATCCGGCGCAACGAGTACACGGTGGTGGGCCTGACGCGCCGCATGGTGTCGTCAGGCGGCGATCCGATGGTATTCATTCCGTTGAAAGATGCGCAGGAAGCGCAGTTCCTCAAGGATAACGACGCGATTGTCCGGCAGCGCGCCCGCACTGCACAGAACCCGATGCTGAACCGGCCCGGCGTGCCCGGCATGCTGGACGCAGTGATCGCGTCGCAAAGCACCAACCCGTTCGTCAATGCCGTGCTGGTGCAAATCGAGCATGGTGCCGACCCGGAAGCGGTAGCCGAACCAATCCGGCGCTGGAAGCGGCTGACTGTCTACACCCGCGCGCAAATGGAGGAAATCCTGATCGCCAAGCTGATCGCCACATCAGCGCGGCAGATCGGCATGTTCCTGGTAATCCTGGCCGTCGTCAGTGCAGCAATCGTCGCCTTCATCATCTACACGCTCACGCTGGGCAAGATCCGCGAGATCGCCGTACTGAAGCTGATCGGCACCCGCAACCGCACCATCGCCACCATGATTCTTCAGCAGGCGGTGGGGCTGGGCGTGATCGGTTTCGTCGTGGGCAAGATTTCCGCCACATTCTGGGCACCTATTTTTCCGAAATACGTGCTGCTGGAACCGGGCGATGCCGTGCGCGGCTTCATTGTGGTGGTGGTGATCTGCATACTCGCGAGCGTGCTGGCAATCCATGCCGCGCTCAAGGTTGATCCTGCGGAGGCCATTGGTGGATAAGCACGATACGCAACCCTCTGGTCGCGGCATTCGCATCGAAGGGCTGAGAAAGCGCTATGGCGAAGGCGATACCGCCGTGGATGCGCTCAAGGGCGTCGACATGGTCGTAGCACCGGGCGAAGTCGTCGGCCTGATCGGCCCGTCAGGCTCCGGTAAGAGTACCCTGCTCAAATGTCTGGGTGCCGTTATCGAACCGACTGCCGGACGCATGATCCTGAACGAGGAAACGATTTACGACGATGGCTGGAAAATCCGCGATTTGCGTGCGCTGCGGCGCGACAAGATCGGTTTCGTATTCCAGGCGCCGTATCTGATCCCGTTCCTGGATGTCACCGACAATGTTGCCCTGCTGCCGATGCTGGCCGGCCAACCGAATGCGCAAGCACGCAAGCGAGCAATGGAACTGCTCGATGCGCTGGAGGTGTCGCACCGTGCGAAGGCCATGCCTTCCCGGCTTTCTGGCGGCGAACAGCAGCGTGTGGCCATTGCCCGCGCGCTGGTGAACCGGCCGCCGGTCATTCTGGCCGACGAGCCCACCGCGCCGCTGGACAGTGAACGCGCGCTCGGCGTGATCCGTATCCTTAACCAGATGGCACGGCAGTTCGATACCGCTATCATCGTGGTCACGCACGATGAAAAGATCATTCCGACCTTCAAGCGGATTTACCATATCCGTGACGGCAGGACGGTCGAGGAAGCGGGAGAAGGAAAGGCGCTTGATTCGTTTGAGCTACTTGAGTCGCCGGCGGAACAGGATTAATGTCATCAACTAATTTGAGCATCACTGGGGCAGCGCCATGCAGCTGCGTGCAAGGCAGACTGAAGTAAAGCCCGTTGACTCCTGCAGCGCAGGCAGGTCTGTTATCAATTAAGAACCGAGTCCTTATGAAAGCCTTTCAGGATTACTACCCCGAGAATGTCGCCCAATGCTACGGTTGCGGCGCACACAACGAGCACGGCCATCGCATCAAGACTTACTGGGAAGGTGAAGAATCAGTAACCCGCTACACACCTGAACCCTTCCATACTGCGATTCCCGGCTACGTTTATGGCGGCTTGCTCGCATCCCTGATCGACTGCCACAGCACCGGCACGGCGGCTGCGGCGATGTATCGGGCAGAAGGACGGGAAATGGACACCCTGCCACCCTTCCGCTTCGTCACCGGCTCCCTGCATGTGAACTACCTGAAACCGACCCCGCTCAACGGCCCGCTGGAAATCCGTGGCCGCGTCAAGGAAATCAAGGGGCGTAAAGTTGTTGTGGAATCCACCGTATTTGCCAACGGCATTGCGACAGCAACCGGCGAAGTGGTAGCCGTACAGATGCCCGACAGCTTTGGTGCCTGAGGGATGTTGCAGCCTCTGTTGATTGACGCAGTTTTTTCAGCTGCAATAAGTGGCGATCATGCCGGGTCGCTAGCGTCCCGGCATCGCGGTCCAGCGTAATGATAGTGACTTCAGCATATCTGCTGCTTTCGCTGGGTGCGGGCGGCGCAATACTGCTGGCCGTGCGCAAGATGTTGCATCGCGGCCTGGCACCTGAGGCAACGGTTGAAGGCATGCAGCCGGCAGAACTTGGCATGCCGGCGCAAACGGTTCGCATCCCCGGCGTGCGTGGCCTGCAACTGTTTGCCTGGTATATACCTTCTCAAAGCGCCAGTCCGGCTCCTGCCGCCGTACTTATGCATGGCTGGGGCGGCAATGCCAGCACGCTACTGCCGGCGGCCCAGGCACTGCATCGGGCGGGTTATACCGTGCTGCTGCCGGAGTCACGCAACCACGGCCGCAGCGACCGCGACAGCCATAGCTCGCTGCCCTGCTTCGCACAGGACATGGACAGTGCGCTGGATTGGCTGAAATCTCAACCGGGCGTAGACACCACCCGCCTGGTCGCGCTGGGCCATTCGGTAGGCGGCGCCGCAGCCCTGCTCAGCGCTTCGCGCAGAAATGATTTATGCGCAGTTGTAAGTGTGGCGGCTTTCGCCCATCCCGAGCGCATCATGCGCCGCTGGCTTTCTTCGCGACGCATTCCTTACTGGCCGATTGGTTGGCTGATCAATCGTTATGTGGAGCGCGTGATCGGCGCGAGGTTTGCATCGATCGCTCCTGTGGCCAGCCTGCGCCGGATCGCATGCCCGGTGATGCTGGTGCATGGCCGGCAGGACACGACAGTGCCGCTGGAGGATGCGCGTCTCATCCTGCATTCCAGCGGCCAGACCGATGCCATTCTGCTGGTACTGGATGGGTCGCACGAAGCATTCGCGGACATGGAACTCGCCATGGGCCACTTATGTGATTTTCTGGCGCGTGCCTCTAAATTAAAAGATTTCGCACCCGCCGAAACTCACGCCTCTTCAGCACAGAAGACCAAACGACTTGGCAGTTGATTGCACTGCCAGCAACTGCCACCTTTAGCTACTGGCAGATTGATACAAATCAAATCCCCTTCTAACTTCCTGTTTTTATAAAGCTTTTACTTTATGGCATGTCTCTTGCCTGACACTTTCTAAAAATAAATATTACTTAGAAGTATCACTAAGGAGGAGCACATGCCACTACACAGGCGGAGACTTTTTGGCATCGGTCTGCTGACTGCAGCCCTGTTTTTTCAAACGGCTGTAGCACAGGCCTCGACTGCAGGTACTCTTGCAGCCAAGCCAGCATCAAAATCCACAACCGATCATAGCCTGCTGGAGGAACTGAAAGGCCCCTTCAAGACGGGGCCGGACGTCACCAGGGCCTGCCTTAAATGCCATAACACGGCAGGGCATCAAGTCATGGACAGCATCCACTGGAAGTGGGAAGCGAAAAACCCGACGACCGGAAAAACGCTTGGCAAGCAGTATGCGGCCAACAATTTTTGCGGATCAATTATTTCCAATGAAACACGCTGCACCAGCTGTCACTCCGGCTACGGCTGGAAAGACAAGAACTTCGATTTTTCCAATCAGGAAAACGTAGACTGCCTGGCCTGTCACGACAAGACCACCACCTACAAGAAAGTCCCTACCGACGCCGGACACCCGTTGTACGAGCCACGCGAAATGCCCAAGGGAAGCGGCAAGATCGTGCAGCCGCCAGACCTGGCAAAAATCGCGCAGAACGTCGGCAAACCCGGCCGCGACAACTGCGGCGCCTGCCACTTCAACGGCGGCGGTGGCGATGCGGTCAAACACGGCGACCTCGATACTTCGCTGAAAAAACCAAAGCGCGATCTCGACGTGCATATGGCATCCGACGGTGCCAACATGGTTTGCGCCGACTGCCACACCTTCAATGCGCACCAGCCATCCGGCAGCCGCTACGCCGCTACTGCGAAAGACAAGCATGGCCTGGATCTGCCGAAAGATGACCACAACCGCGCAACCTGCGAATCCTGCCATAGCGCCAGGCCGCACAAGCAGGAACAGGTCAATATCCATACCGACAAGGTCGCCTGCCAGACTTGTCACATCCCCGAGTTTGCACGCGGCGGTATCGCAACCAAGACGCTCTGGGACTGGTCAACTGCCGGCAAGAAGGACGCAAATGGCAAGCCGATCTTCATCAAGGATGATCACGGCCACCTGAGCTACTCGGCAGAAAAAGGCGATTTCAAGTACGGCGAAAACGTCCGTCCCACCTACAAGTGGTACAACGGCGTGGTCAAGCAGATCACCATCACCGACAAGATCGACGACTCCAAGATACTTGAGCTGAACGCCGTCGAAGGCTCCGCCAAAGACCCGAATGCCCGCATCTGGCCATTCAAGGTCATGAAAGGCAAACAGCCGTACGACACGGTCAACAAGACGCTGGTCGTCAATCACGTCTATGGCCAGGACGACACCGCGTTCTGGACCAACTTCGACTATGAGAAGTCGATCAAGGCCGGCATGGATTACGCCGGTTTCCCGTACAGCGGCAAGTTCGGCTTTATCGAAACCCGCATGAACTGGTTCATCACCCACATGGTCGCTCCGAAGGAAAAGACCGTGCAGTGCGCCGAGTGCCACACACGCGCGTCTGATGGCCGCCTGGCCGAGATCACCGACATCTACCTGCCGGGCCGAGATCGCAGCGCAGTGATCGACATGTTGGGAACCCTCGCCATTATTGGCGCAATCGGTGGCAGCCTGGCGCACGGCATGTTCCGCATCCTCGCCCGCCGCCGTAAGGAGAACGCATAATGAATACCGAACGCATCTACATCTACAAACGTTATGAACGCTTCTGGCACTGGTCACAGGCAGCGCTCATCATCACGATGCTGCTCACCGGCTTCGAGGTGCACGGCACCTACACGGTGTTCGGCTTTGGCTCAGCCGTGAAGATCCACACCTACTCCGCGTGGGCGCTGCTGACCTTGTGGGCCTTCACGATTTTCTGGCAGTTCACGACCGGCGAATGGACGCAGTACCTGCCTACGCTGAAAAACGTCGCCGCCATGGTGAACTACTACGTCGTCGGCATCTTCAAAAACGCACCGCATCCGTTCCGCAAATCAGCGGTGCAGAAGCACAATCCGCTGCAACGTCTGGCTTACCTCGCGCTGCTCGCCTTCATTTCGCCGCTGATCTGGATATCCGGTCTGCTCTACCTGTTCTACGGCGATTGGGCAGCGCTCGGCATATCCCAGTATGTGTCGCTTGAATTTGTGGCGATTGCACATACAGCAGGCGCCTTCATGATGGCCGCATTCCTCTTCGGCCACGTCTACCTCACGACGACCGGCCACACCATCTTCGCGCATATCAAGGCGATGATCACCGGCTGGGAAGAAGTCGAGAAGCACTGAACCAGCGGTTCAGATGCCATTCCTTGTGAATTGCATGCTCTGGATGGTCAACGGCATCCTGCGAACGCAGGGCCGTTGACCAGCGCCCAACAAGCCATTGCTTTTAATCTCCCCGTACCAAAGCGGCTTTTTCCAATATCACTCAAAAAATCACAGTCCAAAATGCGCCCGAACCCGTTCTTCAAGCAACCTGCGGGTATCGTTCTCGTTGCACTTGGCTAGAGTGTCGAATATGTCACGCGCAATCGGCCGGAAGACGGTCATTACCGCAGGATCGAAATGTGTTCCGGTGTCTGCCTCGAGGATGGACATTGCCGCTTCGAAGCTCATCGGGTCCTTGTAGGGACGTTTGGAACAAAGGGCATCGAAAACATCAGCAACCGCAAATATCCGGGCAGCCAAGGGAATTGCATTCCCTGCCAGCTTATGCGGGTAACCGGAGCCATCCCATTTTTCATGATGAGACGCGACCACAGCCTTTGCCTCATCCAGCCAGCCGATGCCGCTGACGATATCCTCGCCCTGCGCAACATGCGTGTGCATGACCTCGGATTCCTTGGCATCCAGGTGACCCGGCTTGAGCAAAATGGCGTCGGGAATACTGATCTTTCCAATGTCATGCAAAAAACTACCGACGATCAAGGATTGTATTGCCCTGCCTTGCAGTCCCATGCATTCGCCGATACGGGTAGCGATCCAGGCAACGCGAAAATTGTGAACACCGGTATCAGAATCCCGCTTGGCAATAGCGCGGCCAAGTGCTTCCATCATTGAAATATGGGATTCAAGGATTTCGTGAGCCTTGCGCTCATTGTCCGAAGAAAGATGCACGACAACCGGATAGATGGCAGCACCGCACAGCAGTGAGGCGAGGCCGACCATCAGTGCAGCGTTCAGTGCGCTTTCGAACATCTGCTGCCTTTGCCATGCCGAGACTACCCGCACGCCCTCGAAATAGCCGGCAATCCGGTCTGGCTGGGTGCCAAGCTCTTCCTGTAGCGGAACAAATACGCGCAGGATCCAGCGCTTGTCCTTCAGCTTCAAGCTTTCAAACGTGGCAGTTACATAAGCCGGGCGTATGTGTGCCGGTAGCTGCGCCTCAACCGCATGCCCCTCTTCGGTCATTGCAATTGCTAGCTTCTCCCCGCCCCGGTTATAGATTTCCGCAATATCGAACACTCCACCGGCGAGCGCCTTCGCCGCCTTGTCAGCCTGCTTCATGGCATCACGGCCACTCAGCGCCCTGGCATCGAAATGGTGCAAATGCAAAAGACGACGTGATTCTTCCATCGCTAGTGCCACCGTGCCATTTTCCGCATTGAGATGCGCGACAAACCATGCAAGCGGACTGGCTATCGCACCCAGCAGCACGCTGACAATGGCAATCCGGATAGCAGTTCGCTTGCTGAATGCGTTCATGCCTATACCTATCGGGTGTTCTGGAATTACACCGTCGAAATCACTTTTGCATACCTTCCCCCTCTAAGCAACGATTTGTTTCTTTGAGAGTGGCGGGCTGCAAAATTTCTGGAGTGGTGTTCTCCGCCGACTTTTTGAAGCGTCACCCAGATCCGAAGAAATAACTGCTTAAAGGAAAGCCGGAAGACTGCGACGGGTTGATTTCACCAGGAACATCGAAGACCGCATCAGACATTGGTTGGCACTCACAACACCGACTGCATTCTGCGCTCGGCAATCAAACACCTGCCTCGGCAGGCCGACAACGACAGCAAAATCAGATTTCTTGAATAATGACTACGCTTCGCATACTGGCCCAGAAAAGGTTTGGCACACTGAGGACTAGGTCACCAATTGTAGATTTGATAGTCGCTGTATTGAGTTCTGTTTTGACATGCCAGGTTAGCTGCGTACCCTCGCCCCTAAGCAGTCCTACCGCAATTCTGAAAGCGGTCGGTGAATGCTAAACATAATCAGCACCTACCCGTTTCTGCCAAGTCAGCCGCCGAGGCGGTGGAACGCTGATCTCCTTGAATTTTCAGGTCCGAGCCAAGCGATAGTTTCCGGTGTTGATTAAACTGGTTCAAGGCTAGACGCCGTTCCGGAATCGCTGAGCGAAAACAAGATTTTCCATAGAGCGGTGCGAACCTGTGGAAATCACTCGCCCTAAAAAATGCTACGCCTCGCGTGAAAAGCGGGCCTTATACTTTTGAACCGCAGATAGCAGGACTCATACAGGAAAATTGGTGTACCAGAACTCATTTCATAAATAGCGGCGCAGCAAAATCATAGAACAAGCGAGATGAATGAAACCGGTAAAGCGTTGGTCGTCATATTCCCAGCGGGTCAATATCCGTCGGAATTTGTTCAGCTATGCGAACAAACGCTCGATCTTCCATCGCCGCTTGTATCGACGAAGAATACGGCTATCCTGGGTAGCCGGTCTGACGCGCCCCTTCCTGTACGGCGCAATCAATGTAATGCCATCGGCAGCGAGCTTTGCATCGAGCGGATCACTGTCATAGGCACGATCCCCGACAAGTCGCTCCGGCAGTCCCACGGTGACAATCTCATCGACAGTAGCAACGACTTAGGTGACTTCATGTGGGCCAGCAGAAGCCGTGTGCACGGCGAGTGGAAGACCTGCAGCGGCCGCAATGGCCATGTGCTTCGTAGCCTTGCCGCACTTGGCCTTTCCCACTTTACGCCCTCTTTTTTCGCCACGACAAAGGTGCCGTCGATGAAGCATTTCGACAGGTCGATGTCGCCCCTGGCTTGCAGGTCCAGTGCCAAGTCTTCGAGTCCATGCCGTAACGTACCATCCTTCACCCATTGGCTAAAGCGGCGAAAACAGGTCGAATATGACGGATACCGGTCTGGCAGGTCGGCCCATGCTACGCCAGTAAGCAATACCCAGAGCACGCCATCAAGAACGGCGCGATCGTCATGCTCAACGGGCCGGCCTCGTCATCGGCACGCCGCTTTGGTGCCAGAATCAGAAGCGCCAGAACTGGCCATTGTTCATCCGGAAGAGATTGCCGGCTCGCCATTTCAGACTCCGTCTTGCCTGAAATCTGCCCTGACCGCTATTTATGAAATGAGCTCTAGCCACTCCTTGGCCCTTCCCTGCGGCGGCTTAATCGTTGGAATGCGCTTTTTCCGCTTCCATATCCAAACCGAGCAGCTCTTCGAAATGCGACAGCGTTCCCTGATCTTTCACCACGGCGCGCAACCATGAATGCAATGGCATTGTTCCCCAGTGCGCTGCTTTGTCGGCAAGATAGGCAACCGGGCTATGTGGCTCGGTATTACGGAAATACAAAGCCACCTGACGCAGCAATTCGAGCGCATGCGCTCGCGTCAGGATCGGGCCGTGAATTAGTGGCGCCCCTTCTTGGGCAGGCTGTCCCATCACAGAAATACTTTGTGGCTCGACCGGCATACCGGCGGTCTGGATGCCCAGATCGTTCGCAATCGAGCGTAAACGGTCAAGGATAGCATCCAGACTTTTCGCCAATGGTGAAAAAGATGGCCCCTCTGATCCGAACAATTTCTCCGAAGCTTTTATCAACTTCTCCAACATCAGCAGAGCACGTTCTGCATCGTTGATCCACTGACTATAGAGTTTTTTATCCGTTTTTTCAGTCGCCTTTAAAATTTTTTCCAGCGTGAGCTTATCCTCCGTATTGCCAGCCTTCTCTGCGTTGCGCTGTAGTTGCGTCTGCAGATATCGAGCAGAATCATAGTCATTTAAACTGAATTGTCCGCATACAGAACGTGTTATCGGTACCTGCCTCGTTAATTGAGACATGCGCGCAATAAACCACGATAGCGTGCCGATACGCTGTTCGTGATCATCGCCCTCTGCCATCGGATAAATACCGGCACCGAAGCATTCGATCAAACGAGCAGCAAGCTCGATACCGTCGGACAGGCCTGAAAGCCCGGACGTTTTTACCCACCCTTCGGTCAACCAGCCAACCAAACGCAAGTCCTTGCTGCGCGTCTGAAGCAACTGTGTGCAGGATGAAACCACTTCATTCCAGTCAGCCTGCTTCAAGCTTACCTGCCATTCACCATAATCCATGGTCGGGTCATCTTCACGGCGTGCCTCCTGAATTCGGTCAAATTCCGCGGAAAACGACAGATCTTCACCAGTGGGCCGGTTTTCTGATATCGCTTCTAAAAAGCGATTTAATTTTTCTTCCATAATGGCTCCGAACCAGTCAGTTGATTTTGTAACTGAAGTTGCTTTCCCTTGTGACAGCGACTTTCACGCCTTTAATAGGTTTGCCTGCCGCAATTCTGGTCAGCACTGTCTCCGCTATTTCCGGCAACATGGTCCCATTAAGGATGTGGTCGACTGCACGTGCACCAGAATCGACTTCTATGCAGCGGGCTAGAACCGTTTCAACGACATCATCGGAATAGCTAAATTTTGCCTTGTGATTTTGTTCCACCCGTTTCTTGATGCGATCGAGTTTCAGACGGATGATGTCGGCGAGGATCGAATCGGACAAGGGATAATAAGGGATCACTTTCACCCTCCCCAAAAACGCTGGCTTGAAAGCCTTATAGAGCTGCGGGCGGATAACATCGCTAAGTGCCTCAACATCCGGCGACTCGTTCTCTCCCTTATTCAGGCACGCTTGCATAATGCTCTGTGACGCAACGTTTGAAGTCAGAATGATGATGGTATTCTTGAAGCTCACCTCACGCCCTTCCGCATCATCCATCACTCCCTTGTCAAATGCCTGAAAGAACAGCTCCAAAACATCCGGGTGCGCTTTCTCCACTTCATCCAACAGCACAACGCTATACGGTTTCCGACGTACCGCCTCCGTGAGAACGCCACCCTCCCCATAGCCAACGTACCCGGGCGGCGATCCCTTCAGTCCTGAAACCGAGTGGGCCTCCTGGTATTCAGACATATTGATAGTAATGAGATTGCGCCCCCCCCCGTAAAGTGCTTCCGCAAGCGCCAAAGCCGTTTCTGTTTTTCCGACACCGGAGGGGCCGACAAACAAAAAGATGCCTTTCGGTTTATTCGGATCTTCGATGTTGGCACGGGCGGTGCGCACATGTCGGGCCACCTGTTCAAGCGCATGCGGCTGACCGATAACACGCTCTTCCAGCAATGGTTTCAAGTTAAGAACCGTTCTTAACTCTTCCTTGACCATTCTTCCAAGAGGAATACCTGTCCAGGCAGACACAATTTCACCAATGATCCGCGCATCAACGCATACCGGCATCAGTGGAGTTTCTCCCTGAACTGCGGCCAGTTCTTTCTGCAATAAGCTCAAATCCTTCAAGCGAGGTACTGATGTCAACTCTCGTTTCACGATAGTTGCGACGGTAATTTCTGAATCCTCATCGGTAGATAAAGTATCTGCATTAGCGGCATTTTCACCTGCGCCAACTGCCGTATCTTCCAACTGCATTCGCAATTTCTGAATCCTCTTGACCAGCGTTTTTTCCTTTTCCCAGCGTTCCTCGTTTGAAGCCAGCGACACGCGATTCTCACAGCGCTGCTCATAAAGCGTTTGTAGACGATCCTGATGTGCACCACCGGTCAAAACTTCTCGCTCCAGTGCTGCAATTTCCTTAGACAAGGCCATATCCATGCGCCGCCCATCCGCTATTACTGCCGGTGCAGATGTCTGACCAAGCGCCACCCTCGCACAGGCAGTATCAAGTACGCTAATAGCCTTGTCTGGCAAATGCCGATCGCTGATATAACGCGACGAAAGTCGTACTGCCTCGATGATTGCCTCTTCCATCACCCGCACGTTGAAATGGTTTTCCATCTTATGGACCATGCCGCGCAACATCGCGCATGCCACCTCTTCCGATGGTTCTTCAATTTTCACGACTTGAAAACGCCGCGCCAACGCCGCATCTTTTTCAAAATACTTCTTGTACTCGCTCCACGTCGTGGCTGCAATCATGCGCAATTCACCCCGAGCAAGAGCAGGCTTTAATAAATTCGCTGCATCGTTTTGACCTGCTTGCCCGCCCGCACCGATCATGGTGTGCGCTTCATCGATAAAGAGGATGATCGGATACGGGCTACGCTTGACTTCCTCGATCACATTACGCAGCCGATTCTCGAATTCTCCCTTGACACTGGCTCCCGCCTGTAGCAGCCCCAAATCAAGCACCCGTAATTCGACATCCGCTAGTGCTGCTGGCACGTCTCCATCAGCAATGCGTTGCGCAAGCCCCTCGACCACAGCAGTTTTACCGACGCCCGATTCCCCGGTCAGGATGGGATTATTCTGGCGACGCCGCATCAAAATATCGATGGCATGGCGAATTTCCGCATCACGACCGACGACGGGATCAATCCTGCCTTCACGCGCAAACTGCGTCAGGTCATTGGTGAACTGGTCAAGTGCAGGTGTTTTCCCCTGCATTGCAGTTTGGTCCGGCGGCTCGACCGGCAAAGCGGAAGGCATAACGCTGAATGATTCCAGTGACTCAGGAAAATCTGAGGTGAACTCTGATATCTTGTGCTTCAATTCGTCCACAGTGAATCTCATGAACTGCTTGGATGCCCTGTGCGCCAGTTGCGACAATTCCGGTTCGGTTAACACTGCCAGCAAAAGATGGGCGCTGCGGATACGCGCAGCCTGACTATCCAGAGATGCAAGCAACCATGCATGTTCAAATAACTTCAGCAAATGAACTGAGAACACCGGTGTGCGTGTATTTCCAGACTGCATACGATCTATTTCACTCAGAAAGTCCTTTTCCAATGCACTGGGACTGATCTCGTAATGCCTCGATAAAAGTGCAAAATCACTGCGTGCGTTATTGAACAATGCCAGAAACAGATGTTCGAGATCGACCTCGTACTGGCCACGCGACACGCACCGGTTGATCGCCTGTTCCGCTGCAGCCTTGCAGGTGGAATTGAGTTTCCCGATAAGGGTTTTCAGGTTTGCAGTCATTTTTCTAATAGGTAAAAGTTCAATCAATCCACCTGCTCAGTTGCCTTGAACAGGTATGTCGTGTCTCGTGAATCCACCTCGATTTCGCAGGATTTACACCATGTATCCCATCCCAAGCGCGCCTGTGCGCATTGCGAGTTCAATCTGACAGCCGCGACATCGCGCCTATCCAGGATCAAGGTCACTTCGCAGTCGAAGGTCGTTCCAACCATGAGACGGAACAAGCGACGCAAACTACTAAAGGCTGCCCCGTTCGGGAGAAAGTCATCAAACTGTTTGCGGCGAAGCGGGCCGATGACCAGCCGCACTCTAGTCTGTCGGTCCCAGACTCTGGCACCACAAAGGCTGGTTTGACCCAATACGCAGTTGGACACACCAAGATACGTACGTTCATGCGGGGGCAAGTCAAACCACTGCCCGACAAACTGCTCGACATCACAGCGAATCTGAAAATAGTCTGCAACGACACGGGCAAACCAGTCGATGGATTGAGGGCGGGAACGTAACGCACTTGCATAGTATGCAAGCGACTCATCCCCAATCCCGCCGGCCCCTTCCGTCAAACGCTCGCGCGTTCCCTGCAAGCCCAGTCCAGCAAAACTGAGCACCAGTGGCAAGAAACAATTTCTGGGGTCGCTCTCATATTGAAAATGCAGCCGATATTTGAGCCAGCTCTGGTAAAACAAGGCTACCGCACGGCTCGTAAAAATATCGAGAAATGCACGGGTAGCAGTATCGCGGTGATAAATTTCGCGTTCAGCGACATGTTGAGTGTAATGGCGAGGTAGTACGCCGGACGGCCCGGTCAAGCCTATAAAAGATGGCGTCAATGTGACGCCCTTGAATGGCATCATGGGCATCGATGCGCTCTCCGCCATATGCTGCGCAATCGACTCTTCAGCTGATCGTCCGTCATCTTCCCATTCGAATTCAAGCGACTCGATTTCGCTTGGTGGAAATGAAAGTGCAATCGAATTTTGAAACCGGATCACCTGTCCCAGCGCGTCAAAGTCAGAATGTGGCGAATGCTGTCGGTGATGCGCCAGCAGCAGCCTTACCGCCTGGAAGAACTCGAAGCGGTATGGCTCATCCCTTAATCGCTGGATCAGGCCAGGATAGAGGCGCCGTTTCTTGGCGGGCATTTCATCAACTCCTGTCCTGACTGGCTCGAGATCACGACCAGTTGAGTAAAACTGTTCGTGTTTACATAAAGCCCAAAGAACCGATCCAGAATCTGGGTAAAAGTAAACAATCCAATTCCGGCGAAATGTGTCTCGTCCACCGTGACACGGACTTCAATGCCACGTGCGAATACCGGAAATGGGTTGCCAGCTATTCTGGCCATTGCGGTGCGGTGCTCTATCGCACCAATTCCCGTGATTTGCCTGTTATTGGCAGCTGAGCGAGTAATGTCATATAAGGTCAGAATCTCCCTTATTGCATCGACGCCCTGCCCCGACAACGACAAGTGGTTTAGTGCCAACTGGGATATCAATCGCCACTGTGCACCACGCCCACGTGGAAACCGATAACTGGGAGAAGGCTTGCGCAGGAACCGTATAGCCTTTGTCAGTGCGCCTCCTTCCATGAACAGGTCGCCATCCATCAGGCCGAAAGGTAATTGGGACGGTAAATCACGATTAGTGCAGACAAGCTCCAGGCTGAGCGTGTTTGCTTCCGCCCCTTGCTCACGCATACCCGTATCGATCAGCGACAATTCCATCGTATAGTTGTCGTTGGCAGCATCGTCTATATAACTTGCATGCCAATAGCGCCCATGGCCCTCGTTACCCTCGCCATGTCGCAGGGAGTAAAAAGGGCGGAACTCGGTGATATCCTCGCCCTCGGCATTTTGGCGCACCTTATATACCCGCTTGATCTCGTAGATTTCGTAGGCCTGCGGCCGGCGACTATCGACAATGATCGGATAATTCGTGGTGGTCTGCGTAACCCTGATCGGTTCTGGAGTCTTACGGAACAGATTGACGACAGGCGTGCATCCCAGGACGAAATTATCTTTGCTTATGCGATCCAGCAAATTCCCAGCGGAGCCAGAAGTATTAAGCAAGCCAATTCGAATTTCGATGGTTCGTGTGTTAGGAGGAATACGCCCCTTCAGGGCACGCAGATCAATGTCGAAAAAATTAAACTTTTCCGGAAAAACAAAATACTCGAGCAATAATTGGTTAGCTCTATGCGAGCGAGCATCCGGCTCAAGCAAAGACTCGCATTCGGCAAAGCCGACCGGCTGGATTGCGTTCGCAGGCAATTCGATCTTCATCGAACTTGTCGGCACTGAGACCCATAGTCCGCTTGTCTTCGAAAATAAAGCTTCGCGTAACAAAGCAACGACCGACGGCTCACCATTAAGAAAAAACCGAAGTTTCCCGATTTCCAAACTCTCTAAACCAGCCGTCTCAGCGATTGAATTCAAATCAATCCGGATTGCCGAGCTGGATGATCGAGCCAGTGCATCGCGCAAACCACTGGTATCAAACATGTTTTCATATGCCACATCGACAAGATTAACCGGCCAGATCTCAACATCGTAAACAGTGCTGAATCGGCATGGGGCACCTCGCACCGCACGCGTACTTAACGCCGTACCCCTTGGAATGCAGGCAGACTTGCTCAACTGTGCCGGCACTCCTCCTCTATCGAAGTGCGCTATCGACATCGAAGGAAAGGGGCGAAGATACTGCGGATATACCACCTGCAAAAGAGAATCGGTAATCTCGGGCAGTTCATCTTCAAGTTTCTTATGTATGCGACCAGTCAGGAATGCAAACGACTCGATCAGCCTCTCAATATGCGGGTCTTCACAGGTCTCGCCTGAAAGAAGAAGGCGGCTGGCGACCTTCGGATATCGCTTTGCAAAATCGTGAGACAACCTTCTGAGGAAGGTGAGTTCACGCTCATAATATGGCAGCAGGGTATCCATCGACATTCAGGACAATGCAGGGCCTTTTGCCCTGTTGACGGAATATTGAAGTGTCGATGGCTGCAACAATGCATCAAAAAACACCGGCTCTGTTGATGGGTGAACGCGCAGCAGTGCATGAATGGCAAATTTGAGCCGATTCACTACCCCGGCATCGGACTCCAACGCAACTCGAACTTGTTCCAAGCGTCGCTCGTGCGTTGCAATAGTGCGTTCAAGCGAGCGGCAGATGTAATTGCGATCAGCCGGATTTGCGAGGCTAAAACCGACGAAGTCATTCATCCCATAGCTACACATCGACTGCAAGCTTTCCGGAAACCGGTCAAAGACATCCAGACTGTATGCACAACGACAGTTAAGCAAGGCCTCCACGTCTTTGGCGACAGAATCCTTTAAATCCTCAACAGAAATCAAGCGAAGAGTATGCTTATCGCTTGCCTCGCGAGGCGCATTATCTGCGAGTCGTTCAAACAACGTAGGCGGGTATTTAGCAATCGAGAAGAAGCCGGAGGACATGACCTGATGACCTGACATCGCTCGCTTATGCAAGCAACTGAAAATTGCGGCGTACAAATGACGCCGCAATCACGTGAAGGAGAATTTATTGAGTACTTAGACTGCTTCAGTAGCCTTGTTCTTCGCCAAGCTCCACATTTGCGGGTTACTGCCGCCCTTCTTGCCATCAATGCCTTGTACCGTATAAGTCCACTTCACCGATGCGTATTTCAACGCTATCGTTTCAGTGGGCAAGCCTTCTTCACGAACGCATGGCGTAACCGAAGAAACGATTACGTGATTAAGGACGATTTCCAGGTACTTGACCTTTTCCTTGCCGCTTGCACGCATGAACTCGATCGTGACCTTGTTATACGTATCGCCCTGGCTGCAAGCAAGCCAAAGCGAGGGGCTGGTTGAATCGATGTCCTTGGTAAAAACCATGTCGGCGTGTTCGCAGCGTTCCGCGGTATGGCCGCCGGAAGTGCTGGCAGTTGCCGATTTCGGCTGGCGAATCAAGTGATTCCATGACAATGCCTCAAGCCATTTCGGGTGAGCTTCATCTCGCGACTCGCCTTCTATCTTCGTATCGCCACCCTCAAACTTCAGGTAGATATCTTTCATGCTTTATAGCTCCTTGAAAAAATGCACACGTTTCCGTGCTAACTGTAGATGCATCTGCTGCAGGTTAAAACTACGCCTTTGCCGACTGCGGCAACTCGGCGACGAGGCGCAAGGACACGCTTAATTCGTCTAGCTGGAAGTGTGGCCTCAAGAAAGTCACTGCACGGTATTGCCCCGGCCGCCCCGGGATTTCTGATACCTGAACCGAAGCTTCGCGCAACGGATATTGCGCCTTTACTTCCTGTGAAGCGGAATCGTCCATCACCACATATTGCGCAAGCCAGTTGTTAAGAAACTGCTCAACGTTGGACGCCGCAGCAAAGCTGCCAATCTTGTCGCGCATCATCGACTTCAGATAATGCGCAATCCGACAGGAAGCAAAGATGTATTGCAACTGCGCGGACAGAACGGCATTGGAATTTGCTGCGTCAGTGTTGTATTTCTTTGCGCGCTGGGTGGACTGCGCGCCGAAGAAAGCAGCGTAATCCGTATTCTTGCAATGAACCAAGGGAATGAACCCGAGGTCGCTCAACTCCTTCTCACGGCGATCGGTAATAGCGAGTTCGGTCGGGCATTTCAGTGCAATTTCACCGTCATCAGTTTTGAAAGTGTGCGTTGGCAGATCTTCGACCAACCCACCACCCTCTACACCACGGATCGCAGCGCACCAACCATAGTGCTCGAATGCATTAGTGAGCCGCGCAGCGAAGGCGTAAGCGCTATTCACCCATAAATATTTGCCATGATCGGTGCCATCGACATCCTCAACAAAATTAAATCCTTCAACGACCGTGCCCTCTTTCGGGTGGTAGGGCATGCGCCCCAGAAAACGCGGAATGGCCAAACCCACATATCGCGAATCTTCGGACTCGCGATATGACTTCCATTTGGCATATTCCAATGTGTCAAACACCTTCGCCATGTCACGTGGCTTGCCAAGATCGGCAAATGTGTCCAATCCCAATAATTCGGGTGAGGCCGCTGAAATGAATGGCGCGTGCGAAGCTGCTGCCACATGGGACATCTGCTCGATGAAATACATATCTTCCGGTTGCCGGGTGATTTCATAATCACCGATCAGCGCTCCAAACGGCGCTCCACCGAAGGTGCCGAACTCCTCCTCGTAGACTTTCTTGAACAATGTGCTCTGATCGAAGTCGATGGCATTGTTGAAGTCGCGTATCAGGTCTTTTTTCGGAGCGTTGAGGATTTTTATCTTCAGCATTTCTCCGGTAGAGGTTTGCTTGCAGAGATAGTGCAAGCCACGCCAGGTACTTTCCATTTTCTGGAACTCTGGCGCATGCAAAATCTCGCTCAACTGTTCCGAAATCAAACTATCGAGTTCGGAAACCCGTGCGTCCAGTGTCGCTGAGAGGTTGCTCGATATGACAACCGTACCTTCCAGAACCTGAGAGACAAGCTCTCCAATTAGATCCTTCGCTCGCGTACGTTCGACATCTGAACGAGCCACTTTGCTTTCGTTAACCACTTGGTCGAGCAAGCTAGTTGCCGTCAATTCCATGCCCGCGATATCCAGCGCTTGTACTTGTGCTCCCATTTCAATCCTCCTTACGCTGCGTTTCTTCGCCCAAGCGTCGGACATTTTCGGTATTCCTCAATACCTCACTCAACACATCTTCAAGCTTGTCATTACCGGCAAGCTTGTTGCGCAAGTCGGAGAGCTTGCTACGCGCTTCCAGAAGCTTTTGCAAGGGCTCGACCTGCTGTGCGACGGCTTCAGGACGGAAGTCGTCAATCGACTCAAATTTCAGGTCGACGGCAAATTCGCCCCCTTTTTCGCTGAGCGTGTTGTTTACGCGGAATGTAGCCCGTGGCGCCAGGCCCTTCATCACGTCATCAAAATTATCAAGATCAACACTGACAAACTTGCGATCCTTCAGCTTGGAGGCAGGGGCAACGGAATTACCTGCAAAGTCCCCCATGACTCCGACGACGAATGGAATTTCCTTTTGTTCGATCGCATCACCTATTTCAACGTCATAGGTAAGTTGAACTCGCGGCGGACGGACACGCTGCAGTTTTTTCTGCACGCTTTCTTTCTTGGACATAAGCGTTCCTTTTAAGGACAAACTCAAATAGGCAGCACTGCCTACTTCAAGGATTTGAATGGATCTGATGAATCGGCACTTGGATCAGCTTTCCGGGGCGATGCCACAGCGGAAAGCGCCGCTGTTTTGGCCTTCGCTTTGGCACGTGATGATGAAACTGTCGATTTGCCTTCGGCGGGCGGGACAAGTACTTTTTCACCCAATGCCCCGCGCAAAGAATTAGTCAGGTTTTCCGCCTCTACCCGTGTATTCATGTTTACGGCCTCAGAAGGCCTTAAGCCGGTCACCGCGCTAGCGGCAACCCTGAGTCCCGCAACAACCAACAGACTTTTCGCCTCTTGATTTGAGGCGTCGCGCTGCAGAGCTTCATTAGCAGCAAGAATTGAGAAGGGATAGTTACCTTTTTCAAACCAGATATTTGCTATTTTTATCCATGGCAATGTGCTAGTCGGATTTTGTTTAGCTGCACTGTTCAGGGTGGCAATTGCCTTATCGTGCTGACCAGCAATTATTTCCGTATCAGCTTCCTTAAGCAGTACTTCGAGATTATTTTTGGCAGAGTTAGCATCGGCACCCGTCGTGACGCATCCCCCACTCAAAAGCCCCAGAGCTAAGGCGAGTGCACTGAAGCAAAAACGGTAACTACGAACAGTGCGATATTGCATTTTAGAAATTTCACCTAAATTCATGCTGTCTTCCTCTCAAAAACCATAACGCCCCCAACATCCCAGGTATCTGTACGGCTGGGTATGAATCCTTATATCCAACAGGCAAGTATATTGTTATGCCGTCAATTAATTATTTGACAACATATGCGCTATACTACCCGAGCAATTGCATTTCATACAATTGTTTTTTTAATATTATTTTGTGGGCGCCTTGTTTTTACTCGGTTTTTAGCGAGAAAAAGAAATTGTCTAATATCGAACTATGAACACTGTTAGTAGATTTTTTGCGGCATTTAGCTGCATTTTTCTGTGCTCATGCGGAAATGCCATCCAGGCGACAACCGATCGGGTAACGGAAGTCGCTTTAGGAGCGGTGGGAATAAAGTTGCCTGGAAAGACGGATGCCCCCCCTCCTATACGCGTTATTGACATTCACATCGAAGGAGCGTCAAACCTCAATGCTGGAGAAAATGAGGAAGGATTGGCAACCGTAATGCGCATTTTCAAGTTGCGAAACCCAAATAGCTTTTTGGGAATGGCCTATTCGAGTTTTGGAAATGTTGAAAAAGAGAAGCAAGCATTAGGAGCCGACCTGACAGAAGCGAGGGAAATCATACTTTCCCCTGGGCAAAAGCTTGATTTCAACGAAAAAATACCCGCTGAGTCGGCTTACGTAGGCATTGTCGCCTTGTTCCGCACACCTTTTCCGCAGCGCTGGCGGTTCGCATTTGCTACTAAGGACGCGGAACATTCAGGCATTACGATCGGCGCACATGCATGCGCGCTGACCACAACCAACTTGGCGCCGCATGGGATGGCTGTAAATGAAACCGCCTTACTCTCGCCTGTGCGCTGCCAATAAATTACTTATCCATAAACACTCCACCCATGAATCATTCAGCCAAAATTCTCTGGGGCGAAGGCCTGTTCTTGCGACCGCAACATTTCCAACGGCAAGATCTTTATCACGAAATGCGACTAACCCAAATGGGACGCGCGATTCATCCTTATTTATGGGGAATCAGCACCCTCAGTTTTGATAACGAAGCAATCTCCTCTGGAATTTTACGGATTACGTCAATCAGCGGCATCCTGCCCGATGGGGACATGATTGGAGCACCGGATAATGACAACTTGCCTGAGCCGGTCACTCTGGCCTCAATGGAGGATATTGGCAGTGGCATTGTGTTCCATGTATCACTTCCGTATCTCCGCGATTTCGGCTCGAATTTATCGACTCAGCGCGATACGTCCACACAGGCATATCGATATATTCAACATGAAGAACCGGCGCCTGACCTCTATACCAATGCCATAGATGCTGACCTGACAATCCTGAAGAAATCTCTGCGCCTGCTATCAGATCGCGACAACCGGGAGCAATATGTTTCGATGCCGGTGGCGCGAGTGCGCGCAAATGGCTCGGGCGGGTATGAGTTTGACCCGGCCTTCGTGCCACCGGCACTAACGATCCGATCTTCCCCTTCGATCTACCGGCTGGTACGCCGCCTGGTGGAAATTCTGCAAGCTAAAGCGCAAGCGCTCTACGGACACCACCGCGAACCGTCACTCAATGTTGTTGAGTTTCGATCGGGTGATATCGCATCGTTCTGGCTCCTGCACACAGTCAATGCCGCCTGTGCATCGCTACAGCATTTGCTCCAACATCCCGGCCTGCATCCGGAACGTCTCTTTCATGAATTGCTGACCTTTGCCGGACAATTGCTAACGTTTTCGAAAGCATATAGCTTGGCCGACTTGCCGGTCTATAACCATGCAAATCCTGGCCCGGAGTTCATCAAATTGGACAGCCTACTCAGGGAGTTAATTGAAACTGTTATTTCTTCACGCTACTTCGCGATCTCACTCAACGAGATAAAACCGGCATTTCACCTTGGCCGACTGGACTCCGAAAAGGTCACAAGTAACGTCTCCTACTACCTGTGCGTAGCGGCGGACATGCCACCAGCAGAACTGGTTGAAACTATTCCTCACCGCATCAAGATTGGCGCGCCAGACGATGTTGACAAAATGGTGTCTTCCGCTATGCCGGGCGTTCGCCTGATGGCCGCCCCACAGGTGCCTTCATCAATCCCTGTGCGCCCCGGCTGTTATTACTTTTCGATTGAACCGCATGGAGCTCTGTACGATCGCATGATTGCTTCAAGCGCAATCATGATCTATGCCCCCGTAAGCATCAAAAATCTCAAGCTCGAACTGTTCGCCATCATGCAATGACAATCGCAATGACTACCGACACCCTCCTTCAGAATCCTGTTACACAGGCTCCATCCCTATACGCTGACGGCGTTCCGCCGCGCCTTGCGCAATCCCATGCACGCACCATGGTCGACCTGATGCATGACGGTTTCTATCTGCTGCTGTTGCTCAAGAACCGCTTTGCTCCGTCCGATGCTGAACACTTCGCCGCGCAGGTACGTCGCTTTCTTGATAATTTTGAGCGCAATGCACGCCTTCTAAACGTCTCTGCAGACGACATCTACGGGGCAAAGTATGCGTTTTGTGCTGCGATTGATGAAACCGTTCTTTCCTCCGACATGGCGATACGGGCAGTGTGGGAACGCGCTCCGCTGCAACTGATCCTGTTCGGAGACCAACTCGCCGGTGAAAACTTCTATCGGCAACTGGAACAGGTAAGACATCGTGGCCAAACCAGCGTACAAACCCTAGAAGTGTTCTATATGTGTCTTCTCACAGGGTTTCAGGGCAAGTACGCTCTCGATGGCAAGGAAAAGCTCAATTACCTGATCGCCACGCTGGAGAAGGAGATTACGCACCTCAAGGGCAAGCGTGCGCAATTTGCCCCGTATTGGAAATCGCCCGATAACATCAAGCACATGATGAAAGCAGAAATTCCGATGTGGGTCATTGGCTCTGCGCTTGCCCTTCTAGGGATCGCAGCATATGCAGGCTTGAGTTGGCTATTGGCGCAACACACAAACGACATGCTCGGCAACTATTTTGATGTGATCAAGCTGCCCCCCAAGCTAGCCAACATCACAATCACTTTGCCTTGATCCCTATTTTTTCTGATGCCGACCTCATAAAAGATGTTCAAAGTGTCTGATTCATCCCCTCCACCGCTGCATGATTCAAGTACTGGGTATGCTGGCATAGGACGACAAGCTTTTTTGCAAAGCCTTTCCCAGCACGCACGCCTGATTTCGATCGAGACGCCCTTTGAAGCCGGCGCACTAATCATAGAAAGGTTTTCCGGGCGAGAAGCGATATCCGAGCTGTTTCGATTCGAAGTCGACTGCCTAGCCACCTCCACCCATTTTGAACTCAAGGCACTCGCCGGCGAAGAGGTCAGTTTGCGTCTTAGCCTAGCTGACGGCAGCAAGCGTTCTTTTCATGGCATCGTCACCTGCGCGCGGCAATTGGGCAGTGATGGCAATCTCGCGCGTTATAGGCTCACACTTGAGCCGTGGGCACACTCCTTGACACTGCGCCGGGATAGCTATGTTTACCAGGATATGAGCGTCCTCGAGATCGTTGCAGACGTTTTCAGCGATTATCAGATGGCCAGCTATCGTTTCGATGTCAGGACAGAAATCCCGAAGCGATCGCTGACGATGCAATATCGTGAAAGCGATTATGCTTTCGTGACGCGTCTGCTAGCAGAAGAAGGACTTAATTTTTTCTTCGCGCATGCAGACAATGCTGCGCACATATCGACATCTTCGAATTCCAGACAAGCTGCGGCGCCTGAACAGAAAGGTGAACATGCGCGCCATCAATTGGTTGTATTTGACGACAATGCAGCTCTAACAGCGTGCAAGCAACCAGCAATCCGATTTCACCGCGCAGATGCAACAGAAGAATCCGATTCCATCACCTTGTTCTCACAACTGCATCAGGTACAAGCCAATATGGTCGCGCTGGGAAGCTGGGATTACAAGAAACTTGCTGCGACAACATGCGAAGACACCATCTCATCGGGTAACTGCGCACAGCTCGAAGTCTTTGAAGGCATCGGAGCCTACCGCTATACCGACACAGCAGAAAGTGCGCGCATCGTCCGCGCACGCACCGAATCACTTGCACTGACCCATCAGATGCTGCGGGCAGAAAGCTCAGCGCGGGCATTGATGGTCGGCAGTTGGTTTTCGTTGAGCGACCATCCCGACGCAAACGGCGAGTATGCAGTTCTATCTATAACGCATAGAGGTGCCAATAACCTGTCGGCGGGCGCCGGAAATATGACCGGGCAGGAGCGTGTTGAGCCCGGAAGCTATCGGAACCAGTTCACCTGCGTCGCACACAGCACACAGATTCGCCCGCCATTCTGGCATCCAAAACCTACTGCCCCGGGGACACAGGTAGCCTTAGTAGTCGGCCTTCGTAACGAGGAAATCACAACCGAACGAGATCATCGCATCAAAGTGCAGTTTCCGTGGCAACGTGACGATGGTGCCACGCCCGGCCAATTGCCCCATCCAGCAGGGTCGAATGCATCGGGTAATGAGACTGCTGGCACTTGGGTACGCGTAGCAGAACCTGCTGCCGGTGCAAACTGGGGCACACATTTTGTCCCTCGCATCGGTCAGGAGGTGTGCATCGATTTCATTGCCGGCGACATCGACCGTCCGGTCGTGACCGGGCAGCTATACAACGACGCCGACATTCCCGCTTTTCATGGGGGAGACAATCACCCGGGCGCTTTAGCCGGCATCCAATCAAAGGAGTATGCAGCAAACGGCTTCAACCAGTGGCTGATCGACGACACGCCGAATCAGCTGCGGCATGTCGTTGCCACATCCTACGCGACGACTCAGCTGAACGCCGGCTATCTGATCCGCCAAAACAACAATACACGCTCCGTATACCGGGGAACCGGATTTGAATTTGTGACGGACGCATGGAGTTCGTTACGTGCAAAGCGCGGAATATTCATCTCGACAACGCAGCGTAATTGCGCCGTGCAGAGCCAGCTCGATACGCAAGAAGCACAGAAAAAATTCAAGGCTGCCGAAGAAATGGGAAACGCATTGTCAAATGCCGCTGCACGGCATCACGCCCTGCCTCTTTCGAATCCCAAAGGCATACAGCAGCTTGTAGGTGCAATCACCGCAGCTGAAGCAGCCGATGGAACAAGCGCACCAAAATTTGAAAAATCAGTAACCCTGATCGATAGTCACGCAGCGGTTAGCCTGGCGACGCCTGCCACATCTGTCATACAGGCAGCGCAAGACATGACGATAGCAACTGAATTGGCGATGCGTATAACAGGTGGGCAAACAGTATCGGTGGCGGCAGCAAGATCGGCATCCCTGTTCACGCAGACAGGCGGCGCAAAAGCAATCGCCGCAAAAGAACCAGTGTCCGTGCGCGCACATGCTGGGCCAATGGACATATTGGCCGACAAAGCCATCACCATCACGTCAAGCAATGCGAATATCAAGATAGAGGCAAAGCAAGAGATTCTGCTGGCATCAGGCGGCGGCTTTATCAGGCTGGCCGGGAACAATATTAATATTCATTGTCCTGCTTCGATATCCATAAAGGGGATAACGCATGCTTTTCTTGGAGCGGGAGGCAAAGCTGCCGAATTGAAGACACTGCCTGCCTGACTATAGAGTAGTCGAAACCCGATTGCCGAGTGAAAACTGCGCTCGCTCGTTGTTATAACGCTGGCCCTCTTCTTGGCTGCGATCTACTCATGTGATTGCGCATGTCACGGATCTTCAGCTGACACCCAGTTCAGCAGTGCTCGATAGCCTGCTGCCAGCATAGCCAGAAGATAGCGGCGGGCGTGCCGAATATGATCATCCCAAACGACGCAAAGGGTCGAAAGTCCAGCCAGATAAGGCCGTTAGACGAAGTTCCGTAACACTACCTGGAACACAAATAAAAAAAGTCCTTGATTTACAAGGACTTTTTGAATTACTGGCGGAGACGGAGGGATTCGAACCCTCGATACAGGTTTAAGCCCATATGCTTCCTTAGCAGGGAAGTGCCTTCGACCACTCGGCCACGTCTCCACACTTACGGTGGTGTTACAGATCCACCTTAGTGAAGTCCCGCATGATAGCTGCTCATGCAGACTTGGTCAATGGAACGATGAAGTTTGATGGATTTGATCAAGCTTTTTCGAGATCAAACGCCTTGTGCAAAGCGCGTACCGCCAGCTCCATGTATTTTTCGTCGATCAGGACCGAGATCTTGATTTCCGACGTTGAAATCATCTGGATGTTGATGCCCTCTTCAGATAACGTGCGGAACATTTGCGACGCAATGCCGACGTGGCTGCGCATGCCGACGCCAACCACCGAGACCTTGGACACCTTGGTATCGCCAGCGATGCTTGCTGCCCCAATATGTTCCTTGACGCTCTTGTTCAGCACGTCCATTGCTCTGACATATTCGCCACGCGGCACGGTGAAGGTGAAATCGGTTTTGCCTTCGACCGACTGATTCTGAATGATCATGTCGACTTCGATATTGGCATTGGCGACAGGGCCGAGAATCTGGTAAGCGATGCCGGGCTTGTCCGGTACGCCCAACACAGTAATCTTCGCTTCGTCGCGATTGAACGCAATACCGGAAATGACGGCTTGTTCCATGTGTGTATCTTCCTCAAACGAAATCAGGGTGCCGGAAGCAGCTTCTTCTTCCAGCGGCATAAGCGGGTCCGTCAGTGACGACAGTACGCGCGTTGGCATCTTGTAGTTACCGGCAAATTCCACCGAGCGAATCTGCAAAACCTTCGAGCCCAGCGAAGCAAGTTCCAGCATCTCTTCGAAGGTGACTGTCTTCAGGCGGCGCGCTTCGGATACCACGCGAGGATCGGTGGTGTACACGCCATCGACGTCGGTATAGATCAGGCATTCCTGCGCTTTCAGCGCGGCTGCGACTGCTACAGCAGATGTGTCGGAGCCGCCACGTCCCAGGGTAGTAATATTGCCTGCGTCGTCCACGCCCTGGAAGCCGGTGATGATGACGATTTTTCCGGCTGTGAGGTCCTTGCGTACGCGCGCATCGTCAATCGATTGAATTCGCGCCTTGGTGAAAGCGGAGTCAGTCTTGATCGGCACCTGCCATCCCGCGTAGGACACTGCTTGCTTGCCGATCGATTGCAGCGCCATTGACAGCAAGGCAACCGATACCTGCTCGCCCGTTGATGCGAGCATATCGAGCTCGCGCGGGTCCGGCTGCGGCATGATTTCTTTGGCAAGAGCGATAAGCCGGTTGGTTTCCCCGGACATAGCGGACGGCACCACAACAATTTGGTGGCCAGCGTCATGCCATTTGGCGACGCGCTTGGCGACATTTTTGATGCGCTCGGTCGAACCCATCGAAGTGCCGCCGTATTTGTGGACGATTAAAGCCATAAGGGGTGAAAAATACGCTAAGAGAGAAAAATTCTGATGAAAATCAACCCTTTACTTTACCTTCTGCAAAGCCGAATGACAAGTAGGGAGCCCGCAAAATAAACCTAAAACTTTCCAGTTCTTATAAAAATCAAGCCACCTCTTATTTCACATCCGGCTTCCAACGCATGAGAATTGCACCTTCATTAACCAAGGGCAGATCATGCCAATTCATTCCAATTCCCGCAGCAAATATAAGGTGGCCACCAGCCATGATTACAGGGAGAAGTTTCCGCTCCCATGGTGGAATGCTCAAAGCCTGATAATGATGCTTCAAGCTCCTCGTCGGACGGTTGAGCGCTGCCTTCAGTTTTTCACCTCCGGTGCGATATCGAATCCTCAATTCCTGCCCGCGTAACCAGTCGGGGTTCATGCCCTGCTCTGCTGCGTCGAAATACAAACTGCCGCCAAACTCAGGCAGGTGAATGCGGGACTCGCCATGCCAGCGAAATGTCATCGACGCCGCGCTGGATGCCTCATTTTCGCGCGCAGTCAGGAATATCCGGCCGCGATACCGGCGAATTTCGCAATCGGCGTGCGTTACCCGCAGTTGCGCATCCTCCCTCGCGCCCAGTAATTGCTCACGCATTTCGCTCAACCATGCGGTTGTAGGCATGCGTACTCCGCGCGAAGCGAACCAGTAGCGCAGAAGATTATCGATTCGGTCTGCTCCCAGTTGCCTCAGGCGATCAATATCGATGCGCTCATCGTCAAGGCAGGCAGACAGATCTTGCGCAGCCAGCTCATCCAGAAGACGTTGCGCCGCCTGAGCATGTTGCGCCACCCGGGCAAATCGATCCTGGAATCCGGGGAAATATTCGGCCAGCGACGGCATCACCTTATGCCGCAACGCGTTCCGGGCATAACGGAAGTCGGCGTTGGATTCATCCTCCACATGCCGGATATCCTTTTCCACAACGAAGCGCTCAAGCTCATCCCGCGATATATCGAGCAGAGGGCGCCCGATAAACAAATCCGGATCGCCAAGCAAGCCAGGCGCGGTGTTCACTTTCTCCATGCCGGACAAGCCTGCCACCCCGGATCCTCGCAGCATTTGCAAAAGCACTGTCTCAGCCTGGTCATCCTGATGATGCGCAGTGATAAGTAGCGGAACCTGATGCGCCCGGCATAACTCGCCCAGCGCCTGATAGCGCTTAATCCTGGCGACTTGTTCGAGACCATCCTTGTCACGCCTGCTCAGATCAACACGGCGGGCAGCAAAACGAATGCCCAAACTCTCGCACTCGTGCTCACAGTGCAACAGCCACAGGTCCGCGTTCTGACTGATGCCGTGATGGATATGAAAAGCAAACAGCGTAAGGCCATGCTGGGTCGCGTAGCCCTTCGCCAGATGCAGTAAAGCAGCAGAGTCGAGACCGCCGCTGTAGGCAACGGCAAACCCAGAAACAGAAACGCGCGTCCGGATCGCTCCCAACGCGCGTTCGAAAGCGTCGACAAGCGACGCTACCGGCCTATTTTTCACAAATTATTCCGGTGAATTGATTTCCTTGAATTTGCCGTAAGCCATCAGCTTTTCGTGGCGTGCGGCCAGCAAGTCCTTGGTCTTCATGCCCTGGAACTGACGCAACGAATCGGCCAACGCCCGCTTGAGCAGTACAGCCATTTGCTTGGGGTCGCGATGAGCGCCGCCCAGTGGCTCGTTGACGATCTTGTCGATCAAACCCATTGCCTTCAGACGATGTGCAGTCAATCCCAGAGCATCGGCAGCATCGGCTGCGCGCTCGGAAGTTTTCCAGAGAATCGATGCACACCCTTCCGGAGAAATAACCGAATAGGTTGCATATTGCAGCATGAGCACAGCATCACCGACCGCGATTGCAAGTGCCCCACCAGAACCACCCTCACCGATAATAGTCGCAATCAGCGGCACCTTCAGCTCGGCCATTACGTACAAATTGTGACCGATCGCTTCCGACTGGCCGCGCTCTTCAGCATCAATACCGGGAAAAGCGCCCGGCGTATCGACGAAAGTAAAGATCGGCAGTCCGAATTTTTCGGCCACCTTCATCAGGCGCATCGCCTTGCGATAGCCTTCCGGCTTCGGCATGCCGAAGTTGCGCATCGCGCGCTCCTTGGTATCACGCCCTTTCTGATGGCCGATCACCATGCATGCCTGGCCATTGAAACGCGCCAGCCCACCGATAATCGACAGGTCATCTGCATAGCTGCGGTCGCCATGCAGCTCATGGAAATCCGTGAAAATCTCGTTCACGTAATCCATCGTATAAGGCCGCTGCGGATGGCGTGCAATCTGCGAAACCTGCCACGGCGTCAGCTTGGCATAAATGTCCTTCGTGAGCTGCTGACCTTTCTTGGAGAGTCGCTCGATCTCTTCCGAAATATCGACTGCCGAATCGTCCTGCACAAAGCGCAGTTCTTCGATTTTCCCTTCCAGCTCGGCGATAGACTGTTCAAAACCGAGAAAAGTTGTCTTGCTCATCGTGCCTCCTTATATCAACACAGGGTCGATATGATTCAATACACCACTGGCGCTGCTTCAAGGCTGCGCCAAAGATACCAAGTAGCGACGGTACGCCAAGGTTCCCAATTGGCAGCAACTTCACGTGCATCGCTGCGGGAAACCGGCTCGCCGGAAAAATAATTGATACTAATACCCTTGAGCAGACCCAAGTCGTCCAAAGGCAAAATATTCGGTCGGAGGAGATTAAATATCAAAAACATCTCTGCTGTCCAGCGCCCGATGCCCCGGATCTGGATCAGCTCGGAAATCACTTCCTCGTCATCCATCTCGATCCACTTGTCAGCATGGACACGTTTTGCCTTGAAATGTTCGGCAAGATCGGTGACGTATTCCGCCTTCCGTTTCGACAAACCACAGCCAGATAGCTTCTCCGGGCCGGCCTTGAGGATTTGGGCCGGCGTGCATTTCGGGCATACTTCAAGCAGCCTCTGCCAGACGGTATCCGCCGCTTTAACGGAAATCTGCTGACCGACGATCGATCGTGCCAGAGTGACAAATGCTTCGCCCCGGCCCGTCAAGTGCATATCGCCGAATTGCGGGATCAGCTTGCGCATGATGCGGTCCCGCTTGATCAGCTCTTCCTTGGCATCGTACCAGTATGCCGGCGCGCACGGGATGCCGCTCGCTTCTCGCGATAATGTCATGTTGCTATGCCCGTCGCCATTCAGTTACGCCGCCCGGCTTGTCTTCGAGGACAATGCCATTGGCCAGCAACGCTGCGCGAATGCGGTCCGCTTCGGCAAAATTCTTCGCTTTCTTTGCTGCCGCTCTTGCCTCAATTTGTTCGGCAATTGCGCCCTCAGAGTAGCCATCCTGTTCAACCGGCCCCGCCTGCAGAAATGCCTGCGGCACGCGCTGCAGTAGCGCAATCGTGCCGGCAAGGTCTTTCAACTGGCGTGCCAGCGAAGCCGATTTGGTTTTGTTGACTTCATTTGCAAGATCAAACAGGACTGCGATTGCAACCGGCGTATTGAAATCATCATTCATCGCCTCGGCAAACCGGATTGCATTGGGCTCGTTACGATCCAGCGGCAGTGAATCAGGCGCCACATCCTTCAATGCAGTGTACAAACGGGTCAATGCTTGCTTGGCGTCGTCCAGATGCGCGTCCGAATAATTCAGCGGGCTGCGATAATGCGCGCGCAAGATGAAGAATCGCACAACTTCTGGGTCGTATTTTTTCAGCACTTCGCGGATGGTGAAGAAATTGCCGAGTGACTTCGACATTTTTTCGTTATCCACGCGAATGAAGCCATTGTGCATCCAGTAGTTTACGAATGCATGCTGATGTGCGCCTTCAGACTGCGCGATTTCGTTCTCATGGTGAGGAAATTGGAGATCCTCGCCGCCGCCGTGGATGTCGAACTGTTCGCCGAGCAGGTCGCAACTCATTGCAGAGCATTCGATATGCCAGCCAGGCCGGCCCTTGCCCCACTGCGAATCCCATTTGACCTCATCAGGCTCCGACTCTTTCGCCGCCTTCCACAGCACGAAGTCGAGCGGATCACGCTTACCGGTGTTCAGCTCTACGCGTTCGCCGGCACGCAGGTCATCCAGCGATTTACCAGAAAGCTTGCCGTAACTTGGAAAATCACGCACCGAGTAATTCACATCGCCGTCGGTCGCCTTGTATGCCAGGCCATTACGCTCCAGCTTCTCGATCAATCCTAGCATCTGCGGCACATATTGAGTAGCGCGCGGCTCATGGTCAGGTTTCTGCACGCCGAGTGCGGCCGCATCCTCGTCCATCGCCTTGATAAAGCGTTGCGTCAATTGCGAAATCGATTCGCCATTCTCTACCGCACGCTTAATGATTTTGTCATCGATGTCGGTGATATTGCGAACATAGGTCACATCAAGGCCGGAAGCGCGCAGCCAACGCTGGACCATGTCAAAAACCACCATGACACGCGCATGTCCAAGATGACAATAGTCGTATACCGTCATTCCGCACACGTACATGCGCACCTTACCGGATTGCATTGGGATAAATGTCTGCTTTTCACGCGCAAGCGTGTTGTATATCTTGATGGCAGTCATGGGCGATTTCCGCTTCGGCTAAGGAATTTGTGAGACGCTCTGGCAGCAATGCATTAACTTCCTGCAGCGTGCGAGTGACGTACTGCAACAAGGGGGCCGAAACCTTTTTTCATGCTTATTTTGATAAAATGCACGGTTCCGTTGCAGTATAACATTGATGAAACTAGAGCCCTCCGGCAAAGGGACATGGAAGATACACAATCAACATTTATCTGTAAAGAGCAAAAAGGAGAACCAGCAATGCATTATTCACGTCGCCATTTCATACATCTGGTCGCAGCACTGTCGTTGAGCAGCGCCTTTTATGGCGCGCATGCTGCGGATAATCCGCAAGTCTCGCTGAAGACCAATATGGGCGACATCGTCCTGGAGCTCTACCCTGAAAAGGCCCCAAAGACAGTTGAAAACTTCCTTCAGTATGTCAAGAGTGGTCATTACAATGGCACGGTTTTCCATCGTGTTATCAGCAATTTCATGATCCAGGGCGGCGGCTTCGACAAGGACATGAAGCAGAAGCCGACCAATCCACCTATCGAGAATGAAGCGAAGAACGGCCTCAAAAACGACACCTACACGGTTGCCATGGCACGTACTGGCGCTCCGCATTCCGCATCGGCGCAATTCTTCATCAACGTAAAGAACAACAGCTTCCTCGACTACCCGGGCCAGGATGGCTGGGGATACGCAGTGTTCGGCAAGGTGATCAAAGGCACCGAAGTAGTGGACAAGATCAAGTCGGTTGAGACCAATAATAGTGGCATGTACCGGGACGTTCCGACGAAGCCAGTCATCATCGAATCCGCATCTGTCATCAAATAATTCATTCATCAAGGACTATCATGGCTGTTATCCTCACCACCAACCACGGCAACATCAAACTGGACCTCGATGCTGAAAAAGCACCGAAAACGGTTGAGAATTTTTTGTCGTACGTCCGCTCCGGTCACTACGATGGCACCATCTTCCATCGCGTGATTGACGGCTTCATGATCCAGGGCGGCGGCTTCGAGCCAGGCATGAAGCAGAAGCCGACTAACGACCCCATCGAAAACGAAGCAAAGAATGGCCTCAAGAACGAGCCATATACGGTGGCCATGGCGCGCACCTCGGCACCGCATTCCGCATCGGCACAATTCTTTATCAACGTGAAGAACAACAGCTTCCTTGACTACCCGGGTCAGGATGGCTGGGGCTACTGCGTGTTCGGCAAAGTTGTCGAAGGTATGGACGTGGTCGACAAGATCAAATCGGTGAAAACCACTCGCACCGGCATGTTCGCCGATGTGCCGGTTGAAAATGTTGTCATCGAAAAAGCGGAAATCGTCTGATCGCAACGTGATACAGACATCAGCATGTCGGCTTCAAACTCACCATTAAACCTGAAGAACAAAGCGCAACCGGAGCCGGTTGCGCTTTTTGTTTCGGACGTACACTTGCAAGCCGCATTGCCGCGTACAACACAGGCTTTCATTGATTTTCTGCGCAACCATGCGATTAAGGCCCAGCAGTTATACCTGCTCGGTGATTTGTTCGAATATTGGGCAGGAGACGACGATCTCGCCACCTCCTACAACGCAGAAATTGTTCACAACATACGGGGTGTAAGCGATGCCGGCGTGGCGATATTCTGGATTCCTGGCAACCGGGATTTCCTGGTCGGGGAAGATTTTGCGCGCACCGCCGGTCTTAACCTCTTGCCGGATCCTTTTATCGCCAATATCGCCGGCCAGCGCATTGTGCTGACCCATGGAGATGCACAATGCACCGACGATCAGGCGTACATGGCGTTCCGCGCGCAAGTCCGCGAACCTGCCTGGCAGAGAGAGTTCCTTGCGATGCCACTCGCAAAACGCAAGGCACTCATTGAAGGTATGCGCAACGGCAGCCGCGAGGCGCAGCGCAGCAAGTCGTACGAGATCATGGATGTCAATTGCGCGGCAATTGCGTCACTACACGAGACCAGCGGTTGCGCCATCATGATTCATGGCCATACCCACCGCCCGGCAATTCACGAAATTCAGGTGAATGGCGAAAAACAGGTGCGCTATGTACTGCCGGACTGGGATTGCGACACTAAACCAGCACGCGGCGGCTGGTTGGCACTGTACGCTGACGCTTCGTTTCAGAGCTTTTGTTTTGACGGAGCTTGGGCGTAGCCACATGGACTGTAAACATCACAGCCTTAATCGAACTGTTCCTTGAATTGTTCAAACTGCAGTGTGAGGCGTTCAACTTCGCCTCGCAGTCTCGCCACTTCTTCTTCGAGTTGAGCAACCCGATCCTGACGCGGTGTTTCCACGCTGCCGGAAAAACTGGCAGCAACCTCCTGCCGCTCAAGCACCTCTTCGCCTGAAAGCAAGTGTGCATAACGCGTCTCTTTTGTGCCAGGCGCACGAGCAAGACGTGCCACCAGTGGTGGGAATTTATCGATCAGGAATTGCAGCACTACCTCTACGTCGGCCACTGTAGAAAAGTCATGCAGGCGGCCACTATGCGAACGAATTTCGCCGGGGGTCTGAACTCCGCGCAGCATTAGTACCGTCAGAACTGACAGCTTATCCTGCTCCAGTGACCATTTCATGCGCATCCGGTGTTCATATTTAACTACCCGGGCTCCCGCTTGCTTTACCTCGGAGACAAGCTTCCTCTGTATCAAGCGCTGCAATACATCCTGCACCGTCCCTTCAGAAAGCGACATTACCGGATCACGGCTGGATAGTTGGTTGCATCCGTTCGTCAATACATTCAGCGACAAGGGATAGTTATCTGGAACCAGAGCCTCTTTCTCCGCCAAGACAGCAAGAACGCGAACCTCAAATGGATCAAGTGCGTCCGGCACTTCAGCGGCCGGGATATTTAATTCAGTCACGACAGTCTCGTTATTCCACCAGCTTGTTTAGCTGCTCAGCATCAAACTTGTCAGTTTGCGGCAAAATCTCGCAGCCCACACCTGCCGCCTTAAGCGCGGAAAGAATTTTCTGCATCTGCTGTTCCTGCACCACCGTATGGTCGATTAATTTATGCAAGGCGGTAGACAAAGGATCGTCTTCTGCATTTGGAGTCACGCCGTAAGATGCAAACACGCGTGCGGCCGCTTCCGCGCGCTGCTTACTCGCGTCCTTTTGCACGATATGCGCAGGATTGCCAACGGCAGTGGCGCCAGCCGGCACCTCCTTGACAACGACGGCATTGGAGCCCACCTTGGCACCTTCACCCACCGTAAAGCCGCCCAGTACTTTGGCACCCGCGCCAATAATCGCGCCGCGACCAAGCGTAGGATGGCGTTTCGCTCCCTTGTTGAGCGATGTACCACCCAGAGTCACACCCTGGTAAATCGTGCAATCATCACCAACCTCTGCTGTTTCACCGATCACGACACCAAAGCCATGGTCGATGAATACGCGTCGGCCAATCGTTGCACCCGGATGGATTTCAATCCCCGTTAATCCACGCGCGATATGTGAAATGAAGCGCCCCAGCCACTTCCAACCACGAACCCAGCACCCGTGCGCCCAACGGTGCATCATGATTGCATGCAGGCCTGGATAGCAGGTGAGCACTTCCCAAGCCGTACGTGCGGCAGGATCACGTTCAATGATGCTGGCGATGTCTTCGCGAAGGCGGCTAAACATAGAGAATGCGAATAATTATCTGGAGTTGTAATGCTAACGCTTTGCGCAATGCGCTGCCTGAACCATTAAAACCCTCATAGCAGTCATTACGGCAGGCGGCGGCCCGCTATTTTACTTATAGGCGAACATTTACTGCGCGGCGAGCCTTTGGCGGCGCGCTTCGAACAGGCAGACACCAGACGCAACCGAAACGTTGAGACTTTCAACTGCGCCAAACATCGGAATACTGACGAGCACATCGCAGTTCTCACGTGTCAGGCGGCGCATGCCTTCGCCTTCAGAACCCATCACCAGTGCAGCCGGTCCGGAAAAATCTGCTTCATATAGAGTTTTCTCGGCATCATCAGTCGTACCAATCAGCCAGATTTCGCGTTCCTTCAGTTCGCGCATCGTGCGCGCGAGATTGGTGACAGTAATATAAGGAACGGTGTCCGCTGCGCCGCTTGCAACTTTTGCAGCGGTCGCATTCAGGCCGACCGCACGGTCTTTCGGAGCGATCACCGCATGCGCGCCAGCACCATCTGCGACACGCAAGCAAGCCCCAAGATTATGCGGATCGGTCACGCCATCGAGTATCAGCAATAGCGGTGGCCCTTCGATCGCATCCAGCAATTCATCCAAGTTACGTGCCAGCGACAATTCACCTGCTTTTGCAATAACCCCCTGATGCCGCCGGGTACCAACCATGCCGTTAAGACGCTGATCGTCGGCGTGGATGATGCGCACTTTGGCCGCTTCAGCCGCACGCAGGAGTTCTTGCATGCGCCGGTCGTGCCGGCTTGCATCAATATAGATTTCTTCCACAGAAGAGGCTTCATGGCGCAAACGCGCCGTTACAGCGTGGAAGCCGAAAATCATTTTGCTTTTCATGTTTATTTTTTTCTCTTGGCAGACTTTGCGTGCGCCTTTGTGGACCGAGAGTTTTTTGTCGCCGCAGAGGTAGTTGCCTTGGTACGCTTTGCTTTTGTGTTCTTGACTGATTCGGGCTTCGTCGGCGCAGTTTTTGCCTTGGTTTTTCCTCGCGTATGCTCAGCCTCTGCGCGGCGAGCTTCGTTTTTCAGGGTCGTCCGGATATCAGGCTCATTCACAAGACGCAAATCGATCTTTCGTGCATCAAGATCCACACGACTGACCTGCACCGTCACCCGATCTGTCAGCTGATAACGTATGCCCGTGCGCTCACCTCGCAGTTCATGGCGCACCTCGTCGTACTGGAAATAATCGGCGCCAAGCTCTGTAACATGCACCATGCCTTCGATGAACAGTGTATCGAGCTGCACGAAAATACCGAACGGGGCAACACCGGAAATCGTTCCGGTAAACTCCTCACCCAACTTATCCCGAATGAAATAGCACTTCAGCCATGCCTCGACATCGCGCGACGCCTCATCCGCACGCCGCTCATTAGCCGAGCAATGCACGCCGAGCGCCTCCCATACGGCCAGTTCGCCTTCCTTCCTCTTCTTTCCTGCAGCCTTGTCCTGCGCCGCCATCTTGCGCGCAGCGGGGGAAAGCATCGTATTGAGTACGCTGGTTTCGATGCCTGTGGGATCGTAGCGTTTCCCTTGCAGAATTGCCTTGATCGCCCGATGCGTCAGCAAATCCGGATAGCGACGAATCGGGCTGGTGAAATGCGCATAAGCTTCATAGGCCAATCCGAAATGGCCAATGTTGTCGGGGCTATATACGGCCTGCTGCATTGAACGCAGCAACATTGTTTGCAATAGCACGGCATCGGGACGCAGCTTGATCTTCGGGATCAATTCCGCATAATCGGATGCCGACGGCGCATCCCCACCACCGAGATGCAATCCCATCTGTTTGAGGAAGGTTCTAACTTGCGTCAGCTTTTCCTTGGACGGTGCAGCATGGACGCGATATACGCCCGGATGATCATGTCGCGCCAGGAGATCGGCCGCACACACGTTTGCCGCCAACATGCACTCTTCAATCAATCTGTGGGCATCGTTTCTGGTGCGTGGCAGAATCTGTTCAATTTTGCCCGCGGCATTGCAGACAATGTAGGTTTCGGTGGTTTCGAAATCAATTGCCCCGCGTGCCTGCCGCGCATGCAGCAATGCCTGGAAAATATCATGCAGATTCAGAAGGTGCGGTACCAGCGCCTTTAGCTTGGATGCTTCCGGTCCTTTGGTATTGGCCAGTACCGCAGCAACTTCGGTGTATGTCAGACGCGCAGCTGAGTGAATTACAGCCGGATAGAACTGATACGCCTTGATTTCGCCTTTGGCAGTAATTACCGCATCACACACCAAGGTCAAGCGATCTACAGCGGGATTCAGCGAGCAAAGCCCATTGGACAGTTTTTCCGGAAGCATTGGTATCACCCGACGCGGGAAATATACGGATGTGCTGCGTTCAAGCGCATCCTTGTCCAGAGCATCATTCGGCTTCACATAATGGCTGACATCAGCAATCGCGACGATAAGGCGAAACCCCTTGCTGCGCCCTATCTTGACCGGTTCGCAGTACACCGCGTCGTCGAAATCGCGCGCGTCCTCGCCATCGATGGTTACCAGCGGAATATCACGCAAATCGACGCGATCCACCAGATCCCCATCGCGCACCTCGCTTGGCAGCTTGGCCGCCATTTTTTTTGCCGTCTCGGAAAATTCATGCGGAACGCCGTACTTGCGAACCGCAATCTCGATTTCCATGCCCGGATCATCAATATCACCGAGTACTTCAACAATCTTTCCAACCGGCTGTGTATAACGGGAAGGCTGCTCAATCAATTCGACACTAACCACCTGCCCGGTCTTCGCCTTTCCGGGAGCCCCCTGTAGCAGGATATCCTGACCAAGCCGCTTGTCTTCCGGCGCAACCACCCAGACACCATTCTCGTTCAGCAAGCGACCAATGACATGTGTATTGGCCCGCTCAAGCACTTCAACAATAGAGCCCTCCGACCGTCCGCGACGATCAGTGCCGACAACGCGTATTTGCACCCGATCACCATGGAGGACTTTCTGCATCTCTTTTTCCGGCAGAAATACGTCAGCGCTACCATCGTCCGGCGTCAGGAAACCGTAGCCTTCTCGATGGCCGTTTACCCGGCCCTCAATAAAATTGGAATGGTGTGTAAGCTGATAATGGCCGTTACGATTCGGCTTGATCTGACCGTCGCGCTCCATGGCATTCAGGCGGCGCGTCAGGCCGTCCATTTCTTCAGGTTTAACGTTGAGCGCTGCAGCAAGAGACAGCACATCTTGGGGATCGGCCGCTGTGCGCAAGATGCCGAGGATTTCCTCCCGGCTGGGGATAGTGTATGAATGTCGGTTCAAATGGGTACTTCGGTTCATTATTATTAATACAGGAAGCTAGTGTAACGGACTAGCTTATATTTACCTAACGCTCGGTCCTGATAAGCTTTTCTCTATGCAATGAATTGACATCTTTCAGTTTTCCGCTATACTCTTGGTCTTTCGCATCGCCCAGATGGCGGAATTGGTAGACGCACTAGGTTCAGGTCCTAGCGGTGGCAACACTGTGGAGGTTCGAGTCCTCTTCTGGGCACCAAATTCAGAAAGGTCCGCATTGCGGACCTTTCTTTTTTTGTGGGCACAAAACTGTTTCCAGCTCACCTCGCCATAGTTAATACAATTAACTCTTACAAACAATAAAACCCGTGGTATTACCAACGGGTTTTATTGTTTAGCACTCATATTTATCAAACAAGTCTGTTTCTATAATTTTTTGAGTGCGAAACATAGCGCAAGTTCTGTTTAACTACCTTTCCCCTTTTCCAGCCATGCCGCAAGCTGAGCGGGACGCAAACTATCGTACTCTTCAAACGGCTGATGAATCCATGGATTGTTGGGCAGATACTGCAGATAGTAATCCGGCCGAAGTGAAGAGCAGGCCTTGTACCAAATGACTGCGGATCGCACTTCCGTTACCAACGGAAAATTTTCCTTCAGATGGCGCTGCACCTGTTCCAGAGTTACACCCGAGTCCACCAAATCGTCCAGCAAGAGAACTTTACCGGAAAGCGCACCTTTCGTCGTCGTAATGTACTGGGCGATATTCAGATTTCCCTGAACAGTGCCCGATTCCTCGCGATAAGAGCTTGTCGAAAGCACGGCCAGCGGCACCTCAAATATGCGTGAGAATATATCTCCCGGCCGCAGGCCGCCCCGTGCCAGACACAATACCTGATCGAACCGCCAACCGGATTCATGGACCATCCGGGCAAGTCCTACAACTGCGCGGTTATAGTCGTTCCACGAGACCCATAAATCCTTTTCGCTTGGCGCACCCATCGTCGATTACTCTGCTTTGCCCTATACGAATGGATGCCGCAGAACGATTGTTTCTTCGCGATCCGGGCCTGTTGACACCATGTCGATAGGAACACCGACCAATTCCTCAATGCGCTTGATATAAGCACGCGCATTTGCCGGGAGTGCATCCAGGGAATTGGCCCCAACAGTGGATTCTGCCCAGCCAGGCATCTCTTCATAAATGGGTTCGCAACGAGCCGCATCTTCCGCTCCGACCGGGAAGATATCAACTCTCTTGCCATCCACCTTATAACCGACACACAGCTGTAACGTCTCCAAACCATCGAGAACATCCAGCTTCGTCAGACACATTCCAGAGACGCCATTGATCTGTACCGAACGACGCAGCAGCGCCGCATCAAACCAGCCACAACGACGCGGGCGCCCAGTTACCGTGCCAAACTCATGGCCAACACTTGCCAAATGTTTGCCAACGCCCTGATCGGTCGGCAGCTCCGAAGGGAAAGGCCCGGAGCCGACACGAGTGGTGTATGCCTTGGTAATTCCTAAGATGTAATGCAACATGTTCGGACCGACACCAGATCCGGCGGCGGCATTCCCCGCCACGCAGTTACTCGACGTAACGAACGGATAGGTGCCATGATCAACGTCCAGCAAACTGCCTTGGGCGCCTTCAAACAACAGGCTGCTACCGTTTTTATACGCAGCGTACAGAGCACTCGACACGTCCGCCACCATGGGCGCAATACGCGGCACCGTGGCGAGTGCATCGTCCAAGGTTTTTTGATAATCGACTGGCTGAGCCTTTAGATACTGGGACAACACGAAATTGTGATAGTCGAGGTTCTCTTTGAGCTTCTCGGCAAACCGCTTTTCGTTCAGCAGGTCTGCCACCCGGATTGCACGACGTGCGACTTTATCCTCATATGCCGGGCCAATGCCCTTACCTGTCGTCCCGATTTTTGCTGCGCCGCGTGCTGCTTCGCGTGCCGCATCGAGTGCCGTATGATAAGGAAGGATTACCGGACATGCTTCCGACACCTTCAAGCGCGACACCACCTCCACGCCGCTGGCCTGCAATTTATCAATTTCGCGAAGCAGATCTGGCACCGACAATACGACGCCATTGCCGATATAGCAGGCCACACCCGCGCGCATAATGCCCGAAGGGATCAGTTGCAACGCCGTTTTTTGACCGCCAATGACGAGCGTATGCCCCGCATTATGTCCACCCTGAAAGCGTACGACACCCTGTGCATGATCCGTCAGCCAGTCGACGATTTTGCCTTTTCCCTCATCACCCCATTGAGTGCCGATAACAACGACGTTCTTTGCCATACTATTAACCTAGCTTTTTGAGAATCCAGTTTCCGTTTTCATTAACGACTGCACGATCGCAGTCGAATTCATCCTCAGCGCTTTCATGACCAGGCAAGGTCTGGATAACAACCTCGCCTGCCTTACGTAATTCGCCGATTTTTTGCCGCAAAGAAGACTCCGTCCCCCAAGGTGCACGGATGGCTCGCCTGCGTTCAGCGCTGGGTATCAAGCGCGCCAACTCTCGCAAATCCATTGAAAATCCAGTCGCCGGACGTGCGCGCCCAAATGCCTCTCCGACGTGATCATAACGACCTCCACGAGCAACCGCATTCGGCAGTCCTGGCACATAAGCAGCAAACATCACGCCGCTGTGATAATGGTAACCACGCAAATCAGCCAGATCCACGGTAATGCTCGCAGTGCCGGCCTGTTTGATCAGCAATTCCAATTCGTCCAGCGCGCGCACAACGCCAGGTACCTTTGCAAGCACTTCCCGGGCACGCGGGATAGTAGATGCATCTCCATACAGTCCGGGCAATGCGAGCAACGCCTGACGCGTCACTTGATCGAAATCTTGAGCAATACTGCGTAACTCGGGGACGTCTTTGGCTTCTAGCAAAGAGAACAATTCAGCTTCACTGTTCTTGGCCATCGGATCATTAGCGATGATAGCGCGCAATACACCGACATGGCACAAATCCAGGCGCACTTGAGAAAATCCTGCCAAGGCCAGTGAAGCCTGTGCTAATTGCTGAATTTCCGCGTCTGCTTCCAAGCCGGCATGGCCATATATTTCCGCCCCAATCTGCAACGGCTCTCGTGTTGCATGCAAGCCGGATTGGCGAGTATGCAGCACGCTTCCTGCGTAGCAGAGCCGGGTTACCGATGCGCGATTTAACAAATGGGCGTCAATCCGCGCAACCTGGGTCGTCATATCAGCGCGGATTCCCATGGTCCGTCCAGACAACTGGTCGATCAGCTTGAATATGCGCAGATCCATATCCTGCCCAGCACCGGTCAGCAGTGACTCGATATATTCCAGCATTGGAGGCATAACCAGCTCGTAGCCATACAAGCGGAAGTTATCGAGTATTGCACGTCGCAAATCTTCAATCTTGCGAGCCTCGGACGGCAAGACGTCGGCGATGTTTTCAGGAAGAAGCCAATTTGGCATGACAGAAAATGAACTGCTTAAGAGGAAAAGTGAATTAGCGCCAAGATCAGCGAGCCGCAGAGGAGAAGTGTCAGGCCCAAAAAGCGGATCTGACCATCCGATAACTGCACAATGCGATTAAAAGTGTCGCGCCATTGCTTAGGAAAAAGAAAGGGAAGTATGCCTTCCAGTAAAAGCATCAAGCCAAGCGCAAGCACCCATACATCCTCCACGATTCGCCGGCATCACTTCTTCGAGGTGGCCGCTGCCCCACCGCCAGTGCTCTTGAAATACTTAAAGAACTCCGAATTCGGATCAACCACCATCACATCGTTACGGCTGTTGAAGCTTGCGCGATAAGCTTCGAGACTGCGGTAGAACTTGTAAAACTCCGGGTTCTGACCAAAGGCCTGCGAATAAATCTGCGTTGCCTTTGCATCACCGTCGCCTCGAATATTTTCGGCATCGCGATAAGCTTCAGCCAGGATCACTGTACGCTGCCGATCAGCGTCGGCACGGATCTTTTCCGATTCTGCGGCGCCGGTGGACCGCAATTCATTCGCAACGCGAACCCGTTCGGCTTTCATTCGATCATAAACAGAATTATTGATCTGTTCGACATAATCAACACGCTTGAGCCGAACATCAATGATCTCCACACCAATTTGCTTGGCTTCTTCAGAAACCTTTTTCTGGATAGCATTCATGACCTTGCTGCGCTCGCCTGAAATGACTTCGCGCACAGTGCGCTTAGTGATCTCTTCATTAAGCGCTGCTTTAATCATTTGGGCCATACGATTCTGCGCACGTCGGTCATCACCCGTAAAGCTTACAAAATACAGTCGTGGCTCCTGGACACGCCACTTTACATAGGCGTCCACCAGGATGTTCTTCTTTTCGGCTGTAATGAAGCGATCAGCCTCCGGCGTATCCAAAGTCTGGATCCGCTTATCAAGAAGCACCACATTTTGGAACGGTGGGGGCAGCTTGAAATGCAAGCCTGGCTCGTTAATGACTTTTTTAACTTCCCCCAGCGCGAATACGATCGCATATTGACGCTGGTCGACGACAAACAGTGTCGACAATAATATCGACAGGATAATCAGTCCGGCGATAGTAGTAGAGACGAGGCGATTCATTATCGAACCTCCCGTTCACGGGAATCTCGAGCTTCTCGGCTGCGCGAATCCTTCTGTCTTTGTATGTCCATCGATTGCAACGATTCGTTTGTCGGCGCCGCGGAAGAAGACGGCTGAGTTACCGCTCCGCTTGCTTTAAGCCCGGCATCGCTCGCTGATTGCGAAATCAGCTTATCCAGCGGCAGATAAAGCAAATTGCTTCCACTCTTACTGTCCACCATTACTTTGGTGGTGTTCGAGAAAATCTGCTGCATCGTTTCCAGATACATCCGGTCGCGCGTCACGGCCGGCGCCTTCTGGTACTCCACCAAAACCTGCTTGAAACGGGACGCATCACCCTGCGCATTTGCCACGACCCGCGAGCGATACGCTTCAGCCTCCTGCATCAGGCGGGAAGCTGCGCCGCGCGCACGTGGTATGACGTCATTTGCATAAGCCTGGCCTTCATTCTTCTGGCGTTCACGGTCCTGCCCGGCCTTTACCGCATCGTCAAACGCGGCCTGCACCTGTTCGGGAGGCTGCACGCCCTGCATCGTGACATTTGCAATCTGCACACCCGATTTATAGCGATCGGTAATCTGCTGCATTAATTGTCCGACTTCGAACGCTACTTTGTCGCGCCCCTCGTAAAGAACAAAATCCATCTTGCTGCGTCCGACAATTTCGCGAATAGCTGTTTCAGCTACTTGTCGCACCATCTCATCCTGGTCGCGGTTATTGAAAAGCCAGTCAGACGCATTCTTAAGTGTGTACTGCACTGCAAACTGGATATCAATGATGTTTTCATCCTCCGTCAACATCAGCGACTCTTTCGGCTGCTTGTTCTTGATATTAGAGCGATAACCGACTTCGACGGTCCTCACCTGCAACACATTGATGATCTCATGACTTTGAATGGGATACGGCCAACGCCAGTTAAAACCAGCTGGCGTCGTATGGCTATATTTGCCAAAGGTAAGAACTACGCCCGCCTGACCTTCCTGTACGATGAAAAAACCGCTAACCAACCACAGAAACGCCACAATGACAGCAATCAGCCCGACCCCGATACCCGCGCCTTTCATATCCGGAGTAAAGCCGCCGCCACCACCGCCTTCCCCTTTATTGCCAAACAAGCGGTTCAAACGCTGATTGAATTCCCGCCACAACTGATCAAGATCAGGAGGACCTTCAGTCGGACGTTTGCCGTCTTGCCCCTGATTTTGGCCATTATCCTGAGAGCCGCGCCCCCAACGGGGATCGTTCAGGGAAAATTTCAGACCGATCTTTTTCAATAGAGACACAGACATTCTCTCGCTATCCGGCGTAATGTTGATGGGTTGCAATGCGAACTAATACTACGAGCATCGATCAAACTACAGCATGTCCGCTTTCCAAATCTGCGGCGTCCGTTTTTGTATCTATGCGATTGATCGAGCTTATTTACCCGAATCAGGATCGTTCACTACGCATTGTGCATGACACGCTAGGTACTTGCATCATGCCTCTCCTTACTCGGCAGAGGGTCAAGTCCTGGCAGCGCATTTGCCTTCGCGAACTCAGCTATGGCTTCGCGTAACAAATTGAGGCCTGCGCCTGTTTGTGCGCTGATAAAAACACGGCGGATTTTATCATACTCATCACGTTCCAAACTTGGCTGAAGCTCAGCTGCATCAATCTTGTTCCAAACAAGAATCTGTGGAATATGATCCGCGCCTATTTCCTTCAATACGGAATTAACTTGCTCGATTTGTTCCATCCGAACCGGACTGGAAGCATCCACCACATGTAGCAGCAAATCAGCATGAATTGTTTCTTCCAGGGTGGCACGAAAAGCCGCAACCAACTGGTGAGGCAGCTCACGGATAAATCCGACCGTGTCAGAAATCACAATATTGCCAGCCTCGCCTAGATATATGCGACGCGAAGTAGTGTCCAGCGTAGCAAAAAGTTGATTCGCCGCATACGCTTGAGCTTTTGTGAGCGCATTAAACAAAGTTGATTTTCCGGCATTGGTATACCCAACCAGTGATACCGAAAAAGTATTGGCCCGGCTTCGAGCACGGCGCTGGGTTTCTCGTTGCCGATGCAGCTTATCGAGCTTAGATCGCAAGGCCTTAACACGATCACCCAAGAGCCGACGATCAGTTTCCAGTTGGGTTTCACCCGGCCCGCGCAGGCCGATACCCCCCTTTTGACGTTCAAGGTGAGTCCAGCCACGAACCAGTCGCGTTGCAAGATGCTGCAACTGCGCCAACTCTACCTGCACCTTGCCTTCATGGCTCTTGGCGCGCTGAGCAAAAATATCCAGAATCAGGCTAGTGCGATCAACTACACGGATCTTTAGATGCCGCTCGAGATTGCGCTGTTGCGCTGGCGACAAAGCATGATTGAAAATAACGATATCAAGCTGCTCGCCTGCAACGGCAAGCGCGATTTCATCTGCCTTGCCAGAACCCACGAACAGCGCCGCATCGGGACTGGAACGCTTTCCTGTAATGATTACAGCGGGCTCCGCCCCGGCTGATTTGGACAGCAGGGACAATTCTTCAAGGCTTGCGGCAAAGTCACCTTTGCCGAAATCAACGCCGACTAATGCAGCGCGCATGAAATAAATGAATGAGGCGACAATATGCTATTCCGCGTCAGCCTCGACATTGATATTGACAGCTCTGGCAGGCACAACCGTTGAGATGGCATGCTTGTACACCATCTGGGTTACGGTGTTGCGCAGCAAAACGACATATTGGTCAAACGACTCGATATGGCCTTGTAACTTGATGCCGTTGACTAGATAAATCGAGACGGGAACATGTTCTTTGCGTAAGGCATTGAGGAAGGGGTCTTGTAATAGTTGCCCTTTATTGCTCATGGCGGCTCCATTGTGTAATTGTGATTAGGAGTTGGAGGCAACCTGATACTTTTTCAAGTGCCTCTCAAAAATGGTGAGTTACGACTGTAATCGATTTTTGAATTTCATGCCAAGCGAAAGCCTATTTTTCATCTTTGGCAAAAGGATTCTTGCTCGAACGCAGTTCTATACGTAATGGAGTGCCCACCAACGAAAAAGTTTCGCGGAAGTGTTTTTCCAGATAACGCTTGTAATTATCGTCAATCGCCTCTAGTGCATTACCGTGAATGACAACAATAGGAGGATTTTGCCCCCCTTGGTGTGCATACCGCAATTTGGGACGAATTGACCCCTTGCGGCGCGGTTGTTGATGTTCCACGGCCTCAATCAATGCACGGGTCAGTCGTGGAGTCGACAACTTAGCCATTGCAGCGTCATATGCCGAATTGATGGACTTGATGAGAGGACCTATACCGGATCCCTTCAATGCCGAGATGAAATGGAACTTCGCGAAAAACAGGAAATTCAGCTTCCGTTCCATGTCCATCTTGATCTCGTCACGCCTGTCAGCGTCAAGCCCATCCCATTTATTGACGCCCACTACCAGCGCTCGTCCAGACTCAAGAATAAACCCTGCGATATGCGCATCCTGCTCAGAAATATCTTGCTGCGCATCGAGCAATAAGACGACGACATTTGCTTCCGAAATGGATTGCAAGGTCTTAACTACGGAAAATTTTTCGATTGCCTCAAACACCTTGCCGCGCCTGCGTATGCCTGCTGTATCGATCAACGTATATTGCTTGCCATCGCGTTCAAAGGGAATTTCGATCGAATCCCGCGTGGTACCGGGCATATCGAATGCAATAACCCGCTCCTCTCCAAGCAAGGTATTGATCAAGGTTGACTTTCCGACGTTAGGCCGCCCGACGATGGCGATCCTGATCCCCTTGTGGACTGGTTCGGAAACCGCCTCTTCGGCAGGACGCTGCGCAAAGGCGATATCAATCGCCTCATTAACCAGGTCGGCAACACCATCGCCATGAGCGGCGGAAATCACATACGGATCGCCCAACCCCAGTTCATAGAAATCAGCAGTGACAGAGGTATATTTCATACCTTCCGATTTATTCACCACCAGCATTACCGATCGCCCGGACTTGCGCAAAAAATCGGTAATAGTCTTGTCATGCGGAGTCAGCCCCTGGCGACCATCAACGAGGAACACCACTACATCAGCTTCCGCCACGGCCTGTTTGGTCTGCTTGGCCATTTCGTGCATGATGCCTTCCTTGGCAACTGGCTCAAATCCGCCAGTATCGATAACAAGAAAGGGGCGCTCGCCGATGCGGCCTTCGCCGTAATGACGATCTCGGGTCAATCCAGGAAGATCGGCGACCAATGCATCGCGCGACCGGGTAAGCCGGTTGAACAATGTGGATTTGCCGACGTTAGGTCGGCCTACTAATGCAATAACCGGCTTCATTTACCTTCTTACTCGGTTGCCAAGGCAACCAATGTTCCTTCTTGGGTTTGAAAAATTGCGCTTTTACCTGCAACCAAAGGGAGGGCGGCAATTACAGGACTACCATCAGTGCTCACCCGAGCAACAAAAGAACCATCTTCGCGGGAAAGGAAGTGGATGTACCCTTTCGCGTCACCCACCGCAACGGCACGCCCTGCGGATACCGGCGCTGACAGACGACGATTGGCGAGCTTGTTATTGCGCCAGATGCCGGAGCCCGTATCTCGTGCAAAAGCGGTGACTGCGCCGCGCTCATCGGCTGCATATACAAAACGATCATCGAAGCCAATGCCGACATCACTGGAAAAATCCTTGGCCCAGCGTGGCGCACCACTGGCCGCATCAAAGCAAGCCACCCTGCCCTGATACGCTACTGCGCAAACATCCCCTCGCACAATGACAGGCGTACCAGACAGATCCGCAATGCGCTCCAGCTCTGTAGTACCTCTTGGATCACCCACTGCCATTTCCCAGCGCGCCCCACCATTTGATAAGGCAAGTGCTATCAGACGCCCCCCTGGCAAGGCGACAAAGGCACTGGAGCCGGCAATTGCGATGCCAGGAGCCGTGCGCAAGGTCAGAGGCGGTGACGTACGCTGCGCCACCCAACGCCGCGTGCCGGACTCGGCATCATATGCAGCAATACGATTATCTACACTCCGCACGATGACCAGCCCCTGACCGACGGCAGGAGCGGAAAGTATTTCGCTTGAGGCCTGCTCTTTCCAACGCAAATTGCCATTGCCGTCAAACGCCATCAGAACACCTTTTTCGGCGGCAACAACAACGGTTGCACCATCGCTGCCCACGCCCGCCGTCAGACGAGCTTCGGCGTTAATGCGCCATAGGGAGCGGCCTGTAGCTGCATCGATTCGCGTTACCGTTCCGTCAGCTGCCGCCGCAAATACACTGTCGCTTGTAATTGCCGGGGTGAACGCAAATCTCTTTGCGTTGCCCACGGATGTCGTCCATGCAGTATTAACAGTTAGAGTCGGCTGAAACTCCTCTAGTGCAGCCGGCGGATTACGCGAATCTGTTTTACTCGCAAATGGATTCAATGAAGAGCAGCCAGTCACAACAGCCAGTACTGCCAGACCCGTTAGTTTTACGGCGATATGCATTTTCTTCCCTTCTTCTGCTTTAAGCCGCAGCTTTCGCCGGCGCGCCACCAATTGCATCAAGCTTCAATTGGATCAATTGACGTACCGGATTTTTCTCGTCTGTTTTTTCAAGTGCAAGCTGGTATGCGGCACGGGCTTCTTCAATTTTGGTCTGAGCAGCGAGAATATCTCCTTTGCGATCCGCCACTGTGCCTGCAAATACCTCAGGGAACTCGCCGGCAAGCAGTTTCAAACCGTCCTCATAAGACTTTTCATCTAGCAGAACACCTGCCAGGCGGATTTTTGCGATCGCTTTATATTCATCGTTTCCGTTATCGATGACCCATCGCAGTTGCGTCTTGGCCGCGTTCAAATCATCTGCTTCGAATGCACTCTTGGCTGCAACGAACGCAGCCATTTGAGCATAGGCAGTTCTGCCGAATTTTGCCGTCATGTCGGACGCAGCACGCTGAACCTTGGCGTTATCTTTGGAAGCTGCAGCCTTTTGCAGTTCGCCATACAGCTGCGCAGCTTGCGCCGCCTGATTGCGCTGATAATAGTTCCAGCCCGACCAGGCCGCATAACCAGCCAATGCAATAATCAAGAGCCATGTAACCAAATTGCCGTACTGATTCCACCAAGCCTTAAGGGTGGCCAGTTGTTCTTGCTCTTCGAGATCGTATGCCATGATGTTGTACTTTTAATGATGGTGATGGTGGTGGGTAGGATCATCGCATTCGTCTCCGCATGCGATCTGGTCAAGAAGGTAATCGGCGACAGCTTCAAAAGCGACCGTTGTCTGATTGCTCTCCGGATTATCCGAGCGCATGGTTTTGACCGTCGCAACGCCTTGGGCGATTTCATCGTCTCCGATGATGACGGCGTAATTTGCGCCGCTCGCATCGGCTCGTTTCATCTGCGATTTAAAACTGGCGCCACCGCTTGCCGAGGCGCAGTTCAGAATCACGTCGAGCCCGGCATCCCGCAACCGCTCGGCAATGACAAATGCCTGGAGTTGCGCCGCATCTCCTTGATGAACGATATAAACGTCACATTGGTTCGGCGTGAATTGTTCTCCGCTTGCTTTCATTAATTCCAACAAGCGCTCAACACCGATAGCAAAGCCGCATGCGGGGGTCGGTTTACCGCCAAACATTTCAATCAGCGGATCATAACGCCCTCCACCACAAACCGTACCCTGCGATCCGAGCTGATCCGTCACCCATTCGAAAACAGTACGATTGTAATAATCCATGCCGCGAACAAGGCGCGGGTTAATCGTAAAAGGGATACTGTTGTGACGCAGGATATTTTGGACGCCTTCAAAGTGTGCGCGCGACTCTTCGCCAAGGTAGTCAAGCAATTTTGGCGCAGCATTCACCATCGCCTGCATTGCAGGGTTCTTGGTATCGAGAATGCGTAGCGGATTTGAGTACAAGCGACGCTGTGCTTCCGTATCGAGTAGTTCCTTGTGCAGTTCAAAATAGGCAACCAAATCGGCACGATGGCGGCTGCGTTCGTCCGCGTTGCCGATCGAATTCAGTTCCAGCTTGATGTTTTCTAGGCCCAAGTCGTCCCACAAGCGCTGGCACAGCATGATCAGCTCAGCGTCGATATCCGGGCCGGTAAACCCGATAGCCTCTGCACCCACCTGATGAAACTGGCGATATCGGCCGCGCTGCGGTTTTTCATGGCGGAACATCGGGCCTGCATACCACAGGCGCTTCGGACCATCATATGTCAGGTTGTGTTCTAGCGCCGCACGCACGACACCGGCCGTGCTTTCCGGGCGCAAGGTCAACTGATCGCCATTCATTGAATCGACGAATGAATACATTTCTTTTTCGACGATATCAGTCACAGCCCCGAGACCGCGCGCAAACAGTGCAGTCGGCTCGACGATAGGCGTACGGATTTGCTGGAAGCCGTAGCTCTTGAGCACCGATTGCACGGTGTTTTCGAACAACTCCCACAATGGCGCGTCGGCGGGCAGGATGTCATTCATCCCCTTAACGCCAACAATTTTTTCTGCTTTCTTGTTTTCTGACATGCTCTGTGTAGCCAATGCGATCCGCCTTACGATGCGACCGCTTCTTTTCCATAATGGGTTTTCACGTATTCCAGCACGATTGCCTGGAACTCCTCGGCGATATGCTCGCCACGCAAAGTCACTTTCTTTTCTCCGTCGACGAATACCGGCGCCGCCGGCGATTCACCAGTTCCCGGCAGGCTGATGCCGATATTCGCATGCTTCGACTCGCCGGGGCCGTTGACAATACATCCCATGACGGCGACATTCATATTTTCCACGCCGGGATATTCTTTTTTCCATGTCGGCATCTGGTCACGCAGATAGGTCTGGATTTTTTCGGCCAGTTCCTGGAATACGGTCGAAGTTGTACGGCCGCACCCCGGACATGCAATCACCATCGGGGTAAACTTTCGCAATCCCATGGTTTGAAGGATTTCCTGCGCAACGATGACTTCCTTCGTGCGGTCTCCACCCGGTTCAGGCGTCAGAGAAATGCGAATAGTGTCGCCAATGCCTTCTTGCATAAGAACGGACAAGGCTGCCGTCGATGCAACAATACCCTTGCTGCCCATGCCGGCTTCGGTCAGCCCCAAATGCAAGGGGTAATCACACCGGCGCGCCAACTCGCGATATACGGCAATCAGATCCTGTACACCGGACACCTTGCACGACAAAATAATCTTGTCTCCAGGCAGACCGACTTCTTCCGCACGCTGCGCATTTTCAATTGCTGAAGTGACCAGCGCCTCGTACATGACGGCTTGTGCACTCCATGCTTCGGCACGTTGCGCGTTTTCATCCATGATCCGGGCAAGCAAGGTCTGATCGAGACTTCCCCAGTTAACCCCAATGCGAACCGGCTTATCGTATTTACACGCCACTTCAATCATTTGTGCGAACTGCGAATCGCGCTTGGCACCTTGCCCTACATTGCCCGGATTAATTCGGTATTTCGATAAGGCTTGCGCACACTCCGGGAAATCGCTGAGAAGCTTGTGCCCGTTATAGTGAAAGTCACCAACCAGCGGAACATCGACTTCCATCTTGTCCAATTGTTCGCGTATAGCGATGACTGCCGCTGCGGCTTCCGGATTGTTGACGGTAATGCGAACAAGTTCGGACCCCGCACGTGCCAACTCCTTAATTTGAATTGCGGTAGCAATTACATCGACCGTATCGGTATTGGTCATCGATTGGACGACTACCGGCGCAGCTCCTCCTACGACAACTATGCGGGCACCATGACGAATTGCCACGCTGCGTGTATTGCGACGCGCGAGCGGACCTGAATCGATTGGAGTATTCGGTAATGCCATACCTGCCTTACTTCACATTTAATCGTGCAACATTACTCTTGGTGGCAGGCTTCAGTTCGATCGCTGCGCCGCGCAAGATCGCGTCAATGCCGGTTGCATTCCCAATCACGATCGATATCGGCTCAGTCACCTCGAGACTTTCTGTCTCACCCGCCTTCACAATGCGGGAAAACACAATGCCATTTCCATTTGCACGTCGAATTTCAATCCATGAATCTTCGCGCGCCTTCAACACCAATGTGTTATTGCCAGTGGCCGCCTTGGTTTCCACCGAAGGCGCCGCACTTGACGGAGCTGGAGCTTGTGCAGCCGAACCTTCTGCTGTCATGGGATTGGGAACACCTGCAATATTTCCGGGCTCAGGGGCAGGATTTTTTATATCTGAATTTTCTGGGATAAGCTGCGTGGCCGGTTCTGCATTGCTGGCGCTTGCCGCCTGCTGCTGTGGAGTGGCGCCGCCAGACTGAGTTGCCGGGCTGCCGGTTGCTCGCGATTGAACAGACCGGGATATTTCAGCAAGATCTCCCCCCTGTTGGGTTGCCCATATTGCAACCCCCAGCAAAAGTATCAGCAGAAAGCCGACAATCCATTTCGATGAAAGACTGGTCCGCTCCATCATTGACGGCAAACGGGTCTCTGCAAATGGTGTTGAAAGCGACTGCCTGGGCGCAATTGATTCACTAACTGGAAGCGCTTCGGTGCCCAGTGTTGCCAACAGCGGAGCTGGATCAACCTTTAACAATTTGGCGTACGCGCGAATGAATCCGCGAGTAATCGGCATCCCGGGCAATGCCTTATAGTCGTCATTCTCGATCGCCATGATCTGCCGTGGTGCAAGATTCAGCTGACTGGCTACTTGTTCGACAGTCCAGCCGCGCTCTTCACGAAAGCTGGCAAGCCGGGCGCCTGGAGATGCAAGCGATTGATCGCCACGCATACTATCGCCTGCTTGGCCATTTACCTCTTGGTCACTCATTGAATGCTCCCCGCTGATAGGCGGCGAACTCCACTGAACCGCCATGCCGGCGACGTAATTGCGTGGCAAGGCTCGTTTCCGCAGCCCGGTCGCCCAGTTTGCGTTCTATTTTTATCGCAAGCCATAACACCTCTGCGGTCATTACATCAGCTTTCATAACTCGCCCGATATAAAAACGTGCACGTTCATAGTCTCCTCGTTCAAACAGGAGGCGCGCCAGACTGGTATTGGTCAGAGGATTACCCGGCTCATTCTCAAACGCTTGAGAGAAGTAACGTTCAGCCGCAACCTTGTCGCCAAATTTCAAGCTGCAAGTGCCAGCGTTATTGAGAGCCTTGGCGGGCGACCGATAGGCACGACTCTTCAATGCTGCGTCGAAATAGGCAATCGATTGTTGCTCTCGCCCGTTTTGACAAAGGAACCATCCGTAATTATTGCTAAAGTCGGGCTCATTGGGCGCCAGCCTGATCGCCTGCAAAAAATTCTCTTCGGCCAGACGAGTTTCGCCCATATCCATGTAGATCAAGCCGCGCATGCTATAGGCATCCGCAAAACTGGGATCCGCCTGCACGGCCAATTTAATTTCTTCGAGAGCCACTGCCGTTTGCCGTTGCTCGTAGTAACCCACTGCAAGCTGCAAGCGAATACGCGCCCTTTCCCGATTATTCGTTTGCGCAAGGGTCGCGGCGTCCTCTCCTGCCCCCATCGTTGGCTGAGAACCACAGCCAGCCAAAAAAGTCGAGGCAATTGCAAGCACCATCAATAAAAAAAACCGGATTTTTATCACCTGGGAACCTCTACAATGCGGCCGAAATCTTTGCCGAATTTTTTCTGATATTCCGTCATTTTCTGCATCCGCTCCTGTACCCGGGTGCGATCCTGCACCTCACCAGCCAGTTGACCGCAAGCCGCATCAATATCATCACCGCGCGTTTTGCGTATTGTAGTGACAATGCCCGCATCCATCAGAATCTGCGCAAATGCCTTGATACGTGCGTTATTTGAACGTTTCAACCCCGACTCGGGGAAGGGATTAAATGGAATCAGATTGAATTTGCATGGAACCGAGTCGACACCGTTCTGCACCAGCGCTATCAGCTCGCGGGCATGCGTATCGGAGTCGTTGACCCCATCAAGCATGCAATATTCAAATGTAATGAAATCCCGCGGCGCATAAGCAAGATAACGCCTGCAAGCTGCCATGAGCTCGGCCAGCGGATATTTTTTGTTCAGTGGAACCAGGCCATCGCGCAAGACATCGTTGGAGGCATGAAGAGATACCGCCAGCGCAACCGGACATTCCTGCGCCAACTTGTCGATCATCGGCACAACACCACTGGTGGAAACCGTCACACGACGGCGCGACAGACCATAAGCATTATCATCAAGCATCAACTTCAGAGCAGTGACGGTCGGCTCGAAATTCAAGAGCGGCTCACCCATGCCCATCATCACGACATTCGTGATCTGGCGCTCACCCTTCGGTCCTGGCTCGATGCCCTTCGTCCTACGCAATTCAAATTCAGCCATCCAAAGCTGACCAATGATTTCGCCCACAGACAGGTTGCGACTGAACCCCTGTTTGCCAGTCGAACAAAAACGACAGTTCACCGCACATCCCGCTTGTGTGGAGATGCACAGCGTGCCGCGATTTTCTTCAGGGATGAAAACAGTCTCGACTGCATTGCCCTGCCCGACATCCAGCAACCACTTGCGAGTGCCATCGGCAGAGGTGTGATCACTGATTACTAACGGTGCAGAGATCGTTGCGCGAGTCTTGAGCTTGTCGCGCAACGACTTGGCCAGATCAGTCATTGCATCAAAATCGCTGGCACCGAATTGATGAATCCAGCGCTGCAATTGCTTTGCACGAAACGGTTTCTCACCCAACTCGCCGCAATAAGCAACGAGTTGCGCGGGATCGAGATCCAGCAGATTGGTGAGAGCCGTCATAACAATATTTCATTGGCTCGCTCATCCTTGACATATCAAAATCATCAAGGGGAACGATGCTTTAATTAGCGAGAGTAAACGTTCAAGGCCGGGAAGAAATACGCGATTTCGACTTTGGCAGTCTCCGGAGCATCCGAACCGTGCACGGCGTTGGCATCGATGGAATCGGCGAAGTCGGCGCGAATCGTACCTTTGTCGGCCTTCTTCGGATCGGTGGCGCCCATCAGTTCGCGGTTTTTCGCAATCGCGTTTTCACCTTCCAGAGCCTGGATCATGACCGGACCGGAAATCATGAAATCGACCAGATCTTTGAAGAACGGACGCTCGCGGTGCACAGCGTAAAAGCCTTCTGCTTCAGCACGTGACAACTGAGCCATGCGCGCAGCGACGATTTTCAGGCCGGCGTTTTCGAAACGGGCGTAAATCTGGCCAATCACATTTTTAGCGACTGCGTCGGGCTTGATGATCGACAGGGTGCGTTCGATTGCCATCTGTAAAAACTCCAATAAAAAGAAGAGGTTAAGGTTAAAAATTCAAAATCCAGCGAACCCTCAATTTTATCACGAAAGCCCCTCATCAAGGAGTTTCAAATTTGCAATCCTTTCTCTTGCGACCAAAGGTTCATGCACTTTTGCTTATTCTGCTTCACAGCAGCCCATGCTATTCTTTTGCCATCTACTTAAGCATTGACCGACCGGAGGCAATATGGACCAAAATCTGCAGAGCATTTATAGCACCGCCAGTGAAAACCTTGTGATCCGCAATCGCGTATTGCGCAATACCTACTGGCTGCTTGCAATCTCCATGATTCCGACCGTGCTTGGCGCATGGCTCGGTGTCCAGTTGAAATTTTCCTTTTTCTCCGGCAGCCCATTTATCGGATTCATGCTTTTCCTCGGGATTGCGTTCGGCTTCTTTTATGCCATCGAAAAAACAAAAAATTCTGGTTTCGGAGTCGCCATCCTTCTCGGTTTTACATTTTTTATGGGGCTGATGCTGTCACGATTGATCGGTGCAATTTTGGGCTTCTCGAATGGCGCATCCCTGATCATGACAGCGTTCGGCGGCACCGCAACGATCTTTGCCGCGATGGCGACGGTTGCCACCGTATCGAAACGGGATTTCTCTGGGCTGGGGAAATGGCTGTTTGCAGGCGTACTGGTCATTCTGGTCGCCGCCTTGGCCAACGTATTCCTTCAGTTGCCAGCGCTCTATCTCGTGATTTCAGTGCTGGCGATTGCGATCTTTTCCGCCTACATCCTGTTTGACGTGCAGCAGATTATCAATGGCGGCGAAACCAATTACATCTCCGCGACGCTGGCGATCTATCTGGATGTATATAACATCTTCAGCAATCTGTTGGCGCTGCTTGGCATCATCGGCGGCGAACGCGATTGAATCGAATCGAATGCCACACCGAAGCCGACCGAAAAGTCGGCTTTTTCATTTCCAGTGCCGGGCTATCCGATCAGGTCAAATACTGCGATTGACTCGACATGCGCAGTATGAGGAAACATATTAACCACGCCGGCCTGCGTCAATCTGTACCCCCCCTGGTGCACGAGAAAACCAGCGTCACGCGCCAGCGTAGCGGGGTTGCATGACACGTAAACGATCCGCTTTGGTTTCATCTCCGCGTGCTGCTCTTCCAAGCCGGCGATCGCCTGGCATACTGCGATGGCCCCCTCGCGCGGCGGGTCGATTAGCATCCTGTCGAATTTTCCAAGCGAGACAAAATCCTCCGTCGTAGCCTCGAAGAGGTTACGACAATGGAAGACAGTCTTTTCTTGCAAGCCGTTGGCACGAGCGTTTTCCAATGCCCTTTCGGTCAATGCAGTGCTCCCCTCGATACCCACCACCTCTCGGGCTTGCGTTGCAAGTGGCAGAGTGAAATTTCCCAGCCCGCAGAACAGATCAGCAACTCGCTCGCCCGACTGCACATCCAGCAGACGCAATCCACGCGCAACCAGAACCCGGTTGATATGGTGATTGACTTGGGTAAAGTCGGTAGGCTTGAAGGGCATTCTTACGCCGAACTCAGGCAATGTGTAATGCAATTGCACGCTCATCGGGTAAAAAGGATAAGCTGTGTCCGGCCCTTTGGGCTGCAGCCACCACTGAATACGATAGTTATCCGCAAAAGCCCTCAGCTTTTCCTCATCGACCGCAGTAATCGGCGCCATGATCCGCAATACGAGCACAGTCAGATCATCGCCGACGGCAAGCTCGATTTGCGGCATTTGCTCAAAGATCGTGAGGGATTCCACGAGACGGCGCAGCGGAACCAGCATTGCCGAAACATGCGGAGGCAGTATTTCGCAAGTCTGCATATCGGCGATAAAGGACGATTTCCTTTCGTGGAAACCAACCAGAACACCACCTTTTTTCTGCACATTACGAACCGATAGTCGCGCCCGGTAGCGATACCCCCAGGTTGGTCCGTAAATCGGCCGCATCATCATTTCGGCCTTTACTTTACCGATGTGCCAGAGATTATCTTCAAGAACGCGCTGCTTCATTGCCACCTGTGCCGACGGCTCCAGATGCTGCATGGCGCAACCGCCACAGGTACCGAAATGCACACACTTTGGTTTCACGCGTAATGACGATTCCCTGTGCAACTCAGTCATCGTCGCCGCCTCCCATTTCGGCTTCCGGCGGAAAGACTGATAGCTGACGCGCTCCTCTGGTAACGCTCCTTCAACGAAAATGACCTTGCCCGGTGAGCCATCTTCATTCTGCAAATGGCCGACGCCCCGGCCTTCCATGTCGAGTGATTCGATAACGATCGTATTGTGCTGCATAACAGTATTGAATTGCCGAGCCTGGTTGGCCCGGTATATAAAGGAATTGAAGTCTGTAATCAGGCTACCATGCGGCCAGATATTCTTTCCAGTGAGGTCCATCAAGTGCGGCCAGCGAAGACCGTACTAGCGCAACCTCTTCATCGTAAGCGCCTTTTGTCATTGCGCCTTTCATAAGCTGAAACCGGCAGTAGACCAGATAGGTATTGACCACATCGGTTTCACAGTAATCCCGTATCTCGTTCAGGCGCCCTTCCTGAAACAAGGTCCAGACCTGCGAGCCGTCGACTCCCAGCTTGCCGGGAAACCCGCACAGTTTTGCCAGGTCGTCCAGAGGCGCATTTGCCCGACCAGTATAAAGCGCGAGCAGGTCCATGAGATCGAGATGACGGGTGTGGTACCGGCTAAGATAATTGTTCCATTTAAAATCGCGATCTTCGTCGCCCGTCTCCCAATAACGAGACGCGGCTACACCATTGATCATTGCACGATAATGCAAGACCGGCAGATCGAAACCACCACCATTCCAGGACACCAGCTGGGGCGTATATTTGTCTATGATGCGGAAGAAATCATTGACCAGTTTCGGCTCCTGATCTTCCGGACTTCCGAGGGAACGTACCCGGAAACCTTCATTGTCGCGAAATACACATGAAATTGCCGCGATGCGATGCAAATGATGCGGAAGAAAATCCGATCCCGTCTTTTCGCGTCGTGCTGTGAATGCGGCTGAAGCGATTTCGGCGTCGGTCATCGTGGCCGGATGATTATTCAAAACCCGCAGACCCGCCACATCGGGAATCGTCTCGATGTCGAATACCAGGACCGGGATCACAACAATGCGTCCTTGCCTACGCCCCGCGCAGTCAATGCGCGCTTGAGCTTGACCAATGCCTCCTGCTGAATCTGGCGCACGCGCTCACGCGTGACGCTCATTTCCGCAGCGAGTTCCTCCAGCGTCGCGGGGTCGTCATTATCCAGACCGAAGCGACGAATGATTACCACGCGTTGTTTGTCCGGCAGCTTCTTCAGCCAGTCGCGCACCAATACCATCATTTCATGATGCTCGGCGCGCGAATCGGGGCCATCCTCAATGTCTCCGGGCAGCATATCCATCAAGCTTGCCTGCGGGTCGTTATCCAACGGCGCGTCGAGCGAGGTTGGATGCTCGGAGAGAGCCAGAATGTCTTGCACATCTTCGACGGGCCTGTCGACCAGATGTGCAATATCCTCAGCTGTGGCATCCTTGCCGTCGTGGTGCTGCGCCTCCAGATGATATTTGGCGCGCAGAATCTGGTTCAATTCGCGCACCATATGCACTGGCAGACGAACGGTGCGCGCCTGATTCATGATCGCACGTTCAATGCTCTGGCGAATCCACCATGTAGCGTAGGTGGAGAAGCGGAAGCCGCGCTCCGGCTCGAACTTGTCGATGGCCCGCATCAGACCCAGATTGCCTTCCTCGATCAGATCCAGCAGCACGACACCGCGATTGATGTAGTGCTTCGCAATCGACACGACCAGCCGCAGATTATGTTCGATCATCTTCTGGCGTGCTTCAAAATTACCCTGCTTCGCCAGCGTTGCAAAATGGATTTCCTCCTCCACCTTCAACAAAGGACGGGCACCGATCTGATTCAAGTAATGTTGCGTAGTATCGGTGGACAATTCCGCAGCGAGCACCGTTTTCAGTTCCTCGACCGGATCAGATGCTGCCGCTGTCGATTCCTGGCCCGGCCTGGCCTCGTCGGCATCCCCAATTCGTCCATCATCCGCGTCTCCGGCAGCATTCAATGGAATGTCATCGGCAATTTCATCCGGCGGCGTTTCGTCATCAATTGGATCGTGGGGATTACGATTCATTTAGCGATTTGGCAGAAATTTAGATGGATCGACTGGCTTGCCTTGCTGGCGGATTTCGAAATGCAGTTTTACCTCATCGGTGTCGGAATTGCCCATTTCTGCAATCTTTTGCCCTTTGTTGACGCTTTGATCCTCTTTTACGAAGATGGTTTTGTTATGTGCATAGGCGGAAAGCAAATTATTGGAATGTTTGACAATAACCAGATTGCCATAACCGCGAATGCCGCTTCCAGCATATAGGACTTTGCCGGAACCTGCCGCAAGCACGGGCTGGCCCATCTTGCCGGCAATATCGATCCCTCTCTTGCCTTCGCTAAAGCCGGAAATCACTTTGCCATCGACGGGCCAAATCCAGGAAACGCCATCCTCGTCAGTTGCTACCGCTTCTGGTGCTTTTTCGACAGTTTTTGCCGGTTCCGTTCTGGAAGCCGCGTTCGGTGTGGAAGAAGCATTGTTGCTTGCGTCGGGCTTTTGCAACTCCGCTAGCGCACTTTCGGAATAGGGCCGCTTCTCGCCCCGAGGCGACGACTTGTTCGACACTGCGCCATTCGTGGCTGTATGCGGGGATAACGGCCGAACCTCCACCCCCGAGGAAGTTGCCACATTACCGGTTTGCGCGCCACCTTCAGGCGGCAATACGCGCAATGACTGGTCGACTTTGATGTCGTTCGGGTTGGCGAGATTGTTCCATGCGACGAGATCACGATAGTTCTGACCGAAGTCGAACGCGATCTGGAGCAAGGTATCGCCCTTTCTTACCGTGTAATAACCGCGTCCATCCGCCTGCTTGGGGGATGTTGCCGGTATAGATGCGTTTCCACCCGACCTTTGGGCCTCGCTCACTTTACCGCCAGCCGTCCGGTCAAACACCGGCGCGCCCTGGCGCGTCGTGCTGCATGCAGCGATCAAGACTGGCAAACTCGCCAGGAATATGAAGCGTGCTTTTTTCATTCTCATACTATTAGTTATTTGCCAGCAGTACGCCGGAAATCGAGCCGATGCCGATCACATGACACCGGGGCGCAGCGGGACGAAATGACAATCTTCCAGCGTAGTATTCGTCCACTCGAACTTGCTGACACGTTCGATGAGTTGCAGCACCTGATGACGCCCACCTACAGGTGCAATCAGCCTGCCCCCGATCGTCATTTGATCCAGCAAACTCTGCGGCACCTCAAGACCTGCTGCAGCCAGAATGATGCCGTCAAACGGTGCCGCTTGCGGAAGGCCAAGCATACCATCTCCATACTGCAAACGGATATTGGCGATACGTAGCGGCCTTAAATTAGCCTTCGCCAGTTCGTGCAGAGGTTTGATGCGCTCGATCGAATAAACCTCCTTCGCCACGAGCGATAGCACCGCTGCCTGATAGCCGCAGCCGGTGCCGATTTCCAGGACTTTGTTCAGTGCCCCGTCGTTGGCGTTGGCGCGCAGGATTTCAATCATGCGCGCGACGATGTACGGCTGCGAGATTGTCTGATGATGACCGATCGGCAAGGACGCATCGATATAAGCCTGGCTCGCCAGGCCGGGCTCCACGAACAGATGCCGCGGTATCGCCTCCATTGCAGCGAGCACCTTCCCATCCTTGACGCCCTGCTTGCCAAGCCGTGCGACCATCGCTGTGCGAACCGCATTGGAAACGAGTGATGCGGGGCGCGGGGTCGTCGAAGAGGTTGGCTGCATGCCCCCCGTCGACTTGATCTGCGAGTCGGCTGCGTGGGGAATTCGAGCCATATTTTGGGCAGCATTTTGCGTTGCGGTTTGAGGTGTCGCAACTTTGCCCTGCGACCTGTTTCCGCCATGCGCAGTGCCTGGCAATTTATCTACCACTGAAGACAAGCTCAAGGGAAAACGTTTGTCTTTTCCGCTCATTGGAGTCCCTTCTTGAGCAGAGCCAATTGTGCGGTATGCGTCAAATCAATCTGTAGTGGCGTAACTGAAACGAAGCCATCTGCGACCGCATGGAAATCCGTACCCTCAGCCGCATCTTTTGCCTTGCCAGCAGGCCCGATCCAGAAAATCTCCCGCCCATGAGGATCTTGCGCTTTTATTACCGCCTCCGACTCATGGCGCTTTCCCAGCCGGGTTGCCTTGATGCCCTTGATTTCGTCATAGGGCAGATTAGGAATATTTACGTTCAACAGGTAAGGTTTTGGCAACGCATCGAGCCTGCGCTCCACAAAATCCCGGGCAATACGGGCAGCCGCATCGACATGTGCCCATCCTTTTTCTACCTGGGAAAATGCAATCGCTGGAATGCCGAACAAGAACCCTTCTGTTGCAGCCGCTACCGTCCCGGAATACAGGGTGTCGTCGCCCATGTTCTGGCCTTGGTTAATTCCGGAGACAATCAGGTCAGGCCGGAAGGCTATTCCGCCGGTCAATGCCACGTGTACGCAATCAGACGGGGTACCGTTGACGAAAAAAAAACCATTGTCAGCGCGATAGACAGAAAGCGGTCGATCCAGAGTCAAGGAGTTTGAACTCGCGGAACGGTTGCTGTCTGGCGCCACCACAATAATTTCGGCGAGCGGTTTTAGCGCTTCGGCCAAAGCGATGATGCCTGGTGCCAGGTAACCATCGTCATTACTAACGAGAATTTTCATATGGGAATTTTAACCGAAGCAATATTGCGCTCCGTGAGGATATTGACATTCTGTGGCATATGCCTAAAATAAAACGACCGTTCGTTTTTAAACCATAAACTATAAGGAGACACCATGAAAGCAATCCTCTGCAAGTCCTGGGGATTACCCGATACGCTGGTTGTAGAGGAGTTGCCGGACGTTGTGCCCGGCCCCGGCGAAGTTGCTATTGATGTGCAAGCCGCAGGGGTTAATTTTCCCGATGTACTGATCATTCAGAACAAATATCAGTTCAAGCCCGAACTGCCTTTCACGCCCGGCAGCGAACTTGCAGGCGTGATCCGTGCCGTCGGAGAAGGCGTCACGCATCTTAAAACCGGCGACAAGGTTCTGGCATTCGTCAGCCAGGGTGCCTTTGCCCAGCAAATCGCCGTGCCAGCGAAGATGGTTATGCCAATGCCACCGGGCTTGGACTTCGACACTGCAGCCGCAGTCACTCTGACCTATGGCACATCGCATCATGCCGTCGTGGACCGCGCCCAGCTTAAAGCAGGCGAAACCATGCTGGTGCTGGGTGCTGCCGGTGGCGTCGGACTGGCCGCCATCGAAATCGGCAAGGCACTCGGCGCACGAGTCATCGCTGCAGCATCGTCCGATGAGAAACTCACCGTCTGCAAAGAACACGGTGCGGATATGACCATCAACTACAGCACACAAGATCTGCGCGAAGCCATCAAGAATGCAACCGATGGCAAAGGGCCGGATGTCATTTACGACCCTGTTGGCGGAATCTACGCGGAACCGGCGTTCCGTTCTATCGGCTGGCGTGGCCGCTATCTTGTCATTGGCTTTGCGAATGGAGAAATCCCGAAATTGCCGCTGAATTTGCCGCTATTGAAAGGCGCATCGCTGGTCGGCGTATTCTGGGGGGAGTTTGCCAAACGCGAGCCGAAGGCTAACCAGGCTGCTATGCATCAACTGATGGGATGGATGGCAGAAGGAAAAATCAAGCCGCATATTTCCGGCCGCTATGCGCTTGCCAACACGCCGCGAGCGCTGAACGATATGGCGGCACGCAAGGTAACCGGAAAAGTCGTGATTCAGCCACAGAAATAAGCCTTATAGCTTGTTTGAAAACCGTAGCGGGCGGCGCAGTAGGTTTTCATACAGGCTCTTAATCCGAAGATCTCCTGCCAGCCGAGCGCCTGCAGGAGATCTGATCTCTAATTGCCTTCTGCCAAGGTCTGATGAACAAACGCCGATAAGATCAGGCGATCGTGCGTGGACACATCAAGAAACTCGAAGCCATGCTTGAATCCGTCGCCATTGTCTGAAGGCGCGACCGAGCGCAACACCGTTTTCAGGTTAAGTAGCTCGTCCTGGCCAGCGGCATTCACCTTGAACTTGATTTGTCCGGTTTCGCCCTTCTCACCGAAGGCTTGCTTGACTACTCCCGAGGTACCACCCACACTAAGGTCAAGCAACACTGCCGTAACGTTCCGTTCCGGCTCTCCAAGAGATACCGATGCAGCAATCTTCACTGCCGCCCTTGCCCCGCTTCGAACCAGCGTACACCGGACATCTTTAGGGTAGGACAAATGCAGATACGGATGCGGTGTGTGCATCGATTTCACTGCGGCACAAATAAACGCATAAGCCTTTTTCCCGGAGAACGCGCGTACGACGAATGCCTGCCCTTCGCGAATGAACTCCAGTTTGCCGTCCACCATGGGTGCGGTCACGAATACCGTCCCGTTTTTGACGAAGCCGATCAGGCGAACGGTATAACGAACCGCCGTGTTATCTGCCGGCTGCAAATAAAGTGTTTCACCGACATGCCACTTGATATCGTCCATGCCGACACTGACGTCCTTGGTGGCATTTGGCGCCCCTTCACTGCCCGCCGCGCTGGCTGCTGGCGCCGGTCGTTTGGTAGCGCCCATTAAGACAGGATTCTTGGGTGCGGTTGGATGGATGAAATCTTCCCAAACTGTATCCTGGATAAATCCGTGTTGAATCAGTCCTGCCAGTTGACTCTGGCTTTCTATGGTCCTACCTGATGCCAAAAGCAGATTTCCCTGCGAATCGTAAACTGCACGCTGCAGTGGTTTGCCGACGACCAGGTCGCCAACGCGCACCGGCAACAAGGAAACAGGAGGTTTAGCCATAGTATTTCGTCAAGCGTGTTCAGAAATTTTTTATTACCAGCAAGACAAGCTTCTCGATTACTGCACTATCAACTTATAACGACAACATGACTAATTTCTTGAATGCCTTGTCTATTGATCGTTTGCTTCACAGCTTATTACATTAGATTCCCGGAAGAAAGCATAAGCAACATTCGCATCGCGCGTGCGCTTGAAGGTCGGCAAACTTTGCCAGATACGTCGCCCGTATGGCTTCGAAATTAGCCGGGGATCGCAAATCATCAGTACGCCACGATCCGATTCATCCCGAATCAGCCGCCCTGCCCCCTGCTTCAGATTGATAATCGCTTCGGGAAGCTGGTGGTGCATGAAGCCGTTCAGGCCTTTTTTTTCCAATGCTTCAATTCGGGCTGCCAACACGGGATCATCCGGCGGCGCAAAGGGCAACTTGTCGATAATAACGAGCGACAGTGCCTCACCGCGCACATCGACTCCCTCCCAAAAACTCTGGCTGCCAATGAGCACTGCATTTCCAGCAGCGCGAAAACGATCAAGCAATTCCGTGCGTCCCGACTCCCCCTGTACCAGCAATGGAAATGGCAATTTCTTCTTTTCAAATTCCTCGCGCAGACGTTCAGCCGCACGATTAACCGCACGTAGCGTCGTGCAAAGAAAGAACGCACGCCCGCCAGACGCTTCAATCATCGGCAATGCGGCGTCAATTACCGCATCGGTATAGTTCAGGGAATTCGGTTGCGGCAAGTTGTCCGGGACGTACAACAAGCCTTGGCGTTCATATTCAAACGGGCTGGGCCATGACTGTGCCGGCTCGTTCCACAATCCCATCTGCGAGGTGTAATGATTGAAGTCGTTTTTGACGGCAAGCGTGGCCGAGGTGAATATCCAGGCGCGCGGCGATCCTTCGCGCTGCTTGCTGAATATCGGTGCAATTGATAACGGCGTCTGATGCAATTGCAGGGATGAGGAAAACGCTTCAACCCACAAAACACGCTCTTGGCCGGTATCAGCCTTATCAGCCCCCTTGCCCTGGGCGCTATCCCATGCAGCAAGCTTTCCCTGTAACTCGATAGCTCTGGTGCGGCATTGCTCGATCGTTTCTGCTCGTTCAGCCTGGTTCTCCAAAACTGCGATCATCGCATCCAGCTCGCTCTGGAGTTTTTCCAGTGCAGGAAAGAACACACTCGAAGGGGCGATCTGGCTGACCGCAAGGCGAATAACATCCTGAGGAAACGCCAGGCGCAAATCCCGCGCCGCGCGCTCAACCGGCGCGACCACCTTGGCCCACTCAGCACCATCCCGTGCATGTGCCAGGCCTTCGGCAAGTACATCGCGGCACAATTCCAGTACCTGCGATGTCGATATTGTTTCGCCAAAAAAGAGTGTCGCCGTTTCCGGCAACTGATGCGCTTCGTCGAAAATGACCGTGTTCGCCGACGGCAGCAATTCGGCAACGCCCGTATCCTTCAATGCCACATCGGCAAAGAACAAATGATGGTTAACCACGACGACATCTGCCTGCTGTGCTTCTTTGCGCGCCTTCATGACGAAGCAGTCCTGATAGTACTGACATTCGGCCCCAACGCAGGTATCCCGTGTCGAAGTAACCAGATTCCATACCGATGCGGACTCCGGCACCTTTGACAATTCCGCCTTATCGCCCGAACTCGTGGTCTTAACAAATCGCGAAATCTCGCGCAGATAACCGACATCTTCACGCGAGGTCAGACGGCCATTTTGCAGGGTACGCTCAAGGTGGAAATGGCATACGTAATTGGCGCGCCCCTTGAGAAGAGCGACGGATACCGGTGCATGCAAGGCCTTGCGCACGGTTGGAATATCACGCAGGTAAAGCTGATCTTGCAGGTTCTTCGTCCCTGTCGAAAGGATGACTTTTCCACCCCACAGTAGCGCAGGAACAAGATACGCAAACGTCTTGCCGGTACCGGTCCCCGCTTCTGCAATCAGAGTTTTTTGGGATGCGATGGCCGAAGCAATGGCCTTCGCCATTTCCGTCTGCGACTGGCGCGGTCGAAAACCGCTCACAGCCTGGCCTAAAGGGCCATCTGCTTGAAATAACTGCTCGATGTCGGCGTCGTGATTTGCCTGGTCTGAGGGTGTGGCGGCGTGATCTGTCAAAGCGTCTGGCAATCAAAAGGCATGCGCTTCTCTGGCTTAATTATTAGGCGGGAGTGTCCGGCACGAGTTGCATTTTTAACAAAATTATATGATCCTTAAGTTGCAACTTGCGCTTTTTCAAGCGACGTAATTGAAGCTCATCATGCAACACTTCGCTGCTCAACAGTTCGATAACCGCGTCCAGATCGCGATGCTCCACTTCCAGCTCGACTATTCTTCGCTGTATGTCTTCGATTGGGATCATAATTATGTGTCGAATGCGATAGCCTATATTTTAAGAGCGAAACTGAACGGCGTATAGCATTCTGCAACTCACAGGCAGCATATCGCCCGGCGTGCAGTTATCTATGGAGGCAAAGTTTCAAAAAAGCAGGTGTAACAAATACCTACAAAAATGAAGCTGCAGTTTTTGGAATGCAATAATTTTATTGATGTAGTTTGATCCTTCACTGAGATTTATGAGCCAATACAGAATTGACGCAGGCACCGGACAGCACATAGGCGACCGAAAAGAGCAGCAGGACCGCGTCGCGCTATTTGCCGCACCAAGGGCTCCGGGCTACGTCATGGCGGTTATCGCCGATGGCATGGGTGGATTAAGCGGCGGAGCACTTGCAGCAGAGCAGGTCATCCGTACCGCCAAGCAGGCGTTCGACCTGTTCTCACCGCAGACGGACAATGTAGAAAAAATGCTGGTGACGATTGCACAAGATGCGCACACCATCATCAAACTGACGGCCATTTCTTCGGAAAAGAAACCGCACAGCACCGTTGTCGTGCTCGTCGTTACACCGGAAAGAAGCGCTATTTGGGCGCATGTAGGGGATTCCCGCCTGTATCGCTTCGATGGGCCGAACTGTGCCGGACGCACCATCGACCATTCTTATGTGGAAGCGCTGGTTAAGGAAGGCAAGCTATCGCGTGCAGATGCGCAGAACCATCATTTATCGAACGTTCTGGTCAATGCCTTGGGCTCACATGACCATGCACCGGAAGTGAGCGTGGACCGTTATGACGGGCTGAAGGCAGGAGATTCTTTTTTGCTTTGCACCGACGGTCTTTGGCATTACTTGTCGGACGTGGAACTGGGTGCCGCGATTGCAATGAACTCACCACGCCAGGCAGCGGAAATGTTGATCAACAAGGCGCGTGAACGTACCACCGATGGCTCCGGCGACAACTGCACATTGGCAATCGTGAAGCTTGTGGAGGTGCCTGAAGAAACAAAAACCTATACTGCCAGCAAAATGAAGCGCGCAGTGTAACTGGTAAATCAAGGCGTGGCGCAGCGCAAGCGGCGCCACGTATTCTTTTAAGCGTTTAGCCCCCGTTTAGTGCGCGTTTACTGCGCAGCCGGTTGAGACGCCTGCTTGCCCCGGCGCTCCGCTTCCTTTTTCGCCTTTCTTTCCGCAACTTTCTTTTGTCGTTCCTGCGCCGCCTGTATTTTTTTCTCGTACGCTACGACATTCTCCGAACGCTTTTCCGCATTTTTACTTTCTTCCTGCTGCAAGCGATTCAGCTTCGCTTCGTGTTGTGCGCTACGTTCGGCATTCGTCGCCGGGGCATTATGCTGAACCGCTTCCGGCGCCCGTTCTTGCGCAGGGCCATCGATGTTTTTGGTATCGTTCTTGATCTGGGAGCGTTCGATCTCTTTCGCCTGGGCTTTCACCTGCCGTTCTGCCGCAGCGTCATCCCGTTTTGATACACGTTCCCGCCGCTTGAACGTATTTGCTTCCAGTTCTATTTTTCGTAATGGTTGCAAGGCCTGACGACGGCGTTCCTGCGCCTGTTCAACGCAGGAAGTAACAAAAAATTTTGGGTGGCATGCCCGCTCTTCTGCTGCGAAGCTGGCTTCAACCCCGGCACGCGCCCTGCTCACATCTTCCAGTGCGGCGTCGGCAACTTCGGCCGATTGTATGGACCCGG